>CAYJVC010000020.1:0-30846 GCA_964373505.1 uncultured Planctomycetia bacterium
GTGGGAATTTCCCACTTATAATTTATCCCACTATTAGGTATACTCTGATAGGGAGGTGAATTATGAAAACAACGGGTAAAAGCATCACAATCCAAGAGGAATTCATGTCGGTTGACACAAAGGTTCTGGACTCCAAAAATAGAATTAATTTGGGGGAGAAGTTAAAGAAACTTCTCTTTGGCAGGATGAAGGTGGATGCGTTCCAGGTATTTATCGGAAAGGAAGGAGACCTCCTTCTAAGGCCAGCCACCAGCATTCCCAGCAGAGAGGCGTGGCTTTTTCAAAATGTCTCGGCGTTGGAGAAAGTTAAAAGCGGCTTGAGGGATATAACTGAAGGGAAAATCATACCGGCGTCCGATCTGGATCGATTCTTAGATAGTCTATGACGTTTCGCTTGCACTTCAGTGAGACGGCCATAGGGAGCTTGAGAAAACTAAAACATTCCGCCGACCTGCAAAAAAGATACAAAGCCGTTACAAAAGCTTTGACTTTTCTCAGTCAGAATCCTAAACATCCGAGCCTTCAAACCCACAAATACACGTCGCTCAAAGGTCCTAACGGTGAGGAAATCATTGAGGCATATGCCGAGCAGGACACGCCCGCTGCCTACAGGATATTCTTCTTTTATGGACCAGGTAGAGGTGAAATCACCATTTTTGCGGTGAGACCCCTCATCCTTAGGGCGCTAGAATCCTTAGAGAGAATTTCTTAACTGCTATGTCAGTTTTTGTTGCTAAGTATACATTTATAGTATATACTTAATATATATACTACAGGAGGCTGATCGTGGAACACTTAAGCATCACTTTTCCGCATGACTTACGGCTTGAGTTGGATAAAGAAGCCAAGCGTGAGCACACGAAGAGGAGCACGTTGATTCAGAAGGCTGTCAGGTTGTATCTGGGCATTAAAGAAAAGCGCGAGCTTTGTAAGCTCATGAAGGAAGGATACCTGGAGATGGCGTCTGAGTCTCGGGAGATTACGGAAGCCTTTAAGCACGCCGATACAGATATGCTCAAGTATGTCGATTAAAAGGGGTGGTATCTTCTGGGCCGATTTAAATCCCGTTGTGGGCTCGGAACAATCAGGGAGACGCCCTGTGCTCATTATCCAAAATGACGTCGGAAACCAATTTGGTGATGTCACGATCGTTGCGGCTCTGACCTCAAAGTTGTTTTCCAAAGAATATCCAACCAATGTTACCCTTCCTAAGGGAGTTGGCAATTTAAAGGCAGACTCGACCGTTATGTTAAATCAGATTCGTACTGTCGACAAAACAAGGTTGCATAAAAAGATCGGTTCTTTGCCGCGAAACTATATTGATAAAGTAAATCAAGCCATTAAAGCCAGTCTAGCTTTGTGAAAGTTTCTCTCCTTCGTCCATTGACATTATAGCCTTCTGGGGTCAGACCCACTATAGTACATATATTGTACTAAATTATGTAATATATTATTGACAATTTGTGGTTATCGTGTATACTCTTCAGTAGGAAAGCAGTTCAAATGGGAGAGCTTATGATCACGGTAAAAAAAGAAACAACGATAGCCGGTCTTAGTGAATTGAGGACCAAATCGGAAGAAATTTTAAAGGAATTGAAGGACCATTCCGTGATACTGGAAAAACACAATAAGCCGGTGGCTGTCATGGTCGAATACCACCGCTATGAGCTGAATGAGGAGCTTTTGGATCTAGCGGAAGATTATATTTTGGGCTGTCTGGCGTTAAAGCGGGACAAAGGCTCAGCATCAAAGGATTTCGTGGATATTGGGAAGTGGTGAGCCAAACCCCCTACCGGATCCGGCTTCATAAGAAAGTTCTTGAAGAAGACAGCCGGTATTTTGATCTCAAGACGAAAGAAAAGATAAAAAAAAAGTGCATTGAACTTTTATCGTTCGACCCTGAAAAGGCAGGGGAGCCTTTACAACGCGAATTATCCGGGTATAAGAAATTGAAAGTTTTTGACGATTATCGGGTGGTGTTTCGGGTCGATCGCCCGCATCGTGCTGTTCTTATCTTGGCTGTAGGGATAAGGAGGAACGAAGAAGTATACAGGGAAGCCATTAAGAGAATTTCTTAGCCGCTATTGACAGGCAAGAGTTTTAAGCGTATACTCCCGTAGACTTTTAAACGGGCCCCGAGAGGCCCAAAAAGGCTAAGGTGAAAACTATCTACAAATTAAACCCACTTCGCATATCCGCGGGTGGGATTTTTTATGGCTTGGTGAGCTTGTCGAACCATGTCTAAGCTCATCCTGGACGCCCCCTCCATCGAGCGGTCCGTCACCCGGATCGCGCATGAGATCCTGGAAAAGAACAAGGGCACGGACAGCCTGTGCCTCGTCGGCATCCAGACCCGGGGAGTGGTCCTCGCCAAGCGGCTCCAAGGCTCCATCAAAGAGATCGGCAAAGCCGACATTCCCCTGGGCATTCTCGATATTAACCTCTACCGCGACGACTTGACGAAAGTCGGCGAACAACCCATCATTCATAAAACTGAAATAAGCTTCGATCTCGACGACAAAATAGTCGTGCTTGTCGACGATGTACTGTACACGGGCCGGACGATCCGCTCGGCTCTCGACGCGCTGATAGACTTTGGGCGCCCGAAGCGCATCGAGCTTGCCGTTCTCATCGACCGCGGGCACCGGGAGCTTCCGATCCGCGCCGATTTTGTGGGCAAGAATATTCCGACGAGTGACGAGGAAACGGTCCACGTGTACTTTACTGAAACAGACAAGAAGGAAGAAGTGGTGGTCCAATGAAGGATAATGTAAAACGTCATCCTGAGCCCATTCGCTACGCTCAGGGTAAACTCCGCGAAGGATCTCAAAAATCAGATTCTTCGGCGACTGCGTCGCCTCAGAATGACGGTAATGTGCGTTGGACTCGTAAAGATCTTCTCTCTCTGGAGGAGCTTTCGAAAGAAGAGATCGAGCTCATTCTTCACACGGCGGAATCTTTTAAGGAAATTTCGACCCGCGAAGTAAAGAAGGTCCCGGCGCTTCGGGGCAAGACCATCGCGAACCTCTTTTTCGAGCCTTCCACACGCACGCGCACGAGCTTTGAGGTCGCCGCCAAGCGCCTCTCGGCCGATATCATCAATTTTTCCTCTATGGGCTCCAGTACCTCCAAAGGCGAGAACCTGACGGACACCGCCCGGAACATTGAGGCGATGCACGTCGACACGATCGTGATGCGGCACCCGTCCTCGGGGTCCGCGGAGTACCTGGCACGCTCGATCCGCGCGGGGGTCGTGAACGCGGGAGATGGGATCCACGAGCACCCGACGCAGGGGCTCCTCGATATTTTCACGATACGGGAAAGAAAGAAGAAGATAGAAGGTTTGAAAGTGTGCCTCATCGGCGACATCCTTCACTCGCGCGTGGCGCGGTCCAATATTTGGGGCCTCAAAAAACTCGGCGCGAAGGTCACGGTGTGCGGGCCGCCGACCTTGATCCCTGCGGGCATTGAGGAGCTGGGCGTGGAGGTGTCCTATGACATTGACCAGGTGATCAGGGACCAGGACGTGCTGAATATCCTAAGGATACAACTTGAGAGACAGCAGGGCGCTTTCTTCCCATCCATCCGCGAATACGCGGCCGAGTACGGGATCTCGAAGGAGCGCATGATGAAGGCAAAAAAAGACGTGATCATCATGCACCCGGGGCCCATCAACCGCGGCGTGGAACTGGCGGCCGAGGTTGCCGACAGCGCGCAGTCGGTGATCCTGGAGCAGGTGACGAACGGCGTCGCTATCCGCATGGCGGTGTTGTTTCATACGACGATGGTGGAGCGATGATTCGGCGCCGGGCGGCGCAGCATTGTCTCAAGCGGCGCATCTCCGCCACAAAGCGCTGGCGGATCCGTCACAAACAGCGCTTTGTGGACAGATCCGACGCGCTGTTTGGCGGAGACGAGCCGAGCGGCCATGGTGTCCTCCGAAGCCGTGCCTTAAAGGACACGGCGTAGGAGGACGAGCGAGGCGAGTCGTTGAGTCTGATTTTCCACGGTGGGGAAAATCGGACGGCGACGCGAGAGATAATACAAGCCGCCTCGGCGCTACAGAGGTAAATCATGAAAATATTAATTAAAAACGGGCACTTAGTGGACCCAAAGAATAAGCTCGATGAGCTGATGGATATCCTCATCGAAGACGGCCGCGTGAAGAAGGTTGCAAAGAAGATCGCGGATAAGGCTAATCGGGACATCGATGCAAAGGGCAAGGTTGTTTGTCCGGGGCTCATAGATATCCACGTGCATCTCAGGCAGCCGGGCCATGAGTATAAGGAAACCATCGAAACAGGCCTCCGGGCGGCGTTGAAAGGCGGGATCACGGGCGTTTGCCCGATGGCCAACACGAATCCCGTCGCCGACAGCCGCTCGGACATGGAGTTCATGACCGGAGAGGCCAGACGCCTGGGCCTGGCCAATCTCTGGCCGGTGGGTGCTGTGACCATGAAGCAGGAAGGCCGGGAGCTCACGGAATTCGGCGAAATGAAAAAGGGCGGCGCCGTGGCACTTTCGGATGACGGGCGGCCCATCACGGATTCGAGCATCCTGCGCCGAGCGCTTTCGTATGCAAAAAAATTTGACCTGCCGATCCTCATTCACGCTCAGGACGAATCGCTTTTTTGCGGCGGCTGTATGAACGAAGGGTTTGTGTCCACGAAACTCGGGCTTGCCGGCATCCCGGTCGAGGCCGAAAGCACGGAAGTCTCACGTGACATCCAGCTGGCGGACCTTACGGGCGGGAGGCTCCATTTTTGCCATATTTCGAGCAAAAAATCCCTCGATGTCATCCATCAGGCCAAATCGCAGGGCTCGCGGGTCACGGCCGAGACCTGCCCGCATTATTTCCATCTTACGGACGAGTCGGTCTTGCATTACAACACCAACGCCAAGATGAACCCGCCAGTCCGGAGAACCGAGGATGTGACAGCCGTCAAGAAGGCCCTGAAGGACGGAACGATCGACGTGATTGCGACGGACCACGCGCCGCATGCCGAGAGTGAAAAGGACGCCGAGTTCGACCAGGCGCCTTTCGGCATTATCGGTCTTGAGACTTCGCTGCCTCTGTCACTGGGGCTTGTGAAGGAAAAAGTGATGACCCTAACACAGCTCGTCGAAAAAATGTCGCTCAACCCCGCGCGCGTCCTTAAAATAGACCGCGGACACCTTTCAGAAGGCGCCGTGGCGGACATTACTATTTTTGATCCGGCCAAAGAATGGGTCGTCGATAAGACAAAGTTCGAGTCCAAATCGAAGAATTCGCCTTTCATCGGTTGGAAGATGAAAGGGAGAGCGACGGATGTTTGGGTCGCGGGCGTGCAAAAATTAAAAGACGGAGAGATTACGTCATCCTGAGGAGCAAAGCGACGAAGGATCTCGATTTGAGATTCTTCGCGGAGTTTACCCTGAGCGTAGCGAATGGGCTCAGAATGACGGTGAATATATGAAAAAAGAAGCTGTTCTCGCGCTTGAAGACGGAAAAGTTTTTAAGGGCACCTCATTTGGCGCTGAGGGCGAAACCACCGGCGAAGTTGTTTTCAATACCAGCATGACCGGTTATCAGGAGATCCTGACAGACCCCTCCTATAAAGGCCAAATGGTCTGCATGACGTACCCCCTGATCGGAAATTATGGCGTAAATAAGGAAGACGTGGAATCGCGCCGGCCCTATGTCGAAGGCTTTATCGTGAAGGAATCAAGCCGCCTCTATTCCAACTGGCGCGCGAGCACGGACCTTGGCTTGTACCTTAAAAAATACGGAGTTGTCGGTATTGAAGGGATCGATACTCGGGCGCTGACAAAACACTTGAGGGAGCAAGGCGCCAAAAAGGGCGTCATTTCGACCAAGGATCTGGACCCTCGGTCACTGGTGAACAAGGCGAAACGCTCACCCGGCCTTGTCGGTCGCGATCTCATCAAGGAAGTGATGTGCAAAAGGCCTTATGCGTGGAATAAGAAGGGCAAATTTCACGTCATCGCGATCGACTCAGGGATCAAACTCAACATTTTGCGCAACCTCGAAAAAAGAGGCTGCCGCGTGACCGTGGTTCCGGCCACGGCCACGAAAGAGGAGATCTTAAAATACAGGCCCGACGGGCTTTTTCTCTCGAACGGGCCCGGAGACCCGGAGGCGCTTCCCTATATAGTGGATACCGTGAAGGGGCTTCTGGGCCGCATGCCGGTTTTCGGGATCTGCCTCGGGCACCAGATCCTGGGGCTGGCTTTCGGCGGAAAGACGTTCAAGCTGAAGTTCGGCCATCACGGCGGCAACCAGCCCGTGATCGACACGCATTCGAAACGCGTCGACATCACAGCGCAAAACCACGGTTTCGCGGTCGACATGGACTCTATGCCCACCAAAGACGTGGTTTTGACGCACGTGAATTTGAACGACAGGACCTGCGAAGGAATGGAACACAAAAAACTCCCTGTTTTTTCGGTGCAATATCATCCGGAAGCCGCCCCAGGTCCGCATGATGCGACACACCATTTTGACAAGTTTATAAACCTGATGACAAAGAAGCGTAAAGCGTTAAGCGGTAAGCGTTAAGATGACAGTAAAAACATTTAAAGATTTGATTGTGTGGCAGAAATCCCATCAATTAGTCTTAGAAATATACCAAGCAACTAAATTCTTTCCAAAAGAAGAAAGATACGGTCTTATATCTCAGATTCGTCGCTCAGCTAGTTCGATCTCGACTAATATTGTCGAAGGTCATAAACGAAAGTCCAGGAAAGACTTTTTACATTTCTTAAACAATGCGGATAGTTCACTTGAGGAAACCAAATATCATTTGCTACTCTCTAAGGATCTAGGCTATCTGAATAATAGTGTCTATGAGAAATTGAATCTAATATGTGAAGAGGTGGGAAGAATTCTTTATGGATTTCAACGTAGTCTTGATTCCTAATACTTATCGCTTTACGCTTAACGCTTACCACTTACTCTATGCCAAAAAGAACAGACATCCATAAGATTTTGATCATCGGCTCCGGCCCCATCATCATCGGCCAGGCCTGCGAATTTGATTATTCCGGTACCCAGGCCTGCAAGGCGCTCCGCGAAGAGGGTTACGAAGTCGTCCTCATCAATTCCAACCCAGCGACCATCATGACCGACCCGCAGACGGCCGACCGCGTCTACATCGAACCCATCACGGTCGAATACCTTGAGAAAGTCATCCAGGTCGAGCGGCCGGATGCGGTGCTTCCGACGCTCGGCGGGCAAACGGGTTTGAACACGGCCGTCAAGGCCGCTGAGGCCGGCATTTTCAAAAAGTACGGCGTCCGGATGATCGGCGTGAACCTCGAGGCGATCAAAAAAGGCGAAAACCGCGAGTATTTCAAAAAAGCGATGCAGAAGATCGGTATCGGCCTTCCGAAATCAGGCCTTGCGCACTCGCTGGCCGAAGCCAAGGCCGTGTTAAGAAAGATCAAATTACCCGTGGTGATTCGCCCGAGCTTCACGCTCGGAGGCACGGGCGGAGGTATCGCGACGACCCGGGAGGAATTCGAGAAAATAGCGTCGTACGGTTTACAGCTATCTATGACGCACGAAATTCTCGTAGAGGAGTCGATCGCCGGCTGGAAGGAATTTGAGCTCGAGGTCATGCGCGACAAGAAGGACAATGTCGTGATCATCTGTTCCATCGAGAATTTCGACCCCATGGGGGTCCACACGGGCGATTCCATCACGGTGGCACCCATTCAGACGCTCACC
This sequence comes from uncultured Planctomycetia bacterium, assembly GCA_964373505.1. Lineage (GTDB taxonomy): Bacteria > Omnitrophota > Gorgyraeia > 2-02-FULL-51-18 > 2-02-FULL-51-18 > CAYJVC01. The sequence continues at coordinate 7,730 of CAYJVC010000020.1, forward strand.
GATGTCGAATACCAAAAAATGCGCGACGCGGCGATCGCGTGCATCCGCGAGATCGGCGTCGAAACCGGAGGATCCAACATTCAATTTGCCCTGAACCCCAAGAACGGCCGCATGGTGATCATTGAGATGAATCCCCGCGTGTCACGTTCGTCGGCCCTGGCTTCCAAAGCCACGGGTTTTCCGATCGCCAAGATCGCGGCGAAGCTGGCGGTCGGCTACACGCTCGACGAGATTCCCAATGACATCACAAAGAAAACGCCGGCGAGCTTTGAGCCGATGATCGATTACTGCGTCGTCAAGATCCCGCGCTTTGCATTCGAAAAATTCCCGGATGCCGACACGACGCTTACGACCCAGATGAAGTCGGTCGGCGAGGTGATGGCGATCGGCCGGACGTTCAAGGAAGCGCTCCAGAAGGGTCTGAGGGGCCTGGAAGTGAAGGCGGCGGGTTTTGAGTCCAAAAAAGCCACGGAAGGTCTCATAGACCACTTGAAACGCCCAAATGCGGAAAGGCTCTATTACTTGAAGCGCGCGTTCGAAGAGGGAATGAGCGTAAAAGAGATCCAAAAGATAACCCAAATAGATCCGTGGTTTTTGGATAATCTCCTCGAGATCGTCGAGTTCGAAAATGAACTGAAGACGTTTGCACGCCGTCATTCTGAGATTTTTAACCGTCATCCTGAGCTAAGCGAAGGATCTCAAAAAGGAGATTCTTCGGCAACTTCGTTGCCTCAGAATGACGGGTTACGTATGCCTCAGAATGACGTTACGAGAATGATCCGCCGTGCGAAGGAGCTTGGGTTCTCCGACATTCAACTGGGTGAGATCTTCTCAATATCCGAGGCCGAGATGCGGAGTTTCAGGAAAAAAGCAGGTGTCCTGCCGGCCTACAAACTTGTCGACACCTGTGCGGCCGAATTCGAGGCGTTCACGCCCTATTATTACTCCACCTACGAGACGGAAGATGAAGTGAAGATCACCCCGAGGAAAAAGATCATGATCCTGGGCGGGGGGCCGAACCGCATCGGGCAGGGCATCGAGTTCGATTACTGCTGTTGCCACGCGGCATTCGCCTTAAAAGAGATCGGTTACGAAACCATCATGGTGAATTGCAATCCCGAAACGGTTTCGACCGACTACGACACTTCAGACAGGCTTTATTTTGAGCCCGTGACATTTGAGGACGTGATGAATATCGTCGAAAAGGAAAAACCGGCCGGTGTGATTGTGCAATTCGGCGGCCAGACGCCTTTGAACCTGGCGCTCGCGCTTCACAAGGCCGGAGTTCCCATCATCGGCACAAGCCCCGAGGCGATAGACCGCGCCGAAGACAGGAAAAAATTTGTCGAGGTTTTGAAAAAACTGAGACTCAAACAACCCGAAAACGGCACCGCGGTGACTCTGGAGGAAGCCAAGAAAGAAGCCAAGCGGATCGGGTATCCGGTGCTGGTGAGGCCCTCGTATGTGCTGGGCGGCCGCGCGATGGAGATCGTGTTCGATGAGGAGTCGCTTATGAGTTACATGCAAAAAATGGCCGTGGATGTGTCCGAAGACAGGCCTATTTTGGTCGATAAATTCCTCGAAGGCGCTAAAGAGATCGATGTGGACATGATCTCGGACGGCGAGACATTTGTGGTGGCGGGCGTCATGGAGCACATCGAGCAGGCCGGGATCCACTCGGGGGACAGCGCGTGCTGTCTTCCCCCTCATGATATCTCCGGGCCCGTGATCGACGAGATAAAAAGACAGACCTCGGCGCTTGCCAAGGAGCTTGGCGTGGTGGGGCTTATGAACGTTCAGTTCGCGGTCAAAAACGATGTGGTGTATGTGTTGGAGGTGAACCCCCGGGCGTCTCGCACCGTGCCGTTCGTGTCAAAGGCGATCGGCGTGCCCTTGGCAAAACTCGCGTCCAAGGTGATGGCCCCATCCCCTGATTGTAGCGATCCGCTTCGCGGATCAACCGCCAAAGGCGGCCAATCAGGGGATGGGGTGGCAGGCATGAAATTAAAGGACCTTGGGTTTACGGAAGAGATCGTGCCGCCGTATAAGTCGGTCAAGGAAGTGGTGCTTCCGTTCATGAGGTTCCGCGGTGTGGACATACTGCTTGGCCCGGAAATGAAATCTACGGGCGAGGTGATGGGTATTGCCGATGATTTCGGCACCGCTTTTGCGAAGGCGCAGCAAGCAGCCAGTTCCGCGCTCCCCCTGAAAGGCACGATCTTCCTGAGCGTGAAGGACAGGGACAAAGCCGCGATCGTGCCCATTGCGAAGGAGCTTGCGAAGCTCAAATTCGACCTGGTCGCCACCGCAGGCACCGCGAAGGTGTTGGAAGCGGCCGGGATCAGCGTGAAACCGTTAAAGAAGATTGGTGAAGGAAGCCCCAACATAGTGGATCTCATGAAGGCGCAAAAAATAGACCTTGTCATCAACACGCCCAAAGGAGAAAAGCCCCGGAAGGATGAGGTTATGATACGGAGTTTCGCGGTGGCGCGCGGCGTGTCCTGCGTGACGACCCTGGAGGGGGCGCTCGCGTCGCTCCGGGGCATCCAGGCATTGAGATCGAAAGAAACACCGGTTTGTTCGCTGCAGGAGTACCATAAAAGGCTATGTTCAGAGAAAGAACCACGGTCCTCGAAAATAAAAAAATCGCACCCGGCCACTACGTCCTGAAACTGGCCTCGGGTAAGATCGCCCGGGCCGCGAGACCGGGCCAGTTCGTGCAGGTGCTGTGCTCGGACGCCACGGACCCGCTTTTGCCGAGGCCCTTCAGCTTCCTCACCGCCTCTAAAAATGATTTTTCGATCCTGCACCACGTGGTTGGGAAAGGCACGCATCTTTTGTCCTTGGCAAAAAAAGGGGACAAACTCTGGGCCGTAGGGCCGTTGGGAAACGGGTTTACCGTGCCTCCGTCATTGCGAGGAGCGCAGCGACGAAGCAATCTCGTTCTTTCCGCCGAAGGCGGACCCGCCTCTGGCGGGAAAAGCGAGATCGCCACGCGCGCTTCGCGCGCTCGCGATGACACGTTTCTCCTCGTAGGAGGAGGTGTGGGAATTCCACCTCTTTATCATCTCTCCGAAGTATTGGTTAAGAAAAAGGGAGTTCCTAAAAATAATATTCACGTTTTTTTAGGAGCAAGAACAAAACAACTTCTTTTGTGTGAAAAAGATTTTAAAAAACTCGGTGTTAATCTACATTTAGCTACGGATAATGGTTCAAAAGGAAAAAAAGGTTTTGTGACACAGGTTCTGGATGATTTTTTACATAGCTTATCGCTTAACGCTTATCGCTTGCCGCTGATTTCCACCTGCGGACCTACACCGATGTTGAAAGCTGTTTCCATGATTTCCCAAAAATATGAAACGCCTTGCGAAGTTTCGGTGGAGGAACCGATGGCCTGCGGATTCGGCGCGTGTATAGGCTGCGCCATCAAGGTAAAAGACGGTACCAAATCCGGACATCGCTTTGCTATCGCTTGTTCGGAAGGACCCGTTTTTTCTGGAGATAAAATCATTTGGTAAGTACCGTTGTACACCTCCCGGGTGTATTAAAAAGGTTTAAGAAGTGAGACGATTAGAAATTCTGACTACAGGTGAAATTTATCATGTCTTCAATAAAAGTATTGCTGGTTTTAAAATTTTCAATTATAGAGAAGATATTCTACGAATGAAAAGAATGCTTCTTTATTATTCGTTGGCAAAGACACCGACACAGTTTTCAAGGTTTTTGGATTCTCCAAAAGTGAAGACTGTGGGTTTTGCCAACGCTTTGAAACAATTAGAAAAAAAGAACTCAAAACAGGTTCAGATCATTGCTTACTGTATTATGCCTACACATTTTCATTTAATTCTTAAACAGCTTAAGGATGATGGAATTGTGAATTTTATTGGCAACGTATTAAACAGTTATGCGAGATACTATAACATCAAAATTGACAGAAAAGGCCCTCTTTGGGTTGGGCCTTTTAAGAATGTTCGTGTGGAAACTGATGAACAATTACTTCATTTAACGAGGTACATTCATCTAAATCCTGTGACAGCGGCTATTGTGGATTCACCTGAAGAATGGGAAGCTAGTTCATATGAGGAGTATATTTCCAATAACAGTGAGATGCCGTTATGTGATTATTCCGGATTTTTTGACATTAAAGCGTCTCAATACCGGAAATTTGTAGACGAGGGTAAAGATTATCAACGAGCGATGGCTAAGATAAAAAGGTTGATATTAGACTAACTTATTAAAAGTTTTTAAGACACCCGGGAGGTGTACAAGGTTGAGTAAGGTTAATTTAAAGATTCAAATTGGGAAGATAAAGTTTAATAACCCTGTGTTGGTCGCGTCGGGCACTTTTGGCCATGCGAAAGAGTTCGAGAAATTCATAGATCTAAAAAAGCTCGGAGGCATTGTCACCAAGACCATCACGATCAAGCCCCGTTTGGGCAACCCTCCACCGAGGATCGTGGAAACGCCGTCGGGCATGCTGAATGCCATCGGCCTGCAGAATCCGGGCGTGGAGAAATTCATCGAGGAAAAACTTCCTTATTTAAGAAGGATCGGCATTCCCATCATCGTGAGCGTCATGGGCCACAGCGTCGAGGAGTTTGTGGATGTAACTAAAAGGCTTGACGGAGCGGGTGGCGTAGATGGTTTTGAGATGAACCTATCCTGTCCAAATGTGTCTTACCGGACGACGTCCGATAGGGAGACGTTATCCGCCGCTAAAGTATCGGCGGACTCGTCCGCTAACGCGGCGAGGATGTTCGCTCACGATGAACGGATGATCGAGGAAGTCGTGTCGGCTGTCAGGAAGGTCACAGTTAAAACCCTCATTGCAAAATTGGGCCCCGACGTGTCGGATATCGGTAAAATGGCGGCGGCGGCCGAGCGCGCGGGCGCCGATGTGATCTCGCTCATCAATACGTTCATCGCGATGACGATCGACGTGAAAAAGAGAGCGCCTGTGCTTGGGAATAAGACCGGCGGGCTCTCGGGCCCCTGCATCCGACCGATCGCGGTGCGTATGACTTGGGAGGCGGCCGGGGCCGTCAAAATACCCGTGATCGGGATGGGGGGCATTATGACCGCCAAGGACGCACTTGAATTTTTGGTGGCCGGCGCCTCGGCCATACAGGTCGGCACCGCCAATTTCATGAATCCCGCCGCGTCGATTGAAATTCTTGAGGGCATTCAAAAGTTTATGAAAAATGAAAAAATCAAGAACATAAAAGAAATAGTAGGTTCTATAAAAGCATGATTTTTACAAGTCATTTCGAGCGCCCGCCCGAGGCGGGCGAGAAATCTCACCAAGTCGTGTGATGAGATCTCTCACCCCGTCATTCGACGGGGTTCGAGATGACATAAGGGGATAAATGTGAAAAAGATGGAAAAACTAATTGTGGCGCTGGATGTCTCAAGCCTCAAGGAAGCCAAAAAACTGGTCAAAAATCTTTGCCAGTGCGTTAAAATTTTCAAAGTAGGAAAAGAACTGTTTACTTCCGCAGGCCCCGCCGTTGTTCAGATGGTCCACGCTTACAAATGCCGGGTGTTTTTGGACCTCAAGTTCCATGACATCCCGAACACGGTCGGCGCCGCCTGCGAAGCGGCCGCGAGGATGAAGGTCTTCATGATGAATGTCCACGCGCTCGGCGGTAAACACATGCTTTTTCAGGCCGTGCAGTCCCTCCACAAACTGGCTGAATCGAACAAAAAGATAAAGCGGCCCCTGCTTTTGGGTGTCACCGTGTTGACGAGCCTCAAGAATCAGGATCTGGTCGAGATCGGCATCCAGAAAAAGGTGGAAGACGAGGTGAGGAGCCTGGCCTTGCTTTCCAAGTCCTGCGGCCTTGACGGAGTGGTGGCTTCGGGCCGGGAAATAGACGTGATCCGCAAGGCCACGGGGCCTGAATTCCTGATCGTGACGCCGGGGGTTCGGCCGCTCTGGGCCGCATACGGGGATCAGAAGAGGATCGTGACTCCCCGCGAGGCGATCGAGAAGGGGGCTAGTTTTATTGTAGTGGGTCGTCCGATCACACGAGCGGATGATCCTAAAAAAGCCGCCAAAAAAATATTGGAGGAGATCCATGGCTAGAGCCGTCGTTTCGAGTGAGCTTCACCTTGAGGTAAAAAATGAAACGGGAATCCTGGGAAGAGTTACTCTAACCCTTGCAGAGGCAAGTATTTACATTATTCATATGTGCGCGTATTCGGTCAAAAATAAGGGCTATTTTCAGATTATCACTCGAGACAATAAAAAAGCCAAAGAGCTTTTAAAACCGCTGGCTCCAAAGATCAAAGAGCGCGACGTGCTGGTGGTTGAATTTGAGAATAAAGTCGGCACGCTGGCACCGGTCGTCAAACTTCTGGGCTCAAACGGAATTGACGTGGATTACGTGTACGGCACAAGCGGAGATGGATTTAAGATCGTCGGCGTTTTCTCGACGGCGAACAATCAAAAGGCGGCCGAATTAATTAATAAGGATTCCGGCGCTTTGGGGGTATAATACTTGCGCAGTTGATTTAATAAAAGGGAGATAAAATGAACGAAATAGATAATACGGATGTAGCCGCTCAGTTGAAACGCATAGCGGACCATCTGGGGTTTCTGGAAAAGAAACTCGATACGCTGTTGGAGCAGTCCCAGAACCGCAGGCCGTTCAACACGGGCTTCGGCGGCGACCGTCCCAACAGGGGTTACCGTCCCAACAGGCCCGGTTATCCGTCCAGGCATTCCAGCCATGATCCCGCCGGCCGTTATCAGGGCCATCGCGGGCCAAGGACGGAGCACAACGGAAACAGGTCGGAACACGGCCCGTCAGGCAACTACCAAAAGAAGTACGTCCCCCACAGAGGCAACCGCTAAGCATCGGCAAGGACCATTTTCTTTTCCTAAAAAAACTCGTCGCGCTTGAAGAGGACGAGGAACTCGAAGAAATAAAAAATGAGTTTACACAGCTTTCGCCGCGGGAGCGGGAGCTGCGCGGAAAGGCTTTGTTGGGTCTTGTGCTTCAGGAGAGGCATTTTTCTCCGGCCGAGCACATCCTTGCCAGCTTCGCGAAAAAGGACAAGAAACCATTCCCTCTTTTTTCGCTCGAGGTCGGGGACATTGTAACGCTTTTTCCGGAAAAGGAAGTCTTCAAGAAAAAGCGCACCGAATATCCGGCCGGGACCGTCTACGAGAAATCGAGCTACAGGCTGACCGTCGCGTTTAACCGCGCGCTGCCGGATTGGGCCGAGGAAGCGCAGGGGTTCCAGCTCCATAAGTCCGTCAATCAGGTGACGTACCGGAGAATGATGGAAGCGCTCGAGGCTGTGATCCAAACCCGGAACACGCGGCTGGCTCTCTTTCGAGATATCTCCCTGTCGGAGACAAAGGCGTCGTTTGACGGTCACTTGGACGAGAAGATCCTCTGGTTTGACGGGGGCCTCAACGCCTCACAGAAGGAAGCGGTCCGGAAGTCGATGCTGGCCAACGAACTCTTCCTGCTGCACGGCCCTCCCGGCACCGGGAAAACCACAGCACTCATTGAGATCGTCCGCCAGGGCGTTTCAAAGAAAGAGTCGGTGTTTGTCGCCGCGCCCAGCAACACCGCCTGCGATAATATCCTCGAGAAGCTCGTGTCCTCTTCGGTCAATGCCGTGAGGCTGGGGCACCCCGCACGCATCGCCGAAAACTTAAGGGAACACACGTTGGATTTCAAGCTTGCGCTTCACCCGCTTGGGTCTACGATCGCCGGTATTCAATCGGAGCTTGAGCGGCTTTACAAAAAAGAGGAACGGGCCCGCGACCACCGCAGGCCCACCACAAGGCGCGACAGGCCTACGGTGTCTACGACACCTTCGGTCGGCCGCGTGGCCGGGCAGGAACTGCGCGACGAGATCAGCCGGCTTAAGGGTGAGATCAAAAATTTAAAAAAAGATATTTTCAAAAGTGTGATGAAAGAAGCAGAAGTGTTCGTCGGTACGCTCGCAAGTATTGGTGACCGGTCGCTTGAGGACCGGCTCTTTGATATTTTGGTGATCGATGAGGCCACTCAGGCGACAGAGCCGATGACGTGGATCCCGATGACCCACGCGAAAAAAGTGGTGATGGCGGGCGACCATTTTCAGCTACCGCCGACCGTAAGATCGAAAGAAGCCGAGGAAAAGGGCCTTGGGATCACGCTTTTCGAGCGTTTTTATGACCTCCTGGGGGAGGGTTCCAAGCAGCTTCTGGAACGCCAGTATCGCATGAACGAAACCATCATGGGATTTTCCTCGAGGGAATTTTACAAAAATCTTTTGGTCGCCGATGAGTCCGTGAAGAGCCAGTCGCTTTCGGGCCTTCCGGGGGTCCGGGGGTGCGCCGAGACAAAGGAGCCGCTTTTATTCATCGATACGGCTGGGAAGGGTTTTGAAGAAAAACTGGAGGAGGGCAGCGAAAGCCGTTACAACGTGGAGGAGGCCGAGCTTCTTCTTTCGCAATTGAACAAAATGCTCGAGCTGGGTGTGCCGCCCGCCCAGATAGCGGTGATCAGCCCCTACAGTGCGCAGGTGAGGTTTTTGGCGAGCCAAACGCCGCATCCGGATATTGAGATCGACAGTGTCGACGGATTCCAGGGGCGGGAGAAGGAGTTTGTCATCGTATCGCTCGTACGGTCGAACATGGAAGGGGAGCTCGGGTTCCTGGCGGACACGCGGCGCATGAACGTGGCGATGACACGCGCGCGGCGCAAGCTCATCGTCATAGGCGACAGCGCGACGTTGTCCTCCATCAAATTTTATGCCGATTTCATGAAGTATGCCGAGGAAGTCGGTGGATATAAAAGTGCGTGGGAGTTATAACCGCGGCGGGGATTGCTTCTTTGTGGGGCCGCTTGTTCGCCCCACCGAGGCGAACTGCGCTGATAGATTCGCCTCGCTCGTCCGCCTCCGGCGGACACCATGGCCGCTCGGCTCATCACTCCCCCACAAGAAGCAATCCTCGCCTTGTTATTTTATGTTATAATCCGATTTTATGAATGTAAAAGACGTTTTAAAAATATTTAAGGAAGAGAAGGCGCTGCTGACGGGGCATTTTTTGCTCTCCAGTGGGCTTCACAGCCCGAGCTATATGCAGTGCGCGCTTGTTTTGCAGAAGCCGCGGGTAGCTGAGAGGCTGTGCGCGGAGCTTGCGAAAAAACTAAAAGGCGTGAAAGTGGACCTCGTGATCGGCCCGGCGCTTGGCGGCGTGGTCGTCTCCTACGAAATGGGCCGGGCGCTGAAAGTCAGGTCCATTTTTGCCGAGCGCCTGCCTGCCGGCCAGGCAGGCGTGGACGGAACCCTTGTTTTAAGGCGAGGGTTTTCCATTCGCAAGAACGAAAGGGCGCTGGTCGTGGAAGACGTCGTGACGACCGGCAAATCCAGCCGCGAAGTGATCGAGATCGTGGAACAAAGCGACGCCAAGCCCGTGGGCGTCGCGTGCCTCGTCGACCGAAGCGAGGAAGATCCAGGCTTCACAGCGCCGCTTTATTCTTTGCTTAAAATGGACATCAAAACTTATAGACCGGATGTTTGCCCGCTTTGCCTCGAGGCGAAGGTCCCGGCCGTGAAACCCGGGAGCCGGCGATGAATGAAACCACTCGCGAATCCTTCTTCGCTACGTCCTTATGGCGTAGCTTCTAAGGACGGATTGACAAACCTCTTCCTGATTGCTAGAATGGCCGCTACCCATGGCCCCACCCCCTCTTTTCATGTCTGAAAGACATTCGATTTGCTCTCGGCAAATCGCTGCGCCGCAGGTGCTAGCGAAAAAAGTGGTTGAGTCAGCGCAATAAAAGAGGGGGTGGGGTGGGTGACACATCGGGGAAAAAGAGCGCTATTTACTCGCAAGTTAAGCAAATAGGTGCACTTACAACAATTCCTCTCGTACTCCTTGTGGGTCCAGTTCTCGGGTATTATTTTGGGAATTGGATCGATCGTAAATTTCAGTTTTACCCCTGGTTCACGGTCTTTTTTGTGTTCGCTGGATTTTTCGCGGCCGGACGGGAAATTTTTCGTCTTTTGAAACACGTTTTAAAAGAAGAAGAAAATAAAAAATGACAGAGATCGAACATGCGGAACACGTGCATCCGGAAGTCGCCAATTGGATCCAGCTTCTCGCCAAGGCCACGGCCGGGTCGCCCTTTTCTGATTTTCTGTTCCAATGGGAAAAGGTGATCTTCAGCGCGATCGTGATAACGCTCATCAGCGTCTTTGCGATCACGATCTCTAAAAGGATCCAGTTCATTCCCGGCCGCGGACAGGCGGGCCTTGAACTTTTGATCTCAGGGCTCGACGATATCGTGCAGGGAGTGATGGGCCCCCGCGGCCGCGCCTACACGCCTTTTGTCGGCTCGCTTTTCATTTACATCTTAGTTTCCAATCTGTTCGGCCTTGTGCCGCTTCAAAATTCTACGATGGGGTTCCTGACGACGGTGGCGCCGATCGCGATCTGCGTTTTTTTATACGTGCAGTGGATCGGGATCACCCGGAACGGCATTTTGGGATATCTGCACCACCTTTGCGGAAACCCGAGCGACATTTTCGGCTGGCTCGTGGCGCCCCTCATGTTCCCGCTCCACGTGCTGGGCGAGCTCATCAAGCCCCTGTCGCTTTCTTTCCGTCTTTACGGGAATATCATGGCCGGGCACATCCTGCTGGCCGTTTTCATGGGGATGGGCATCCAAATGCTCAAACCGCTTCATGTGCCCGTCGGCGTGCCGCTTCATTTCCCGTTCATTTTTTTGGAACTTCTGGTCGGCGTGATCCAGGCGTTCGTATTCACGCTTTTGAGCACGATCTACATCGCGATGATGCTTCCGCATGAGCATGAGGAGCACCCTAAAGCGGTCCATACATAAACAATGCGTCATTCTGAGCGCAGCGAAGAATCTCGTTTTGAGATCCTTCGGCCCGCCTCAGGCGGGCCTCAGGATGACGGTACACCATAAGGAGCAATAAACAATGGATGCACAAACCATGTTAGCTGTTTCTTTGCCGCTGTCTTTGGGGATCGCGGCGTTCGGTTCGGCGATCGGATTGGGCAAGGCCGTAGGCGCCGCAATGGAAGCGACGGCCCGCCAGCCGGAAGCCTCGGCGAAGATATTGGTGAGCATGCTCACCGGCTGCGCGTTCATCGAAGCGCTTACGATCTACGCCTTGATCGTCGTGTTCAATCTGTCGGGGAAGATAAGTTAGTTCATGGATCTACACGTTATCCAACAAGCGCTGCCCGAGATGGCGACCCAGCTTCTGGGTTTCCTGATCGTATTTTTCATCCTCAAAAAGTTCGCGTTCGGGTCGATCCTGGGCATCATTGACGCCCGCCGACGGAAGATCGAGGAAGAGTTCCGCGGCATTGAAGCCACAAAGCGTGGGCTTGAGGATCTCGAGAAGGAATACCGGCGCCGGGTCGACCGCATAGAGGAAGAGGCACGGCAGAAGATACAAGAAGCCGCCGAGATCGGGAAGTCCCTGGCGAAGGAAGTCCAGGAGCATGCGGTCCAGGACGCGCGGAAAATGGTGGACCGCGCCAAAGCCGAGATCGCCAATGACTTGGCACAGGCGAAACTGGTGCTGCGCAACGAGATCATCGAGCTTTCCGGGCTCATGACCGAGAAGATCATCCGGCACAAACTCGACGCGAAAGAACATGAGCGGCTCGTGGACCAGTTCATCAAGGAATTGGAAGGGGTCACAAGCAAATGAACGGACTCGTCATCGCCGGCCGTTACGCCGCGGCGCTTTTTGAAATAGTGCAGCCCTTGGGCGAGGATGGAACCGTGGAGGCCGAGCTTTTGTCATTTTCGGCGGCGCTCAAATCCTCGCGGGATCTCGAAAAGTTCTTTCTGAACCCCCAATTCAGCATTGAGGAAAAGTCGCAGACGCTCCGTAATTTGTACCGGAAGAATTTCGGCAAAGCGCAGGACGCGCTTGCGCTTTTTTTTGAGCTGCTTTTGAAAAAGCACCGCTTTCATCTAGTGCATGACATCGCAGTTATTTTCAAAAAAATAGCGGATGATTCCCAAAAGCAAGCTACGCTCGTGATCCAATCGGCGGTGCCTCTTTCCGCAGCCGCCGAGCGCGAGATCGTGTCGCGCGCGGAAAAGATCGCCTGCGCCAAGGTCGAGGTCAAAAAAGAGATCGTTCCGTCCATCATCGGGGGTGTCGTCGTACGTTTCCGGAACAAGGTTTTGGACGGCTCCGTAAGGAATAAACTTCAGCTTTTTAAAAGGATGAAGCATGGCATTGAAGCCTGAAGAAATAACGAGCATTTTAAAGGACGAGATCAAAGGGCATGACACAAGCGTCAAGCTTGAATCCACGGGAATTATTCTGTCGATGGGCGACGGGATCGCGCGCGTGTATGGCCTCGACGACTGTATGGCGGGGGAATTGTTGGAATTTCCTCACGACGAGCTCGGGATCGCGCTGAACCTCGAGGAATCCAATGTCGGTGTGGTGCTCTGCGGCGAAGCAAGCGACATCAAAGAGGGAGACCTCGTCAAGCGGACGGGGAAGATCGCCAGTATCCCCGTGGGCAAGGGGCTTTTGGGCCGCGTCGTGGATCCGTTGGGAAGGCCTTTGGACGGCAAGGGGCCTATCGTTTCCTCGGAATCAAGGCCCATTGAGTTCAAGGCGCCCGGCGTCCTGGCCAGGCAGTCCGTGAAAGAACCGCTCCAAACGGGCCTCAAAGCCATTGACGGCATGATCCCGATCGGGCGCGGCCAGAGAGAACTCATCATCGGCGACCGTCAGACGGGGAAAACTGCGATCGCGATCGACACGATCCTGAACCAGAAAGGGAAGGACGTCTACTGCATTTACGTGGCGGTGGGGCAAAAATCTTCGAGCGTTCTCTCGGTCGTCAAGACCCTGGAAGAAAACGGTGCGATGGCCTTCACGACGATCGTGAGCGCGCCTGCGGACGTGGCGGCGACGCTCCAGTACCTGGCGCCCTATGCCGGCGCCGCGATCGGTGAATACTACCTCTACAGCGGCAAGCATGCGGTTGCGATCTATGACGATCTGACAAAGCACGCGGCCGCCTATCGCGAGCTCTCGCTTCTCCTGCGCCGGCCGCCGGGGCGCGAAGCGTTCCCAGGGGACGTTTTTTATCTTCACTCAAGGCTCCTCGAGCGCGCGGCGAAGCTTCGAGACGATCTGAAGGGAGGCAGCCTCACGGCACTCCCGATCATTGAAACGCAGGCCGGGGATGTATCGGGCTACATCCCGACGAACGTGATCTCCATTACGGACGGGCAGATCTATCTGGAAGGGGATCTCTTCTATCAGGGCGTGCGTCCGGCCATCAACGTGGGCCTTTCGGTGTCGCGCGTCGGCGGCAACGCCCAGACGAAGGCGATGAAGAAAGTCGCGGGCCAGCTTCGTTTGGACCTGGCGCAGTACAGGGAGCTTGCGGCGTTCACGCAGTTCGGAGCGGACATGGACAGATCCACCCGCGACCAGCTGAACCGCGGCGCGCACCTGGTCGAGGTCCTGAAACAGGGCCAGTACGAACCGATGGGTCTCTGGCAGGAAGTGAGCATCATTTATTTGGGGACCAAGGGAATTCTGGACGACGTGCCGCTCGAGAGGATCGGGGCGTTTGAAAAGGCGTTTCATTCATTCCTTGCCGAGAAATACCCGGATGTGGTGAATGTGATCGAGAAAAAGAAGGAACTTTCGGCCGACATGGCGGTCAAGCTCGACCATGCGGGCCATTCATTCAAGAAAGATTTTCTTCAGGGATAAGCGGTAAGGGGTAAGTAGGATGGCGTCTCTCAGGCAAATAAAAAGAAGAATGAAGTCGATCGAGAATATCCATGAGATCACGAAAGCCATGGAGATGATCGCGGCTTTTCGCTTCAAGAAAGCCGAAGGGCGGTTCTCAAGGTCGAGAGCTTATTTCCAGGAGATGGAAAAGCTTGTTTCCAACCTCTCAAGTTCGGCGGAGGAGCTGTCGCATCCCCTGTTCGAAAAAAGAGCGATAAAGAAAAAAACGCTGATGGTCATCGCCGGGGACAAGGGTTTGTGCGGCGCTTACAACGCGAACGTGTTAAGGGCCGCCTCAGGCTGGCTTTCGCAGAACCGAGAGTTTGAGACGCGCGTCATCCCGGTGGGTAAGGTCGCGCAGGATTTTTACCGGAAGCGGCAGATCCCAACCGCGCTCGGCTATGCGGAGAAATCGATGGTGGATCCGGCGCTCGCAAAAAGGGTCACCGAGGAGTCGAAGGATCTTTTTCTGAAGGGCGGAACGGATTCTCTCGAGATCCTCTACACATCGTTCCGCGTCGGCGGCGGAGTCCAGAACAGGGTTCATCCTTTTCTTTCGCTGGGTTTTCTCATTCAGCCAGGCGAAAAGGCTTCGGAAGCCGCAAAGTATCTTTACGAACCTGGGTTTGGCGAGGTTTTCATTTCGCTCCTGGAAAAATATTTGGAAGGGAAGATGTACATGATCCTTCTGGAATCAGTCACGTCCGAGTACTTGGCGCGCATGATGGCGATGAAGCAGGCGACCGAGAACGGCGAAGAAGTTTTGGATGAATTGAAGTTACTCAGGAACAAGACCAGGCAGGCCGTCATCACGCGGGAGCTTTCCGAGATCGTAAGTGGCGCGAGCGTCCTGGTATAAATAATTTAAGGATGAATAAATGACAAAAAATCCCCCAATAGGCCGTGTGGTTCAGGTCATCGGGCCGACCGTGGATATTCGTTTTGAATCGGGTGCCTTGCCGAATGTGCTAGACGCTTTGATCATCAAGGTCGGAAATGAAGAGGTGGTCATAGAAACCGCGCAGCATCTGGGCAATAACCTGGTGCGCTGCATTGCGCTGTCTTCCACGGACGGGATCGTAAGGGGCATGGAAGTGGTTAACACCGGCCGGCCGATCACGGTCCCGGTGGGGCGGGAAACGCTGGGACGAATGTTCAACGTGCTCGGAAAACCGATCGATGAAAAACCGGCTCCAAACTCCAAGAAATTCCGTTCGATCCACAGGGCCGCCCCGACGCTCGACGCCCGCGAGCCGGCGACGCAGATCTTCGAGACCGGCATCAAGGCGGTGGACCTTTTGGCGCCTTATCCCAAGGGCGGCAAGGTAGGCCTTTTCGGCGGAGCCGGAGTGGGAAAGACGGTCATCATTCAGGAGCTCATCCGGAATATTGCCGCCCAACACGGGGGTTTCTCGGTATTTGCGGGCGTGGGCGAGCGCACGCGCGAAGGGAACGATCTGTACCACGAGATGAAAGAATCGGGAGTGCTGGATAAAACATGCCTTGTGTTCGGACAGATGAACGAGCCGCCCGGGACGCGTTTGCGCGTGGGCCTCACAGCGCTCACGATGGCCGAATATTTCCGTGATGAGGAAAAACAGGACGTACTTTTATTCATCGATAATATTTTCCGTTTTGTCCAGGCCGGCTCGGAAGTGTCGGCGCTTTTGGGGCGCATGCCGTCGGCGGTCGGCTACCAGCCGAACCTCGCGACCGAAATGGGCGATCTGCAGGAGCGTATTGCTTCGACTAAACAAGGCTCCATCACATCGGTCCAGGCGATCTACGTGCCTGCCGACGACTTGACGGACCCGGCGCCCGCGACCACGTTCACGCATCTGGACGCGACGACCGTTCTTTCGCGTCAGATCGCGGAGCTCGGGATCTATCCCGCGATCGATCCGCTCGATTCGACGTCCAGGATCCTGGACCCGAGGATCCTCGGCGAAGAGCATTACGCGGTCGCCCGGCAAGTGCAGAAGATCCTGCAGCGTTACAAGGATCTTCAGGACATCATTGCGATCCTCGGCATGGATGAGCTTTCCGATGAGGACAAAACGACCGTCGCGCGCGCCCGCAAGATACAGAAGTTCCTTTCGCAGCCCTTTTTCGTCGCGGAAGCCTTCACGGGCCGCAAGGGGAAATATGTGACGCTGAAGGAGACCGTCGCCGGGTTCAAAAAAATAGCCGGCGGCGAGATGGACGAGTATCCTGAGCAGGCATTTTACATGGTCGGTAATACCGACGAAGTCGTTGAAAACGCCGCCAAACTAAAAGAAGCCCGTTGATGGCCGAGCCCTCCTTTAAACTGAAGGTGGTCACGCCCAACGAAGTGTTTTTTGAGGGCGATGTGGTGTCGGTTGTGGCGCCCGGCGCTCTGGGGTATTTGGGCATTTTGAAAAATCATGCGCCGTTCATCACGACGATCAGTGAGGGGATCCTTACGTTTCGAGAGCCTCAGAGCGAAACTAAAAGTTTTAAGATCCGACACGGGTTTCTGGAAGTGTTGAAGAACAGAGTTTTGGTATTGACGGAACAGGTTACTGGATAATTTTTCCTTGTTTGCTCCCGTCTCGGCGACTAGGCCGTCGCCTCGCGGGACCAATTCGCACGGCGGATTTGACGACGCTGCGGCGTCGTAAATCCGGTGCTCATTGCGGTCGTAGCTTAGCTGGCTTAAAGCGCCGCCCTGTCACGGCGGAGATCGAGGGTTCGAATCCCTTCGACCGCGCCAGTTTTGGTTGGTTCTACCGGTTCTACCCCAACAACAGGGGCAATAGCAGTTCCAGGAAGTTTAATTAAGCGATTCTACCATAACAATGAAACAGAAAAATGGAAAGTACCACGTTTCCGGATTAGTCGAAACCCAATTCGAACTCGGTTCGAGAAAGCGGGTGCTCAAAAATTTGATGAGCATCAAAAGCAGGCGCCAGATGGACGAAGTCGAGAGCGTGGCTTTGAAGCAGGCAGAGGACTATGTTTTTGGACTTTATGACGCGAAACATAGATTCAGCGTAAATGATATTTGTCACATGCATAAGATTTGGCTTGGTCGTGTTTATCCGTGGGCCGGAAAATATCGGGCAGTGGATTTAACGAAAGGAATAAGGTTTGCTCATGCGAAGCATGTTCCAAGACTAATGCAAACATTCGAGACTGAATGTCTGGCTCGATACACGCCATGTGATTTTAAATTAGGTGACGAATTGACGAAAGCGTTGGCAGAGGTGCATGTTGAGTTTGTGTTGATCCATCCTTTCCGGGAAGGTAACGGCAGAATCGCGCGTCTTCTGGCAACACTTATGGTTTTGCAGGCAGGAAAACCTATTTTAGATTTTCAATCGATACAACAAGGTAAGGGGAAACAAGAATATTTTAAAGCTGTCCGTGCCGGCTATGAGCGTGACTACGCACCAATGAGAAAAGTGATTGAAAGAATACTTAAGCAGACCCTCGAACGCCGGACACGTAAATAAGTGTGGGGTAATAAGCGCTTTGAAGAGCTTTCAATATTGCAGGATTTAGCTTTCCCAATTCGACAGTTGCAGAACTTGCCACATTGGCAATCAACATCGACTTGTAAAGATTTGGGTCCTTGAGGAAGGGATTAGTTTCTTTTAGTGATTTGTTTTCCACGAAGTAATTATAGCATATTTTTCGCTTGCGTGTTCGGAAATCAAAGCTGTTAGGACTTAAGTCCGCTTAATTCCGATCTGTAGAGCTTAAATATGTAAGGCCCACCTTCATTGAAACACCGAAGCGAATCATGTAAAATTTGAGTACGCTTTTTATACCGGCTGGACATGTGTTAACCCTATAAATTATAGTAAGTTACAAAAATTAAATCCCTAATCTAATTCATGAAAACTAAAGATATTTTACGTTTAATTTCGCTGCTCCTTATTAAAACTTTTCTGGCGGAGCAGCTTGCTTTCGCAGCTCCCGAGCTTAAACTTGAAAAAATAAACCTTTTCCCGGCCGAAAAACCTGATATACACTTCACGCTTCCCGATTCCGTCGCCCAGATAGAAGATTCCTGGAAGGGAACCGGCTCCCAAACCATTTTTTTATTTCAGGACGCCCACACGAACGAGTCCGGCCAGTTCAACCTCTCCAAAGCGCTGGATATTGTGCTTGAGAAAGAAGGGATCCGGACTGTTTTTGTGGAAGCCGGTTTTGGAGACAGCTCGCTTCCGTTCTTCAGGAAGGCCGGTACTCCCAATATCCGGAAGAAAGTGGCAGCGCCTTTGTTGAAAGAGGGCCTCATGCACGGGGAGGAGTACCTTTATCTTTCCCGGGAGAAAGACTTTACACTTTGGGGCGTCGAGGATTTTGAGCTCTACCGAAAGTCGATCGAAACCTACGGCGCGGTCGCGAAAGACCGTCAAAGGTACCATGACTATTTGAAGAAGATCCGGCAGACGATGGACACGCTCGCGCCGAGGATCCTCAACCCGTTGCTTCTAGCATTCAGCAAAAAATATGAAACCTACCATAGTGAGGAAATTCCGCTCACGGAATATTTTAGGGTACTTTTTGAGCAGGCCCGGTTCCGCGGGATTTCTTTGAAGAACTATCCGAACCTGAAGCTCCTGAACACGCTCTCCCGCAAGGAATCCGCGATCGATTTCAAGAAAGCCACAGAAGAACAGCTGCTGGCCATCCAATCCCTGGACCCCGAGGACCGGAAAGAGCTGCTCGAACTTGCCGAAAAGGAAAGATCCCCGTTCAAGATCTCGAGCGATGAACACAAAGAAAAGAAAGCGTTTTATGCGCTATTGGAAGACGTCATTCTGAGCCCATTCGCTACGCTCAGGGTAAACTCCGCGAAGAATCTCAAATCGAGATCCTTCGTCGCTAGCGCTCCTCAGGATGACGGATTTAAGTACCCCGAACTCTTCAAATACTTTCAGTATCTCAAGCTCGCAAAAAAAATAGAAGCTAAAGGGACTCTCCAGGAGATAAAAACGCTTGAGGAGGCGGTGCTCGACTCCCTGGCTGTGTCCGAGGACGAGCGCACCTTTATCCGTTGTTCGAAGAACTTGAGAGCGCTTTACAAGCTTTTTGACTTCACGCTGACACCGGCTGAGTTTGACGAGTACAAGGTACTCTCGAGGGATTTCAGTCTAAAGGAGCTCACGGGTTTTCTTAACCGTAAGATCCTGGATCTCGACACTTACTACGAGCGGACTGTTTTCCTTGAGACGGGTTATGAGGACATCGTCAAACGCTCTGAGGAATTCTACACGTTGACTTACCAGCGAGACATTAAGTTCGTGGAAAATATGTTGGCAAAGCTGAATGAGGATAGTGGATCGTGGATGGTGGCTGGTGGAACAAGGAAATCACGATCCATGATCCATCACCCGCAATCCGCAGTTCTTATTACCGGCGGTTATCACACGCCAAATCTCAAAAGTTTGTTGAAGGAAAAGGGGGTTTCTTATGTGGTGGTAACGCCCCAAGTGTTCCGGCCGACGAACCACAAAAGATACGAAGAGCTTTTACTGCACCAGCCATATTTGAAACCGGCGTCCGTGTCCGGTGGCCTTGGTCCGCGCATGGCGGCTGTGAATACGGTAGCGATGGCTTTCAACCCCCCGGCACTTGATCGCTTTGGATCGCGGTTATCAGAAGTGACGGGGGAGGGCGGTGACTTGCTTGCGGCAGGCTCGACGGAGCAGCCTCAAGGTGCGCGGATGGCGAAAGATGAAGTCAAGGAAAGATTTGACCCCTCTGCAATGGGTTTAATCCGAATTGATGTTTCACCCCTACCGGATATTCCTCCCGTCAACCGTAATGGCGCCCGCGCGGCGGACGTTGGCTTCGCCAACGAGGTCGAAAGTGGAGGGTCGAAGGTGGAAGCAGAACATGCCAAAGGTGCGGGAGCACGGATGGCGACTAAATCCTTAGGCGTTCTTGATTTCCTTGAAAAATCTCTCCGTCACCCAGATGCGGATAAGCGTGAGGTAACCTATACCCTTTCTGGCGGCAATACGCTTCAAGCCGATTATCTCGGGTTCGGGCAGTCTCATCGAAACGAGCCGCTTTCTGGGTTTTGGAAACTCAAGTTTAGCGGGCGAAAACTCGCTCAGGAACTTAGTCGTATCCTGTTTGTCCCAGAACGCAGCCTCCTCTTTGTAGGATTTGAATTTGCGAAGTTTAGTCTTATGTCGTTTATTCATCGGTTACCTTCTTTCTCGGCAGAGTCTTCTTTCAGCATCCGTCATGTCCCGGGCCGTAATCACCCGGATGATTCCTTGTCCTTTGTATCGCCCCACAACCAAAAGGTATCTTCCATCATCAGTCTGGCTATAGATCAAGTAGGTCCCTTGCCTTCCTTTCATTACGAAAGGCCCGTTGTAACAGGCCTCTTCGACTTCTTCAGAACTAACCCCATGGTGGGCAATATGTTCTATATTGTCCTCATCCCATTCGAAGTCGGTGATCCGCATCCCTTTGCCCTTTTACCCAAAGTATATATGTATATACAAAAGATGTCAACTTTTTCTTCCGGCGCCCGCCCCATCCCCCGTTTCCGAGGATCGCCAAGCGATCCGTCCGCCTCTGCGGACGAAACGGGGGATGGGGCCCGCGCGGCGGAAGGACTTGGTGGTGCTCTACTTGTAGGAGAGAAAATCCTCCCAGGACATCTCTATGTCTTGAGCAATCTTCTTGATCAGGCCTTTTCCTATATCTTCACCCTTGTGCATAGGAACGACGGTAGACCGTCCGTCGCGATGGCGAAAATAGATATGGCTTCCACGTTGGTCAATTCTTTCAAAACCCAATTGTTGAAGTATTTTAATAACTTTGACGGTTTTAAGCGGGGTAAGACGCGGGCTCAAACAGCGACCCTAACCTCTTGGAGCCCTACAAATTTAAGAGGTTTCGGAGATTTTTTCTCAACTTTTAAGCAGAGTTGGATAGCTTCTTTGATCCGTTCCATGAGCACAGAAAGATTCTTCGCCTGGGTGTGGCACCCGCGAAGCGCCGGACACGTCGCTACCAACAAACCGTCTTCGTCAGATTCAATAAGTACCGTAAATTCAACCGAACGCATACAATCACCTCTTTATTCAAAAGATAACACAGCGGATATCCAAAGTCAAACAACGACCGGCGCCCGCCCCATCCCTGCGGTCGAAGGTGGAGGGTCGAAGGTGGAAGTAAAAGACGCCGAAGGCGTCGGCGCGCGGCTGGCAACAGGGCCATCACAGCAAATTTTTAAACTCTTCGATCGTAAGGCCGGTTCCTTTGAGAATCGCGCGCAGGGTTCCAGGCTTAACGGATCTGGGGCCGTGTACGGGAACGACGGCACGTCGGCTCAAATCCTTGGAATGAACGAGGATCGCGTGACTCCCTTTTTGTCTGCGCAAAATGAACCCAGCCTTTTCCAGCGCGCGGATCGCTTCCCGGCCACTGACTTGAGGCAGGGAAGGAACGGTCAAACAGCGACCTCAACCTCTTCTAACAGGACATCCGATTGGGGGAGGGGGATTTTATCTTCTTTCATTGACTCGATGTACAACTGGATGGCCTCTTTGGCGTTTGACATACATTCTTGGATCGTTTCGCCTTGGGTAGCGCATCCGGGCAGTGCGGGTACCGTCACACTGAATCCCGACGATTCTTTCTCTAAAATAATCTTAAAAGTTCTTGTCATAGCATTTGGACCTCTCTATACAAAACATAGCCTACGCCTATCAGTAAGTCAAGACCAAACTTCCGGAATTTCCAGAGCCCGCGCGGCGAAAACAGGTCGTGATTTGGCGTCCGCCAAAATGACGGCGGACTCCTCGCTGCCTCCGGCAGCGGGAGCGCGGATGGCGGGAGAGGACCTTAAGTATAACCCTCTCATGGTTCGGTTTGAGATCTTAAACCCGGTTCAGGACTTAAAACGTGGCTTCGCCAGGCAACCATCGGAAAAAGAGCGGATCGCCGGCGATCTTCTTCGCTTTGTTAGAGATCAGGGTAATTTGCCGCTGAACCGTGATGAGATCCGCGCGCTGTGGAGTGGTATTAAAATTATCCACAAGGATCAAATGACTCCTTCCATGTGGCGGTTGAGGGATGAGATCGAAAGACAAACGCTCTCTGAGCCTGCCGTATCCTCATCCACCGCAAAGGGATTAATAAGCGGCGCTCGCGCGGCGAAAAGCACGCAAAATCACCCCAAGGCTCTTGAGCGACTCTACTCACTCAACCGCGGTCAGTTGAGCAAACTTAAAAAAGCAACGAGTTACAGCGAGGCCGCGAGAATAATGGATTTAGGTTATCCAAGCATCACTTATGATTTATTCACCGGGAATCCTGATCTTTGCCTCAAATATGCGCCAAATTTGTCGGCGGCTAAGCAACCAACTAGTTTACCAAAGATCTCTCTCAAAGCGGGTGATGCTGTGTTCAGCCCTCAATTTAAACCGGGGGTCGTTGAATCTACTACCGATTATTCGGTGACGGTAAGGTTCTTTGGGCATGATGCGAAGGACGATACGACAAGAATATTCCAATTCTCGGCAACAGGCTTATTGGAAAAACTTTCCGCTAAAAAGCTCAAAAGAGTCCTTGCGAACCTATCTCGCGAGCAGCAATCGGAATTCCAAAGATTTGCTCAGGAGTCTAGACAGGGCTCTTCCGGCGCGCGGATGGCGGATGAGAAATTTAAGGTAAAAATCCTCAAGGGCGGCGTGGCACGCCGCGGCTCGGCTTACTCCGATCGGCTGGCCATTGTGGATGCTGACTTTGCCAGGCCTACGGGCGAATCGGCGGCCTCGGATGTGGTCCACCAACAAGGATTGTGGCATCAGACTTCCCACATTTACCTTATTGACAGTAGAGGAAGAGTGATTTTACAAAAAAGAAGCCAGACCATGGCCTCTTCACCGGGGAAATTGCAGGTTTCAGTGAGCGGTCATGTCAATGAAGGTGAGACTCCCTTGCGGGCCGCTCTGCGGGAGGCTAAAGAAGAGCTCGGCATTCGATTGGACAAGGAGCGGTTGGTGAAAATTTCAAAGGTCAATCAAATTAAGCGCTCTTACGCTACCGAGGGGGGTCAGAACAATGAGTTTACGACCATCTTTTTCTACCCGCCTACGGATTCTGAGCTGAAAGCGATCCAGCAAAGGTACAATATGAACGAAGTCGATGAAGTTTGGGCGATCCCCTTGCCTGAGTTCGAGCGAATGGTCCGTGAAAATCAAGAATTGTTCAGCCGTTCAATTATCCATTTAATGGACCGCGAACGCGGTTTGTATGAAAGGATAAAAAGGATGGTTGAGAAGCCTCAGAACGCCGGCGCCCGCGCGGCAAGAAATGAAAGCGCGACGCTGGAAGCTGGAAGCCGGAGG
>CAYJVC010000021.1:0-1741 GCA_964373505.1 uncultured Planctomycetia bacterium
GCTTACGGCAGTCAGCTTATTCAAGACCTCCAGCCCGGCGCCCCTGCCTCGCCGACAGGCGGGCGCGCGGCAGGAATTGAAAGCGTGACGCCGGAAGCCGGAAGCCCGAAGGATCAAGCTTCTGGCATCTTGCTTCAAGCTTCCGGCTCGGCGACGCAGTCGCCGCTCGGCGCCCGCGCGGCGGACGTAAGAAATCAGTCGCGCGCGATAATTAGAAAGATCTTAGGATTAGATTTCAGATCGCTGGAAGGCGTGATCCGGTTTGTGCACCTATCGGCTGAGTGGCTTGCGCTCAACCACTTTTCGGGTATTGATGTCGTACACAGGTATGCGCAAGCTTCCAATACCGCCCAGGTTGAGTCCCATGGCAATTCGGAAACTGTACTTTTTGAGAAATTAATTGACCCATCGCGAAACCCAAGCGTTGTCATTCGATATGGCCCCAGTCTTATTGATGAATATGTTCAAGATTTCAAAGAAGTCTATCGGGACTTTGGAGCCGATGACCTTATTGACCCATTTGCGCTCCACTTTATTCCCATCGTTGTACGCGAATCTTACGGTTACTTGATGGCCATTATCATATCCGGTGATTATCGGCTGGGCCTTAACGAAGATGAAAACACGATCATCGACGTTTTGGCTAAATTTTTTAGCCGTCGGTTTATGGACTTACCGGAGAGTCAGGAACTTGTTCGAATTTTCAACGAACCCGAATTTGTAGAGCAAGTTTTATTGCCGTACATGTTGAATGTTCGCCGCATCGCAGGCCAATCTATCGCCGGTGAATTTTTTGAGTTAAAGCATCAAAGACGCGCCAGGCAATGGATAGTTGATAACCAATTGGCGGGTCCCATTGCATTGACCGAAGAGGGAACGGCCGAATCAAGTCAAGATCCGCTTACGATGCTTGAGACCGAGCTACGCGAACGGGCCGCCGTAATGGCAAGAGACTTCTTCTTGGATCCTAGGAACTTTATCGCGCACATTTCGAATAGAAGCTACGCATTTTTCTTTCTCCTTCAAGCTACTTTGTATGAGAGAACCAATGGACAATTGGGAATAAACCCCCGCAATATTGAATTTATCCGTAGTGGAGAGTGGGCTCGTTTGGAACCGATGCATCTTTCGGCTCTCGAGATTCTTCCAATTGTTCAGTCGGTAATTGAATCTGTTGAATTTAAGATCGCCAAAGGCGCTCGTGCGGCGGAATCTTCCAAAGACATCGCAGACCGATTGATCCGCGAGGCGCAGGATTTATCTCGAGCGGCAAACGTCGACGGACTGGCCGTTCTCTGGAACCGATACCGGGGTCAAATGGGATCTCTTAGAGCCTCTGACCAATACAGGGTGGAGCAGGAGTATTCGGCGGCCATGGTATTTACTTTCAGCGCTCAATTTCGTCAGGCTGCCGAGGAGGGAGATTTAGACCGTTTCGCAAGGTTGTGGGAGGTTTATCGCCAGCACATGGGCTCCATTAATGCTTCAGGCCAGTATCAAATTGAACGTATTTATTCGGAACAACTCTCCAAAGTATTCATCAACCAAGCGGGCGTTCTTGCCGCCGAGGGTAAAACGAATGAGTTAGCCGCCCTCTGGAACCGATACCAGGATCACATGGGATCCCTCAATGCCTCTGACCAATACAGGGTGGGGCAGGAGTATTCGGCAGCCATGGTATTTACGTTCAGCGCTCAATTTCGTCAGGCTGCCGAGGAGGGAGATTTAGACCGTTTCGCAA
>CAYJVC010000021.1:1841-3714 GCA_964373505.1 uncultured Planctomycetia bacterium
TTCAGCGCTCAATTTCGTCAGGCTGCCGAGGAGGGAGATTTAGACCGTTTCGCAAGGTTGTGGGAGGTTTATCGCCAGCACATGGGCTCCATTAATGCTTCAGGCCAGTATCAAATTGAACGTATTTATTCGGAACAACTCTCCAAAGTATTCATCAACCAAGCGGGCGTTCTTGCCGCCGAGGGCAAAACGAATGAGTTAGCCGCCCTCTGGAACCGATACCGGGGTCAAATGGGATCTCTTAGAGCCTCTGACCAATACAGGGTGGAGCAGGTATTTGCAAAATCAGAACATGGGCAACGAACGCAAACACCTCCGAGTTCAGAACCTGAGCCGGCTCCCGCGCCGAGATTTAAACCCGAGGCTCGGCCAGAGCGCCCAATTGAAGCTATTGTAATTGGTGAGTACTCAAGGCCTATGAGAGTTTCTGGGGACGGTCTCCAACCGGTGCGGGTCCGTTCGGCCGACGACCTCAAGATCTTGGACTTCGAAGCTTACGGAAAATTAGGGTTTGCAAATGGTGGTTATGCGGTATTTGACCCCAACGATAAAGCCGTCCCCCACAAAGAAATCAGAGCTGGAGAAGCGATCACGATCGCCGGCCAATTTAGGATCGAGCGATCGAGAAGCGATAGCTTCCGGATAGTTTCTTTAGTTCAAAGGTTTATACCTGTTGTTCAAACTCAACAAGCAAATGCTGTCGTCGATCACTTAAGAGAACGCAAGGCGGTCATTCTCCGGGAAATGAAACAAGTGCGGCCTGAGCAAGGAGACGTTAAAAAAATCCAAAAGGTAAGGCGGGCCAAGGGGTTGATGGAATTGCTCCCCGACCCGTACCAATCTCCTGATCTTCGCAGAGAAAAAGGGCGAAATAACGAAGAGAAAGGACGTTTCGCCCGCCCGTTTTTAACAGCCGATTACAAGGCGGCCAGTGATATTTATCGTGAATTCATAGAAGAGTCGGACGCTATTCTCAACTCCGGCGCCCGCGCGGCTAGCGTTGGCGAAGCCAACGAGGTCGAAGGTGGAGGGGTGGAAGGTGGAAGGATTGCTTCGACCTTCCACCTCGCCGAAGGCGCTGGCGCCCGCGCGGCGGAAAATTTACCCTTTATAAACTTCCCGGCGATGACCAACCTTGGTGATCAGAATTTTCTTTTCTTCCCAGTCGAATATGACGCGATAATCTCCGGCTTGAAATCGATAGGATGGAGATTCATCTCCTACGATACGTTTGGCAAAAATCAGTGGGCTAGGTTGGGCGAGGTAGTGTTCCAGTTTTTTGATTATTTTCTTCTGAACGTCTTTGGGCAGTTTCAGGAACATCCGCTCGGCTTGGCGGGTAAAGTCGTAAGAAATCACTTAAGTCTTAGTCGTCTTTTGACCTCTTTACCTGAGACACGGCCTGAGCGGCGGCTGGATTCTAGGGAAGCCAGAAACCCCAGGTCTGACGCCTCCATTTCTTCTTCAATCTCTTCAATTGTTTCCCGATTGATGACGAGGCCCAGCGTGTGGCCCTTTTTATCCATCAGGCGCACGATCCCGCCGAATTCAAACGGCAATTTAGCTGTCTCTGAGGGAGACAGCAAAACAACTTTTTCCGCAGCCAGTCCTTTGAGTAATGAAACCATGGTTTTGCCTCCTTACAATCCAAAGTATAACACACCAGCTGACGGATTGCCACGCTCCGGCCGAAGGCCTGATGGTTCTGTGTTGGGCGCCCACCCCATCCCCCATTTTCTTCGCAGACCCCATCCCCTCTTTCGTCCGCAAATGCGGACGGATCGCTTGGTGATCCTGAGAAAGAGGGGATGGGGCAGTAGCGAACGGATCGCTAGGCGATCCAGAAAAACGGGGGATGGGGCCCGCGCGGCGG
>CAYJVC010000021.1:3814-30064 GCA_964373505.1 uncultured Planctomycetia bacterium
GGGGCCCGCGCGGCGGGCGATACGAAGGAGAAGGTAGAGTATACGTTGGCGGGTTTGCGGGCGGACATCCGCCGGATCATACGACGCGGCATGCTTAGCACGATGCCCTCCATGGGGCCAACGATCGAGGATACATTAGATTCACATCTAAAAACCTTGGAAGGAACGGGATTTGCCAGTACAAAAAAAGAGCGCCTGGCCGTTATGAAAATATGTTTGGAATCCACCTCCTGGGAAATCAGGGAAGTGTCCAGAAGCCTTGGAATTGAAGAGGAAAGCGTGGCCAAAACCCTGGGAGTAGTGAGAAAACGGTTGGCTTTCGCCGTTGTTGGAACGCAGCGAGCACAGAAAGCGGACTCATTTGTCCGGGTGGCCAATGAGTATTTGTACAGGACCTATCAGATGCACGGACTCGTGGACAGGGAGTACGTGGAGCGAAGGTCTCGCGGTGCCCGCACGGCGAAAATAGCGAATGTCCTTGAACGATTGAATCGGAATCTGCGCGAGGTCGTGCATGAAATCAGCGAGGTGTACAACCAAAACCCGCTTTACAGACTCAAAGGAATTTACCTGACGGGCGATATTGCCGAAATGAAACCGAGACGTTTCCTAGAGAGTTTATCCCCGGACACCACGCTTCACCTGCGGGTGGCCGTTGAAAGAATAGATGGAAACGGGATTGATAACGACTTGATCCGCGGGAGATTTACCCGTTCAGCCGATCAAAAAATCAATGTGGTAGTTTTGCCTGAGCCTGATGCCGGCCAGTTGACCAGGTTTATTCGTGTTGATCCCAGTGCACTGCGAGAAAGTAGTAATTATCTGACGAAACTCCTGGAGAGGAAGGGAGAAAATTTAAGGCGAAAGCCTTTCGCGCTACTACGTCAGCAACAAGAGGAGCTAAAAGTGGCGGTTGGCGTGCGAAAACCACAAGGCTCCACCGTCAGTCTTTTTAGAAAACGGAAATCCGCTGAAGGCGCGCGACTTGCGCAAAAGGGAGATAGGGATGTTTCAAAACGGGACCTTGCGTTTCAGGAGAGCTTCGGAAAAGAAAGACGTTTCTCGCAAAGATGGAAAGAGCTCCACGACAACACCTGGAATTCAACGGCCGGGCTATCGTTCAAGGACGAACAGATCAGGTTCACCGAAGGCCTCGAGGAGCTCGTACGCGAGGTCGTAGACGGCGTGACGGAACATTTCGGGATCAATGAGAACGATGTGGCGCTTCTGGCGGTCGGCAGTTTCGGGCGCCGCGAGCTCGTGGAGGGGTCCGATATCGACGTGTGGCTGCTGGCCTCCGACAGGATGTCCCAGCGCAAAGAGTGGATCGAGGTCACGGCCATGATCCGCCGAATCCTAACGGACCATTTTACTGGAGTTGCGATTGAAACACGGCCGACCGTATTCGGCGAGGACGTGAACCATTTTCTCCGGTTCAAAAAATCTGCCCAGATCATCACCTCGGCGCTCGATGCCCGGTATCTCTCCGGGTCAAAATCCCTTTTTGACGATTGGAATAACCGGTTTCGCTACTCGTATGTTCCCATCGGCTGGTGGCGGCGATTAAACCAGTACCGGGCCGTTTGGGCCGTACTGGCGGAACGTCAATGGAGCTACCGGAAACTGCATCAGCTTGAACCCGACATCAAGGAATCGATGAGAGATTTTCAGCGTGCGCAATGGCTCGCGGAGCTTGGCGGCACCGGATTTCATGAACCGAGAAATGAATATGAAGAGCTCATGGAAGTCCGGCAGATCCTCTATGAGATCGTGCAGAGGGAAGGGCGGGGGGGCGTGGAACCGACACGGCTTACCTATGAAAGGCAGTTGGAATTGGCCCGTCTCCTCGCAAGAAAAGGCTGGCTGGATGGAAATAAGATCCAAACTGAGGACGAGGCCAGGACGGAGCTTTTACGATTCATTTTTGAACGCAGGGACCGGCTCTATGCCCTGAGTTCCAAGATAGCCCGCCGCGTGCACGATAAAACAGTGAACCAGACGATCCTCGGCATTAAACCGTTTTGGTGGCGGATCACGCGCCGCGTAAAGCCAGAGCCGACTTGGCAGCACGCGTTGCGCATGGCGTGGACGAGACGTTTTGACCCGGAGCACGCAGCGCTTTATGAGGCGGTTCAGCAAGGCCGTTTACCGGAAGGCTTCCGCGTGGAATGGCAGTACGGCGATTTCATCACGCCGGATTACGGCGCCCATCGCGGGCAGAGGCTTTTCCTGATATTGGACAACTCCCAGATGCCGGCCGTTGCCAACAGCTCCGAAAGATTTTTTGCCGCCAAACCTGAAAGGATCCTAGAGGCCGTGGAAACATGCGCGCGCTACCACATTCTCATGAGCGGCCGGATCTTGGACGCCGCGGCCCCCTCTTTCACGAACCAGGGACACCCGTCCCTGCTGACCACAAGGTTCGTCAGGTTGCCGGAGGGACCGGAGGCGATGCGGGTATGGCGCCGCCGCCTGGCCGTGTCAAAGGCTTTTGATTATGCGCTTTTACTGCTTAGAAGGCACAGAGATCTATACTGGCTGCTACCCGGCGCTGATAAATTTTGGAACACGGCGCGGCCGGGCCCCTTGCATGAACTGAGCGAAGACATCCAAACCCATGAAACGCTCCGGGCGTTTCACGACTTTCTGGACGGCAAGCGCGCGGGCCTAGACCCCGAACTGACCGTTCGTATCCGTCAGATTTGGGATGAATTAAAAGATGAGGGGTTGGAGGCCGTCTTAAACGTAGGTCTCTGGCTGCACCGTTTGGACCACAATGTTTCCGCGGAGGAGCTTCCTGAATTGGCCCGCAGTTACGCGAAAGAATGGGGCCTGGATGCGAGGGAGGCGGAGCTCGTCGCTTGGCTCGTACAGCACCACTTTGAACTGATCCAGCTCAGCCACCGCCTGCCTTTAGACCCCGAAGCGCTGAAGCCTTTTATAGAAAACACACTGCAAAGCGATCCGACTCGCCTCAAGCTTCTTTTGATGACGACGGTCGCCGAACAGCTCATGCCTGGCAGCGGCGGCGCGAGCTCACTGGCTACCCTGTTGCCGTTTTTTAGATATCCCTCGGGCCATCGGACTTTAAGCCCGGAAACGATCCATGAAGAAGGAGACAAGTATCTCAGGCAGAAACAAGAGGCAGTCACGGCCCTGCTGGCTGGACCTTTAAGAAAATATGCACCGCTCTATTTCAGCGCAGCCCTGCGGTCTTCGATCATGGGAGAAACCGTTCCCGATATTGTCAAAGACGTCGAGCGCCTGGCCAATTATGTGGAGACGGAGGAGGGGGCCCGCCGGCGTGTGCAGGTGCATATTACGCCCCCGAACGACCAGTCCGGAAGTGTCACGATCTACAGTGACACTGACCCACCGGGTCTCCTGATGAAGATCCGTGCTGTTTTCGGCGCCTATCAGTTTCCGTTCGCGTCTTTGGTGGGCGGAACGACCGACACCCAGGAGGTCCTGATTGACCGGTTCACGTTGGGCACGCGCGCGATGCATGATGAGTGGACCCCCGAAGATTGGTCTGCGGTCGAGGAAGAAATCAATCAGAAGCTCAACGAATGGCTGGAGTTTGACGAGGAGACCATTTGGGACGCGATCGAGGATTTTTACCGGGAAAAAGGGGTCAATTATGATTCGCGTCTCCGGCCATCGAAATTCCAGATCCCGACAGAAATCAGCATCAAACCTACCGGCAGGGGCTCTTGGGAAATCAGAGTCACATCCCAGGGTCGGGAGTTTCAAACAACCCTTGAGACGGCCGTTATTTACGCCATAGGCGCAAATATTCTCGTTCCCAATGTAAAAGAGGTTGGCAATGTCGCCAAACATACTTTTGAGATAGAGATCCCGGGTTTGCCGGAGTACCAACAGGCCGCGGTCGCGGCGCTTGAAAAAGCGCTTAGCCGGCTTTTAGGGCCGTGGGACACGAGTGCCAGGACCCGCCGACGCATGGTGAATGAGCTCATCGCACGCCGGAAAAATGGTTTTCCGGCTCGCTGGCAGCAGCTGGTCGACCCGACGAGCCTTCGCCCAGCACCGCCTACTGGAAGGACCTATATCTATGGAGATTTGGACGGATCGCTGGGAGAGATACAACTTATGCTTTTTAACGGCGGCTTGGTTGACCTGAACGGTGACCTACGTGACGATGTTAAGGGAGTGACCGTTCGTTTTGACGGCGATTTCGTCGGCCGACAGAAAAGCTCGCTGGAAACTTATGCCTACTTAAGAAAATTAAGACGGCAGGCACAGAAGAACGGCAACGGGGTTGTTTTGTATATCGGCAATCACGAGTTTCAGATCCTTCTTGGGGATCCGGTGCCTGCCGACGAGGACCTGGGAGAAGAAGATCTCCTCAGGATCCGCGACTGGCTCAAAGAGGATATAAGATCAGATCTCGTGAGAGCGGCCGACGTTTATGAAGGGCGGTTGATTTCCCACGCGGGTTTGGGCGAGCGGGGGGTCAGCGGCGTTTTTAACAATATGCAGATGAGAAATTGGTTTGTCCAGCAGGATGATGTCGAATTCATGCCTGATGAGGGAGGATGGCTCGAATCCGATATGAGCAGAGAATGGCTGGAAACGCGTAAAGGAAGGGAATACTGGGCCGCCCGCCGGGGCAAAGCCAATGTAACGCTGGAAGGCATGGCCGCTTATTTCAACGATATTTTGAAACGCATCGCCCAAGGGGAAGAAGTCAGGAGTGGCGAGCGTCAGATATTGAAAGAGCTGCTGATATTCGACCGCCAGGCCCAGTACGCACAGACACCGCAAGTGACCGCGCACAATCCGCAAATGAGACTTGATGCGGTACCGCGATTCGAGGATCCCAACCGTCTCACCATCGGTATCGATGTGGGTGTATTGCCGGCCCATGGAGGGAACCTCGGGTATTTGATCATTGAACCTGACGGTACTGAAAAGGCCATTTCTGTCTTGTTTGACGGCACGGGCACTGAGGAAGTGCTTAACGGGGCGGGAGACATTAAGGCGCAAATATACGACGGATCCGGCCATGAGGTCCGTTCGGCGAGCCTCCGCGGCGCGACGATTTCAGACGTCATCCGGCAGTTACCGGTTTTTCCCGACGGACTTATTGAAAATGACGTTCTAAAACCCGGCGTGGAGATCTACGTGACGACCGACAGCCCATTCGGCGCCTTGACCACCTGCGCCCGTACCTTAAGCACTCGGATTGGACAGGGACAGACTATCCATATTTATCTGCCCTCAAATAGAAAAGCTGCGGTTTCCGGCGCACGGGCTGCGGCGGGCTCAGATCAGAATAACCCGCATCTTCCTTTCGGCGTGTCGGCCGTAGCGTTCACCGAGCGTTTTGTGAGAAACTTGGGCCGGTGGTACTCTCCCGAGGAGAACCCCAAGATTTTCGCTGAAGCCTCTAAGATTACCCAACTGGTTTCACCCCTGAATTATGATCCGCAAATGAAGGGCCGCCAAGTAAAGGGCCGGTACACGGTAGCCAATCAGATAGGATATGCACTCCAGAGGATCCGCGACCACGACGTTTTAAGGACGGTACTTGCATTAAAACTGACCCAACTTGAACTCTTTGCGAATGAGCAAAAAAAAGCCGTACGGGAAAACCGATCATTACCGGAAGCGGCTACGGAAGCGATGTTTAAGGTTGCCCGGGAAAGCAGGCATGTCTACGTGCATCTTGCAAAGGTGCTAGGGGATGAAGGTTTTGCATCCAAACTGAAAGATGCCGCTTACGCGGTGGAAAAGCCGGAAGAATCTGAGATGGCCATCCAACGTTTCAAATCGGAAACGGGGATGAATTATGAGGAGGCCGATGATCATCTTAAGGCTACGACTTTAAGACTTGTTTCTTTCTTGACCAGTCGGTTACCGACTGAGGAGCAATTTAAAGCTGTTATCTCGGGCATCGTTCCTCGCGTGAAAGGAGTCGCTTCCACCGCGCAAAAAGGAAAAAAGATCAACGATTACTTGGGGATCATGTTGGTCGCCCAAAAAGGCAAAACCAACGAGCTTAAGGCGCTTCTTTATAACTTTTTTGCTTCTACAACCGCCAGCGATGATGAAAAGATCAATTTTATTGAATCCGCGGATTTTGGACCCCGGTCCCAGAGAAAAAGAGATTTTGAAGCTTCTCGGATATACGTGGAAGTCGGGGGCCGGCCCATTTACTCATTTTTCTTAATAGACACGGTAAGCTACGAAAAATATTATTACGGCACGGACGCCCACTGGAGTTTTGACATGCAGAAGAGCGACGAGCTGAATAACCAAAGCGCAGAGAATTTTCCGCGCATTCACCCCACAGGCGATTATGCCAAAGACTTTCATGAGCTGCTTGCAAAAGTCGATGAATACACATATGTCCAAGTTGTCAATGAATTGCCGGACAGGGTGGAGACCGTTGTTTTACAGTTGCCAAAGAATTCCGTCCCCGCGGATGCGGCGGCCGATATTTCGGTGAATCGTTTCGACGATTTCTACCCGGGTGTGCAGGAAGCCGATACAGACGTTTCGAAGGACGGACGAGTCAGTTATTCGCCGTTGAGAGCGCTGCCCGAAGACAAACCGTTGGCACCGGGGTCCACCATTGTTATTTCAAAGAAAAAATACACCGAGACCCGCAAGGTCGATGCAAGCTATGTTCAATCGGTGCGCGCGAAACTGTTGACGATGCGACGGCGGCAAAAGGACCTTGCGGACGGTTTTTATTCGGGCACTCCGCGGACAAGGCTTTCAAAACTGAAACAGTCCAAGTGGATTGGCGGAGAGAATGCGTCCACCCCTTTGATCAACGATGCGTTGATACAAGCTTCGATAGCTTTGGGACTCGCGAGCGGGAAAGTGAAGCCGGAGCTGCGTGAAGAGCCTTTGGAATTACTGCTGGCGTTCGAATTTGGCATTCTAGACACGGCGGTTATTCGAGAACAACTCACGGCGCAAGGCCGATCGATCTTGGCGAAGGCCTATGACAAACCCGTTGATCATTTGCTCCAAGAGGAGCAGCGTAGGGAACAGGAAGCGATGCTGGGCACATTTGATTTTCCCGTTTATACGACGGATGACTTGATGGCCAAGCTGGCCATTGGCCAGATAACGGCTCATGACATTAAGCTTCGCCACACGACTGACAGACTCGAAGTTGAGCCGAAGGGTGAGCGGGGCTTTGACGTCATACCTCAGAATGACCGTCCCGGAATAGTCAGAGAAGTGCTAAAAGCATTAAGGACTAGCCAAGTAAGCATTGCATCGTTTCAAGTCCTCGAGGGACCGAATAAGCCCATCCAGTTCCAGCTTAGACCGTCCACAGTTCCATTGGCCGAAATGTTAAAAAAAATTAAACAGATACCCGACGTAAAAATTCCTTTGAGTACTCTTGAGAAGGTTCGAAAATGGTGGTTCGGGGAAAGAATATGGAAACTGAACGTGATCGCCTCCGTCGAGGATAAAATAGGCGCATTAGACGAAGTGGTGGAAGCGCTTTGGCAACTGGACCCGCGCATCAACATTCTCTCGGCATATTTACACACCGTCAATGGTGGGGCGCAATTTGTCATGCTTTTGGGCGTTCCTGATCCCAAGTCCGCCAATTCAGCTATGAGACGCGTAAGTGAAGCGTTGGCGGACCGGCGGGCGACGGTTGTGGGCGCTCGTACAGCGGGTGCGCGGGCGGCGGTCATACAAGACTTGCAAGCATTCGGGATCCAGACGGCGGGCGGTCGAATTGATTTTTCAAATGTGCCGCAGGATGTCCCTTGGGTCATGGACCGCATCAGAGATATAGAATATAAACCCGTGGTGTCTGAAACGGAGACCCTTCGTGCGGCGGACCTGGTTTATTTGGTAGAGGATCTGCCTCCTCTGGATACGGAAGCAAGCGAACACAACGGCGGTGTGTATGTGGGACTCATTCGGAACAACTATGAAGTCCATCCCGCCGTCATCAAAATGTTCAACACTGAAGTGAACGCGGATCAAGTCAAGGCCGAGCTTATTTTAGCCCAGATCTATGATCGTTTGGGAATTAATCCGAGGTTTTATGGGGTCGTGAAGGACGCACAAGGCCGAATTATTGGATATGCGATGCAATTAGTGGTGGCTCAGACGATTCATATTGTAGCTCCCCCTTCAAAAAGTAGCGCCATCAACTTGCGCTTGCACAGAGGGCTCAGCTTTTTAGTCACTCCTCAGAATTTTGCGGAGACCCGTACAGGTAATATTGTGGGTCTTGACTCTGGAGTGGAAGTTAGGGATTTGACGAGAGTTCCCGAAGCGATCGAGAAATTTTTTGAATTTTTGAAAAAGACTCAAGCAGAAAGCGGCGCACGGGTTGCGACGCGTAAAAGATTGTCGGATGAAGAAGTGGCAGGACAGCTTCGGAAATTAGGAAGTCAAGATTCGTTGGTAGCGGATTTGATCGCTTTTTGGACACAGCATGGGGATGAGAATGACCGGAAGATCCTGTTAAGGGAAATTGCCGCGTTGGGCAGAAGGAATGTAGAAGCTCTATCGCAACTTGCCCAAGAGCGACGGAAGATCCCTACCGTGATCGAGAATTTACATGAGACCCCTATTGGTCTCAGGATATTGGGGGAGTTTGAGAAATTTAAAGATGGGGGAGTCTATCTGCATGAAGTTTTATCCCGCTACTGGGTCGACAAAAATAACCTCCCTCTTGGGCCTCGCGGGGCTCCGGCGCATCTCTTGATGGCGGAACTTTCTGTGCGCGACCAGGTGTATCGTGCCCAGATGTCGCGCAGGCGAATCGGGGAAACGGGAGCAAGGGTAGCGCGAGGTAATGATGTTGTTGATGACTATCGCCTTTTATCCATTGCCGGAGCAATACTGAGCCTGAATAAAGAATTCATGACGGCCGAGGACACAGCCCATCTTAAGGCAGCCACGCCCGCACTTTCCACGTTTGCGGCTCACTTGCCTGAGGAACAACTCAACACTCCGATTGCCGTGCGGGTCAATGTGGACGGCGAGAGGGTGGAAAAACAGACATTGGTGCTGGTGTCCAAGAATCAAGGTGCCCGGCTCGTGAGTTTTGCCGTTTTAAATAATGAAGGCGGGATAGAACGAATCTCAGTCGGCGATATTCTTGTCGGTAGAGATAAGATCGAAGAAATCAAGCGGCAGAAATCTATCCCAGAACTGTCAAGGCGCACGGAGCGCTTGGAAGCATTGCCGCAGGCGGAAGCGCTCGCGCGTTATGGGATTATCATGCGCTCCATGGAGAAGCTCCATTCGGCGTTTGAAGCGGCCATCGCCGCAGCGCCCCGAACCGGCACGATCGCCATTTTGCAATACCGGCTCAATAAACTTGAACAATATCCCTCTGGTTATAAGGCGATGCTGGTCGATAAAATGCAAAAGGCCAGAGAAGAAGACGGCATCTTATTCGAATTCTTGGATGATTCGGGCAATGTGACGGACGGAGCGAATTTCAGATCCGATCGTGTATCATACGAAGCGCCGAGGATCTATGTGGATTCTCTGGATCCGGCAAATATCCAATTCGCCAAAGGCCGGTCGGCAGGGTTTTATCCCGGCTTGCCGCAGCGGGCCATTTTGGAGAACGGAGAAATTGTGCTCACTCCCCACGAGGCCGTTTGGAGGCTCCTGGGTGACATTGTTAGGATGGGCGAAAGAAACCCTCAAGAAGCGTTTGAACCAAAGCCCGGCGATGCCAGAGCGCTCGAGATTATCGATCAAATGTGGGATATTCTCATTCAGCTTGACCATAAAGTCGATTTCAGACAAAAAGGCGCTGGCCATTACATTCCGATAGTTCGAAAAGCCGATCCCGGCCGATTCGATGATTACCGGGTTGTCGATGTTATCGAGATCGCCCGCCTCCGCATAGATCAAGTCCTTGAATTTATCAAAGGTGCCCGCCTGGCTGTCGGCGCTGCCGCGTAATATTTTTTTAAAAAAGTTGTAGTTTCGCGGAACGCATTCTATAATCAAGGGTTATGGAAAACCCGGCCGAATACATCGGTTTGCTTGTCACTTTCCTTATCTCTGTCTCTCTGGCCGGAATTATTTTATTGTTGAATAAGGCATTGGGCCCGAAAAATAAGGGCTCCAGCGTTAAATCCGAGCCTTTCGAATGCGGCGCCCAGTCCCTGGAAGCGCCCGGCAAAGCCCGCCTTTCCGTCAAATTTTTCCTCGTGGCCATGCTCTTTATCCTGTTCGATGTGGAGATCGTGTGGTTTTTCCCGTGGGCCGTCGTGCTCAAAACCATCCGCTGGACCGGGCTTATAGAAATGTTCTGTTTTATGGCGGTGCTGGGGCTGGGTTTTGCCTACGCCTGGCGGAAAGGGGCCCTGGAATGGGAGAAGTAAAACTCGCGCACGACTTACACTCCCTGCCAAATTTTTTTGGCAGGGAGCGTCAAGTCGTCCGCGCGAGTTAATCCCGAGGAGTCGCGACCCAGCGACGACGAGGGATCTCGGAGGGTTCTCAATGGCGGAAGCAAAACCCGAAAAACTTAATTTTCTGACCACCACGCTGAATGACGCGATTGGGTGGGCGCGCAAGTACTCCATTTTCCAGTACCCGTTCGTGACGGCCTGCTGCGGCATGGAATACATGTCGACCTCGTGCTCCCATTACGATGTCGACCGCTTCGGGGCGGGGTTCCCGCGCTTTTCGCCGCGCCAGGCGGATGTGCTGTTCGTCGTGGGTACGATCAGCCACAAGATGGCGCCGGTCTTAAAAAAAGTGTATGACCAGATGTGCGAGCCGAAGTGGGTCGTAGCCTTCGGCGTGTGCACGTGCACAGGCGGCTTTTACGACAATTACGCGACTGTGATGGGCATCGACACGATCATCCCGGTGGACGTATACATTCCCGGCTGCCCCCCGAGACCTGAGAACGTTCTGGACGGGCTCATGAAATTGCAGGAAAAGATACAGAAAGAAAAACAGGAAGTATGAGTTCTGAGTATAAGTCAAAGCAACTCATTACGTCAACTCGAGGTCGCCATGGCGACCGAGAGATCTTATCACGCTACTTGATGAGATTTCTCGCCCGCCTCGGGCGGGTGCTCGAAATGACGGAATAGATTAAATATGCAGCTCGCATCAAAAATTAAAGTGAAATTCCCAAACCTTGCGCTTGAAGTTGTTGCCCAGCAGACCGATGAGGTCCTCGTTGTCAAAAAGGAAGGCATCCGCGACATTTGCGCGGCCCTGAAAAGCGGCCCGGAATTTCAATTCAGCCTTTTTGCGGATCTGTCGGCTGTGGATTATCTTTTTTGGGAAGAGAAAGAATTTCGTTTTGAGCTCATTTATAATTTATTTTCATTGAGTAAGAATAAAAGGATTTTTTTAAAGGTCAGGGTTCCCGAGACGGACCCGGCGGTGGACTCCGTCACTTCGGTGTGGCCCGCCGCCAATTGGTACGAAAGGGAAGTGTGGGACATGTTCGGGATCCGCTTCGAAGGGCACCCGAATTTGAAGCGCATCCTGATGTACGAGGAATTTCAGGGGCATCCGCTAAGGAAGGATTATCCCTACACGAAGCGGCAGCCGCTCATAGGGCCTATGAATTAAAAATGAGAGTCATGGACGTCATTCTGAGGAGCGTAGCGACGAAGAATCTAAAAGCGAGATCCTTCGCCCGACAGAAAAATATCGGGCTCAGGATGACGGGGTTAGGCATTGTTTTTTTGTCCTTTTCAAATACCGTTCATGCGGCAAGCGAACGGACCGCGGCGGCGATCAAGGAAGCGGACCGCGCTCAGAGCGTCGGCGTCATGCACGCTGAAAAAGGCGAGTGGGACAAGGCGATAGACAATTTAAAAAAAGCGCAGGCGCTGGACCCCGGCAACAACGAGATCTATGTAGACCTGTCACTGGCGTATGCGGAGAAGGAGGATTTTGACCGCGCGGTTGTGAACGCCTCAAAGGCCGTGGAGCTCGCGCCGAAAAAACCGACCGGCCACCATGCCCTGGGGCTGGCTTATGAGGGGCTTGGAGAAACCGAAAAGGCCGCCGGCGCGTACAAGCGCGGCCTTCAGGCGGACCCCGGGAATTCGGACCTGTACCTTACGCTCGGCAATCTTTACGGTAAGCAAAGAAATTTTGACGAAGCGATCCGGGCTTACGAGCAGGCGATCAAGGCGCAGCCGAAGAATAGTTTCGCGTATTCCAACATCGCCTACGTCTACGAGGAAATGGGCAACTCCGTCAAAGCGCTCGAATACCTGAATAAGGCGACGGTCGTAAATCCTCGGGACGCCGTGGCCTGGTATGACCTTGGCGCCGCGTACGTGAAAAAGGGCGACAACCTTAAGGCGATCCAGTGTTACGAGAAGAGTTTTGCGGCCGACGCTTATTTTTACAAGGCGGCACTCAGTCTCGCGATGGCCTATGAAAAGGAAAGAAAACTTGAAAAGTCCGCCGAGTTCTATGTGAAGGCGATGTCGTTGACGGACGACCCGAGATTGAAAGAAGCGATCCTGAGACAAATCACAAGAACGAGAGAATAAGTTTTTGGGTAAACCTGTAGATCCAAGCCGCCGAGCGACGGAAAACCGCTCGATGCTTCTCAACGTAGGCCCTTCGCATCCGGCGATGCACGGGATCGTGCGCATCGCCACGGAGCTCGATGGCGAAACCGTGCTTGGGGCCGAGGTCGAGATAGGATATCTTCACCGCGCGTTCGAGAAAATGTGCGAGCAGGGCCCCTACAATAATGCGATCCCCTACACAGACCGCCTGAATTACGTCTCGCCCATCATCAACAACATCGGCTATTGCCTGGCCATTGAAAAACTGATGGGGATCACCACGACCGAGCGCTGCCAGTACATCCGTGTGATCATGAGCGAGATCTCGCGCGTCACGGACCATCTCACTTGCATCGGCGCTTCCGCGATGGAGCTGGGGGCATTCACGGTTTTTTTGTACATGATCAAGGCGCGTGAATTCCTGTACGAGTTGATCGAGAGCGTCACCGGCGCGAGACTCACGATCTCCTATGCGAGGGTCGGTGGCCTGAAATCAGATCTGCCGGAGGGTTTTGAAGAAAAATGCCGCGAGGCGATCCAGGAAACCCGGAAAGTGCTGAAGGAGGTCGAAGCGCTACTCAACAAGAACAGGATCTTCGTGGACCGCATGAAGGACACGGGTTTCATCAGTCAAGAGGACGCGATCGCTTACGGAATCACCGGCCCGTTCCTGCGGTCCACCGGTGTTGATCTTGACGTGAGAAAGTCAGAGCCGTACCTGGTGTACGACAAACTTGATTTTGACATTCCCGTCGGCGAGCACGGGGATAATTTGGACCGTTACTACGTGCGCATGGAAGAGATGGCCCAGAGCCTGCGTATCGTGGAGCAGGCTTTGAGGCAAATGCCGAAGGGCGAGGTGATGGCCCCACCCCCTGATTTGTCCGCCAAGGGCGGACCGATTGCAAGGCAATCGGAGAAATCAGGGGGTGGGGTGGTCGATGCAGCCTCGATGGTTGATGCTGCGAAAATAGGGAAGACCCAAGGTTTAAAAGATGTTATCGTAAATCTCGATCCTACCCTCGAAGGGAGCACGAGGGGCTTCCACGAAAATGTTTATTCGCAGGATAAGAGAGTGGCGCTGCCGGCCAAGGAAGACACCTACGGAAATATAGAGGGGCTGATGAACCACTTTAAGCTCGTGATGTACGGCCATGGCTTGAGGCCCCCGAAAGGGGAGGTCTATTTCCCGGTCGAAGGCGCCAACGGCGAGCTGGGGTTCTACGTGGTGAGTGACGGCACCGACATCCCTTACCGCGTGCGCGTGCGGCCGCCGTGTTTTCCGATCATGGGCGCTCTCCACAAACTCTTAGCGGGCGAGATGGTGGCGGACATCGTGCCGACGTTCGGGTCGGTGAATATGATCGGCGGGGAACTGGATAGATAGCCGTCATTCTGAGGCCCGCCTAAGGCGGGCCGAAGAATCTCAAAAGCGAGATCCCTGCCTGTCCGGCAGGCAGGCTTCGTCGCTACGCTCCTCAGGATGACGTGAATGGATAAAATGGGTATTTTAGCTACTTTAGATAACGAAGCTCAAAAAATTTTAGCCAAATATGATCGTAAAAATGCGGCGGTACTGCCTCTCTTGCACCTGGCGCAGGATAAAAGCGGCTATGTGACGCCGGAAGTTGAGGCGTGGGTGTCCCAGTGGACCGAGGTGCCGGTGGTACACGTGAAGGAAGTCGTCACGTTTTATTCGATGTATCACCCAAAACCCGTGGGAAAACACCATATTCGCTTTTGCACGACGACGAGCTGCGCGCTTATGGGCGGCGAAAAAGTCCTTGGGTACTTGAAAAAGAAACTCGGTGTCGAGAATGGCGGCACATCCCGGGACGGCCGTTTTTCGCTCGAAGAGGCCGAGTGCCTGTGCGCATGCGAAGCCGCACCGATGATGCAGGTGGGGGACAAGTATTGCGGAAACCTTACTGAAGAAAAGATAGACGAGATTATAGACGTCATTCTGAGCCCGAAGGGCGAAGAATCTCAAAAGCGAGATCCTTCGTCGCTACGCTCCTCAGGATGACAGATAAAGTTATGCCAGAACCTATCCTATCCAGAAACTTCAACATCTCCGACGCTTGGAAGATAAGTGTGGCTGAAAGCCGCGGCGCCTACCAGACGGCAAAAAAGGTCATTTCCTCCACGAAACCGGAGGAGGTGACAAGCGCCGTGATCGCGTCGAATCTGCGGGGCTTGGGCGGCGCGGGTTTTCCGACCGGCAAAAAATGGCAGTTCATTCCCAAGGGCACGGCGAAGCCCGTATATCTTGTCGTGAATGCCGACGAGGGCGAGCCGGGAACTTTTAAGGACCGCTACATTCTGGAACGCGACCCTCACCAGTTGATCGAGGGGATCCTTATCAGCGCTTTCGCGATCGGCTCGCGCAAATCCTACATTTACATCCGTGGCGAGTACGTCGAGCCCACCCGACGCCTCCAGTCGGCGGTCGATGAAGCTTACGCGAAAGGGTATCTCGGCAAGAAAGTTTTTAGTACGAGCTATGACCTGGACCTCGTAGTCCACCGGGGCGCGGGCGCATACATCTGCGGCGAGGAAACGGCACTTTTGGAATCCCTCGAAGGAAAAAGAGGTTTGCCGCGTTTAAAACCTCCTTTTCCTGCGATCGTGGGACTTTTCGGATGTCCCACCATTATCAATAATGTGGAAACGCTGGCCTGCGTGCCCCACATCCTGAAAAACGGCGCCGAATGGTTCGCGAAATTGGGGAGCCCCGGCCACGGCGGAACGCGTTTATTCAGTTTGTCGGGCCACGTAAGAAAACCGGGAGTGTACGAATTGCCGATGGGGGTTTCTTTGCGCGAGATCATTTACACGCATGGCGGGGGGATCCGCGATAACCGAAAACTGAAGGCCGTGATCCCCGGTGGGATCTCTGCGAAGATCCTGACTGCGGATGAGATCGATGTCAAAATGGATTATGACGGTTTGAGGGCGGCGGGCACGATGCTCGGCTCGGCTGGCGTCATCGTGATGGATGACACCACGTGCATGGTGAAGGCACTTTTGCTCGCCTGCAAATTCTTCGCGCACGAGTCCTGCGGCCAATGCTCGCCCTGCCGCGAGGGCACGGGCTGGGCCTACAAGATCATCCGGCGGATCTATGAAGGAGAGGGGAGCTTGAAGGATCTCGACACGCTTTTAAGCATCGCCGGAGGCATGGAGGGCCGCACCATCTGTGTCTTTGCCGACGCGGCTGCCTGGCCAATTCAGAGCTATATTACTAAATTCCGTAAAGAGTTTGAAGATTATATTGGAAATAAAAAAGCGGGAAATAAGAAGCAAG
Source organism: uncultured Planctomycetia bacterium (assembly GCA_964373505.1). Taxonomy (GTDB): domain Bacteria; phylum Omnitrophota; class Gorgyraeia; order 2-02-FULL-51-18; family 2-02-FULL-51-18; genus CAYJVC01. Next base: position 19,652 of record CAYJVC010000021.1, read on the forward strand.
AAACGGGATCAAAGGAAACAGCATACAGCGGACCACACACTGAGTTTCTTGACCCTAACTTTCGTCATTTTCCGTATGTTTAAGCAAGGTGGATTGCGTCTACATGAGGAAAGTGTCATCCCCGCGAAAGCGGGGATCGGTTTGTCATCCTGAGCACATTCGCTTCGCTCAGTGTAAACTCCGCGAAGGATCTCATTTTTGAGATTCTTCGGCCCGCCTTAGGCGGGCCTCAGAATGACAGTTGGGTTGATTCCCGCTTGCGCGGGAATGACACCCACAGATCTTGAATTATGTGTATACACATAGTATACTTATAAGAGATAGGAGGAGGAATTTCAATGCCTAACATGACTTTGGCTATACCAACGGATTTAAAAGAAAAAATGGATCGTTTTAAGGAGATCAATTGGTCGGAGGTGGCCCGTCAGGCCATCAACCATAAAGTTCTTCTTTTGGAAAGAATGAATAAGTTTTTTTCAAAGAGCGCTCTGAATGAGAATGATGTTAGCAAGCACGCGGCCAAAATTAGCAAAAGCGTTCTAAAAAAACACAAAGCAGCATAGATTTTGGAACTTGTCGTCGACGCGAACGTTCTTTTGGCTTCGCTATTAAAAGAGGCCCTGACGCGTGAACTTTTATTGGATTCACGGTTGCGTTTATTCGCCCCGGAGCATCTTATTTCCGAAACTCTTCGTCATCTTAAGAAAGACGCTTTTTTGAGAAAAAGGATCCATCTTAGCGCCAGTGAGTTGGAAGAGCTTTTTTATGTTTTGACACAAGAAATAGAAACGATGCCCAAAAAATCTTATGCTTCTTTTATGAAAGAGGCGCTGACTCTTGCGCCGCACCCGGAAGACGCGCCTTACCTGGCCTTGGCTTTATTATTAGGAGTTCCTATTTGGTCAAATGATAAAGGTTTCCAAAATCAGCAAAGAGTAAAAGTTTATACAACCTCTGAATTGGTCAGAATGTTATGATTCATATTACTATAGATGATAAGCAGTATTCAGTCAAAGATGGGATCACAATCATCGAGGCGATCGATCAAACCAAGATCGATCTACCGAGGTACTGTTATCACCCCGGTCTGTCCATTGCCGGAAATTGCCGTATTTGCCAGGTGGAGGTGGAAAAGATGCCGCGTACCGTGATCGCGTGCGACACGCGCGTTGCGAACGGCATGGTCATTCATACAAAATCCCAGAAAGCGAAGGAATCGCAGCAGGTGGTCCTGGAGTTCCTTCTGGCCAATCATCCGCTGGATTGCCCCGTGTGCGACCAGGCCGGCGAGTGCTCGCTCCAGGATTATTACATGGATTACGGGCTGTATGACCCCAAGTTCGATGAAATGAAGGTCAAAAAGACGAAGAAAGCCTTTTCGATCGGGCCGACCGTGATGCTCGACCAGGAACGCTGTATTCTTTGCTCGCGCTGTGTGCGCTTTGGCGATGAGATCACCAAGACCCATGATTTTGGGATCTTTGACCGCGGCGATCGTGCTGAGATCAATGTCTACCCCGGCCAAGAGCTCAACAACAAATATTCCGGCAATGTCGTCGACATCTGCCCGGTGGGTGCTCTCACCGACAAGGATTTCCGCTTCAAAATGCGTGTGTGGTATCTGGGTTCGCAAGAATCCGTGTGCCCGGGCTGCGCGCGCGGCTGCAACATCCAGATAGAGTATGAAAAGTCACGGCCTTACCGCCTGAAGGATGAGCGCGTGATGCGCCTGAAACCGCGTGAAAATAGCCAAGTGAACCAATGGTGGATGTGCGATGAGGGAAGATACAACTACAAGTTCATAGATTTTAACCGCCTGAAAACTGTTCGGGTGAAACAAAACGATGCGTTCGAGGAAGCCTCCTGGGTGGAAACGCTTGAAAAGATCGCTGTACTCGTGAAGGAGGACCCGTCTTCCTGGGCGCTGGCGGCAAGCGCTCAATATACGAACGAGGAGGTCTATCTCAAGAAGAAAATATTCAAGGATCTTTTGAAATGGCCGTTGGTGGCGCTGAAAGCGCCGGGCCAGGACGGCAGCGAGGATAATTTCTTGATCAAAAAGGATAAAAATCCAAACACGACGGGGGCGCTCGAGATCCTGGGTCTGGCGGATGCCGCGGCGGACCTTGGGCTGGTGATCGAAAAAGCAAAACGCGGTGAGCTCAGAGGACTTTTTATCTTCGGTCACGACCTAGCGGCGATCTTCGGCGCTAAAACGCTCCAAACGGTGCGGCAGAAAGTGAAAACGATCATTTATGAGGGTTCGAATGAAAACCTGACGGCGCAGGTCGCGGATTTCGTGATCCCGAGCGCGACTTATGCCGAGAAAGAAGGGACTTTCACGAATTTTGAGGGCCGTGTCCAGCGGATCCGCAAGGCGCTTGAGCCGCTCGGCAATTCCCGGCCGACCTGGCAGATCCTCATGGATCTGGCGGCACTTTTGAAGGCTCCTATGGCGTTCAAGAACCCTGAGGAGATCTTTGACGACCTTGCCAGGCACGTCGGGGCGTTCAAGGAGCTGAACTATAAAAAAATAGGCAAAAGCGGCGCCATTTGGAACCAGCGTTATGAATAAGGAACGAAACTCTAAATCCGAAATTCGAATATCGAAATACGAAACAAATCCGAATGATCTAAACTCAAATAACCCAACCCCGTGTTTTGGATTTTGGTCATTGTTTCGGATTTCGTGCTTCGGATTTCGAATTTGAGACCACTATGTTGACGGACTTACTTATAAAAATGGTTCTTGCAACTGTTTTCCTGGGGGCAATCCTAAACCTCGCCGGTCTTCTCACCTGGGTCGAGCGCAAGCAAAGCGCTGTGATGCAGGACCGTATCGGCGCCAACCGCGCCTGGGTCGTGTTTCCCAAATGGCTTTTCCCGCTCAATTGGATCGTGGAGCCTTTGAATCGCCTCGGCCTTTTTCACGCGCTCGCCGATGCGGTGAAAATGTTCACGAAAGAAGATTTTATCCCCCAAGGTGCCGACAAGTTCCTGTTCAATCTGGCGCCGGTGATCTCGGTCGTTTTTGCGCTATTGGCGTTTGCCGCTATTCCGTTCGGGGATGCGCTGCATCTGGGCCAGAGGACGATCAATCTCCAGGTCGCGGACATCAACGCGGGGCTCTTGTTCGTGTTCGCGGCGATGTCGCTCGGCGTTTACGGCGTGATCCTGGCGGGGTTCTCCTCCAACAATCACTACGCGTACCTCGGCGGCATGCGCGCGGCCTCCCAAATGCTGTCTTATGAGATCACGATGGGCGCGGCAGTGATGGGTGTGGTGTTGGTCTATGGGAGCTTAAGTTTGCAGGAGATCGTGCGGGCTCAAGGGCAGGTGTGGGGGATCTTTGTGCAGCCGCTAGGGTTCATCCTCTTCATGACGGCGGCTTTGGCGGAAACCAAGCGCGTGCCGTTCGACCTGCCCGAAGGGGAGTCGGAGATCATCGGCTATTTCGTGGAGTACAGCGGCATGAAGTTCGGCATGTTCTTCCTGACGGACCTTATCGAAACCGTGCTCGTGGCTTGCCTCATGACGACGTTCTTCCTCGGCGGCTGGCAGGTGCCGTTCCTTTTGGCGGACGGTTTTCACTTTCCGTGGGGTGCCGTGTGGGCTCTGCCGCACCTGGCCATCGTGGTTCTACAAATATTATCCTTCTTGCTGAAGGTCGCGTTCTTCAACTGGTTTTTCATGCAGATCCGCTGGACACTGCCGAGGTTCCGCTACGACCAGCTGATGCATCTGGGCTGGAAGGTATTGTTCCCGCTGTCTTTGGTGAACGTGATCGTGACGAGTATTGTTATGGTGATGAACGGTTAGTTAATGGATGGATTACGCGGATTTAAAAAATGATTACGCCGATTATTTGCCTTTAATCAGCGTAATCCTTACTTTAATCTGAGTAATCCACATTGAATAAGGCCTGATATGGCAACAAAAGTTATAAAACGCATAGAACTTAACTTCTGGGACAGAACGTATATTCCCGCGGTGGCGTTGGGCCTTTGGATAACCTCCAAGCATTTTTTCAGGAATTTTTTCTTCCAGACGCTTCATTTGCTGGGTCTCATGAGGTCCGTGCGGGGCGCCGTGACGTTCCAATACCCGGAAGAGCAGAGGCCGCTTGCGGCACGCGCCCGCACGCGCCACCGGCTCACTCAGCGCGACGACGGCAGCCCCCGATGTGTCGCGTGCATGATGTGCGAGACCGTGTGCCCCGCGCGCTGCATCAATATCGTGGCGGGCGAGCACCCGGACCCGAACATAGAAAAAGTCCCGGTGTCGTTCGATCTGGACCTCGGCAAATGCGTTTACTGCGGGTACTGCGTCGAAGTATGCCCGGAGGATGCGATCCGCATGGACACGAAGATCCTCGATATCGCCGCGTACAGCCGGAAGGACATGCAGCTGGATATCCGCGAGCTTCTTAACCCTCGCTCGACCCCATCCCCTGTTTCGTCCGCCGCAGGTGGACCGATCGCAAAGCGATCGTTGGAAACAGGGGATGGGGCGACTCCGCCCTATCAACATGCAGATCCAGGTCGAAAGTAACCCCAACTGTGAAGGTTCCGAACAGTTCGTATTCAGGGAACTGGAGGCGCCGCGGTGGGTCCGCGGCATCAAAGTCTCTGAGCGCGGGAAGGAGATCGAGTGCGGGGTCGTCGGAGTTGAGGAAGGCGGCCGGTTCATCGACGCGCAGGCGGTGAAGATCACGGATTCAGGCGCTGGGTTCGCTTACCTTATCAGCGGCGGCCGGTGGGGGATCCGGCTCCGGCCATCGGCGCATGCGGCCGAGCCGTGGGACCTGGAAAACAAACACCAGTGGGGCGAACCGTTCAAGATTTATGGGAATAGCAAAGATATCATCTACTCGGAAACGTCATCCTGAGGACCCTGAGCGAAGCGAAGGGGACGAAGGATCTCGCTTTTGAGATTCTTCGGTCGCCTGCGGCGACCTCAGAATGACGGGGAGGTGCCGATGGCTAAATATAAACGGACTGTTATTTTTGACGGCGACTGCGGGTTCTGCCAGAAGCAAGTAAGGCGCGGCCGGGCACTCGACTGGCTAAAACGTATTGACTGGCGAATGCGTCTTGAACCCGGGATCCAGGAGAGGTTCCCTCAGCTTTCAAGCGAGGAAACCCAGCGGCAGATGGTCTCGATCCACCCGGACGGCCGGACCTTCGGGGGATTTTACGCGGTGCGGGACATCATGATCCAACTGCCTCTCACGTTCATTCCGGGACTTTTGATGCATATCCCGGGGGCGGCCTTGGCCGGCGTTCCTGTTTACAAGTGGATCGCTAGGAACCGGCACCGGTTCGGCGGCAAACCAGAGAGTTGTATTATACAAAAGTAAAGTTAATTGTCATCTCGAGGTCGCCGCAGGCGACCGAGAGATCTCATCATACGATTTGATGAGATTCCTGCCTGCCGGACAGGCAGGTCTCGCTTTCCGCCGCCCGCCCGAGGCGGACCCGCCTCGGGCGGGCGCTCGAAATGACAAAATACAAGCATATGGAAATATCAAAACCTCAATTTCAGAAATATCTCTTCGTCTGCGAAAATAAAAGGGAAGAAGGCGATTGCTGCGCCGCCGCCGGAGCGCGGCTGCGCGAGCTTCTCAAACAAACGGTGAAGGAAAAAGGCTTGGCGGAAAAGATCCGTGTCAGCCGCTCCGGGTGTCTCGATGTTTGCGCGGAAGGGCCCAACGTGCTCCTCATGCCGGACAATATCTGGTTCAAGCGCGTTTCGGAGACAGACATCGGAGCGATCCTTAGAAAGGCGGTCGGCGGCTCTTGATAATATTAGAATAATATGGTATTATTCTAATACAAAGGAGAGGAAAGTCATGGGACAGCCGATTATTAAAGAAGAGACTAAAGCGACAAGCCAGCATCAGATCACGATCCCCAAGAAGATATGGGATAAACTGGAGCTGGAAGAAGGCACTCACTTTCAGATTGTCCTGACGGAGGATAGGCGAATAGTGGTCATTCCCAAACTGGATTCTCTGGACCTTTCCGATGACGAGTGGAAAAAACTGGTGCGACTTGCCCGCCGTAAGGACAACATATCCAAGCAGTTCACAAACGCGAAAAAAGCCTCGGCCTATCTTAAGAAGCTGTGAAATTCACATTCACCAAATCCTTCGAAAGGAGTTTGGAGAAGTCTTCTGAGAAGGACCGTGTCAAAAAGGCGGTGGAGATGTTTATGTCCGCCTTGGATAAGAATATCAAGCCCGAAGGCTTGGGGCTCAAGAAGTTGAAGGACGATGTTTGGGAGATCCGAGCGGGTCTGCGAAACCGCATTCTCTTTATTCTGTATCCCGGTGAAATAAGATTCCTGCTAGTGGGTGATCATAACCGGATAAAGGATTATTTGAAGGACAATTAACATGTGGCAGAAAATTGCTAAAGTTTCGGACGTCGAGGAAGGCGGATCACAACAGCTCCCAATCGGCGAGCGGCAGGTGGCGCTCTTCAAAAGCGCGGGCGGCTTCTACGCCCTGGACGGGTTTTGCCCCCACCGCGGAGGGCCGATTGGGCAGGGGCACCTGGAGGCGGGGATCGTGACCTGCCCGTGGCATGCGTGGACCTTTGACATAAAAACCGGCGAGTGCCAGAACGTACCCGGCACGAAGCAGAAATGTTTTCCCGTCAAAGTCGAAGGCGAAGATATCTATATTGACGCATAGCGCGCGATATCTGCGGGTGACGCGGAGACGGGGCGCCCCATTCGCTCGCAGTGCTCCGCAGTGACACGAGAACGAATGGGGCTGTCGAAGCGGCAGGACCCGCAGATATCGCAGCTATAGGTAAGGGTTATCTTTCTCCAGATGACTTTGGACGTAGTCGGCAACGCCTTGTTCGAGGTTTTTAAATTCGGTAGGACAGCCCGTTTTTCTTAGCTTCGTCAGGTCGGCTTCCGTGAAGTATTGGTACTGACCCTTGATCGTGTCAGGCATCTCGATGTATTCGATATTTACCGGTTTGCCGCAGGCCTTGAAAAGTGCCGCTGCAAGGTCATTCCAGCTTTGTGCCTCGCCGCGGCCCAGGTTGTAGATCCCCTTCCACTTCGGGTTTTGGTAAAACCATGCCATCGCGTCCACCGCGTCCTTAACGTAAAGAAAATCCCTTTTTTGCCCGCCGTCCGGGTATTCTTTTTTGTAGGATTTGAAGAGTTTCAGTTTTCCCGTCGACTGGATCTGCTCAAAGCCCTTGTGCGCGAGGCTGCGCATGGCTCCCTTGTGATATTCATTCGGCCCGTACACGTTGAAGAAGCGAAAGCCCGTGACCCGTTCTTCGAGTTTCTTTTCCAGCACCCAAAGATCAAAGTCAAGCTTGGACTGGCCGTAGGGGTTGAGGGGTTTTAGACGAGGGGTCAGGGAGTCGTCGTCGGAAAAACCTAGTTTCCCGTCCCCATAAGTCGCGGCGCTTGAGGCGTAGCAGAGATACGCGTCGTTGGCGACACACCACCGCGCGATCCGCTCAGAGTATTCAGAATTATTCGTGCGGAGGAAGCTTTTGTCCATTTCCGTGGTGTCTGAGCAAGCGCCCATGTGGAAGATCGCCTTGATCTTGCCTTGGAATTTATCTTTTTCGAGGTGAGTGATGAATTCGTCCGACTCCAGGTAATTGCCGAAGCGGTGGGCTTTGATATTGTCCCATTTGGGGGAGTTTTCGGCCTTTTGGTCTACAACCAGGATATCCTTCTCTCCGAGCCCATTGAGCTTCCAAAGGAGTACACTCCCTATGAAGCCCGCCCCACCCGTGATAACGACCACTGTTACTCCTTACTTATCAATACCTTACAACAATTATTCTATCAAATTAGGAGCTTAAATACCATTGAAAAAATTGGTAAATAGTGTAAACTTTATATCAAATAAACATATCTACACTATGACTCTAAATCGAACAGTCTGTATAAAGACTATTTCTGTTGTCTTAGTAGGGGCTTTTTTAATCCAAGAGCTATCCTCCGCGGCCCCTTCCCTGGACCTCTTGAACGCGCCAGCCAACCCCGCGCAGGCCATTCATTTGGATCCCACCTCCTTTGAGGCGCCTCTGGACTATGTGACCATGCAGGAGGTCCATAGAGGCAGCGGCGACACTTTCATTATCCACATTCAGGACGCTCATTCCAACCTTTCTGGCCAACAGAACCTTGCCTCCGCGCTCGATGAGATCATGTCGAAATACGGCGTGTCGCTTGTGCTGTCGGAAGGCGGCTCCAATGACTGCTCGCTCACGCCGATCAAGAGCATCGCGCCGCCCGAGGTATGGAAAAAGGTCGCCAAGAGCTATTTGATACAGGGCAAACTTTCCGGTGAAGAATACCTGAATCTCATCTCCGACCATCCGATGAAGATCATGGGCATCGAGGACATTTTGCTCTATGTCGAAAGCCTTGAATACTATGCAAAACTCGCCGATAAAAGAGAAGAGGCTCTCGCGTACCTCAAGACCATCCAGATCGCAGTTGATAAGCTTAAGCGCAGAATGTACCCCGAGCGGCTCGTCGCTTATGAAAAAGAAAAACAAAGCACCGAATACAAAGAACTTTTGGCATTGGCCAAAGAACAAAGCATGGATCTAGGTGGCTTCCCGAATGTTCAGAAGCTCGTGGACCTGGCGGCTAGGGAAAGCAAGATCAATTTTGAATTGGCCAATCTGGAGCAGGGGGTTTTGGTCGAAGAGATCTCGCGCCGCGGCGGGAAAGAAGACCTGGAAGCTCATCTTGAAAAGATGAGCAAGTTAAAAAACCTTAAAGTTTCTCAATTGGCCTACTTTCAAAACACTTTAAATATAGCAAAGCAAAAGAACATTGACGTCAATAAGTTTGCGAATCTCCTTCTGTATGTCGACTACCTCAAAGCTTTCTCGGAACTCGAGCTGGAAGAGCTCCTGGATGAAATAAGAAAGGTGGAGGACAAGGTGTATTCCGTCATTCTGAGAAGCGAAGCGACGAAGAATCTCAATTCTAGATCCTTCAGCGCTGGCGCGCCTCAGGATGACGGTATTGCTCATGATACCCTTCTCGTGCGATCGGTTGACCGGTATTTAGGACTCCTTCAGACTGCCTACCGGATCCAGATGACCACCAAGGAATTCAAGCTCTTCCAGGTCAACGAGCCGGATTTCGGCACGGCGGCGTATCTGGCATTCATAAACCGAAAGCTCGCGGAGCTGGGATTTTTTGGCGACCTTGTTCCTTACAAACCTGCGCTCGAGGACGGAACCAAGTCACTCGGGGACTTTTATGATTCCGTGAGCCGGCGCGACCTTGCGTTCATCGAAAACACCGAAAAGAGCCTGAAGCAGGAAAATAAGAAAGTTGCCGTGTTGATCGCGGGCGGCTACCACACGTCCCATCTCAAGAAACTTTTTAAAGAAAAAGGTTACTCCTACGCGGTCCTGACGCCGAAGGTGACCTCCGAAACCAACCAGGCCAAATACGAAAGACGCCTTTTAAGCCCGATCAAGCCCGAAACTAAGACCGTTGAAACCGTGAACGGTGCGATCAAGACGGGCGAGAACTCGCTGACGGACCTGGAAAAGGAGTTTGGCCGACTTAAAAAGAAATCGGACGGCATCCGCGCGGCGCTGACGATGCTTAAGGAATACCCAAACGATGAATATCTCAAGGAAGGCAGCCTGGCTACGCTTGAGATGGTGGAACAATTGTTCCGGCATCAGGAGGGAATGTTCGACGCGCTTTTAACCTCGGTGGCGGAGGAGCTGCATAGGGGCAACAAAGACAAATCGGCCGATTTTGTCAGGAACGTTAAAAGCAAGCTTGAAGCAAGGAAAAATGATGCGGGTATGGAAGTTTCGGCGTCCGCCAAAATGAAGGCGGACTCCTCGTTGGCTACGCCAACGGGAGCCCGCGCGGCGGAAAATTTTTACGATCAGCCCGCTCAAAATTATTACCGGGCCCATGAAGATTTTTTTGACCTTCTACCTGTCTTCCAGACCCCCAAAGAGTTCTTGGCCTGGTACAAAGAAAACAAACAAAACCTCCCTTCGGGCAAGAAGGAAGGCGAGTTCCTCGGGGCAAGTTACACAGCTCTTGTTTTACCCTACGCCGGGAAAATCCGGGAAGACCAGCTTCAACCTTTTCAATTCCACGCCGCCGCCTTCCAACGAGCTTTAGACGACCAAGGGATTATCGAAAGTGAAATCCAAAGGATATGGTCTGCCGCATCATCGACACGTGCCCGCTCCTACCGCACTCCTTTGGCGAGACTCAAGAGTGAATTTGATCCTTTAAAACTTCGCAATTTAAAAGTAAAACATGAAGTCAAACCTTTAAGTTTGATTTACCGGAACCTTATTCTTGGTCATGCTTTTGATGCTTACGGCAGTCAGCTTATTCAAGACCTCCAGCCCGGCGCCCCTGCCTCGCCGA
>CAYJVC010000022.1:0-28669 GCA_964373505.1 uncultured Planctomycetia bacterium
CCTTGTGGCGGTCGCGCAGGGGCCGGGGCTTATGGGAGCGCTCCTCGTCGGCCTGTCGGCCGCCAAAGCGCTGGCGCTGGCGCTGAACAAACCTTTGGTGGGCGTGGACCACGTGATTGCGCATTTTTATTCCGCATTTTTGACCGACAAGCCGCCCCGCTTTCCTTGTCTGGGGCTCGTCGTGTCCGGCGGCCATACGCTGCTTATCCGCATGCAAAGCCCCGCCCGGGCCAAAATCCTCGGCAAAACCCTGGATGACGCGGCCGGTGAAGCCTTCGATAAGGTTGCAAAAATACTGGGTTTAGGGTATCCTGGAGGTCCGGAGATAGATCGTTTAAGCCGGGGTCAAGATACGAGGGTTTTTTTGTTCACCCGGCCCTTTCTCAAGCCAGATTCTTTGGATTTTAGCTTCAGCGGAATTAAGACATCGGTCTTTTATAAGGTCCTGGAACTAAAAAAGAAAAACCTACTAACGCTTAAGACGAAAAAAGAGATCGCTGCCGGATTCCAGGAAGCCGTGTGCGATGTGCTCGTGGAAAAGGCGTTTCGCGCCGCAAAATATTCGGGGTTGCAAACCCTCATCATAGGCGGCGGGGTGAGCGCCAACTCGAGGCTGCGGGAGAAGTTTAACCGGGCCGGAAGGAAACGGCGCCTTCGGGTCATTTTTCCGCCGTTTGAGTATTGTCAAGACAACGCGGCCATGATCGCGGGCCTCGGCGCCGCGCTGTACAAGGAAGGTAAAAGAGACAATTTGGCATTATCGAGTTATTCGGACTTCCCGGGTGGGGGTGCGGATCAGTGGACAAAAAATGGCAAGATTATTTGATGGAAGCTGAGGATTACATAAACGTCCACGAAGCGTCCGAGTTTCTGGATGTGACCGAGGACGAGCTGTGGGAGTTGGTCCACAAGCATCAGGTGCCGACGCACCAGATCGCAGGCGCTTTCCTGAGGTTCAAAAAGGAGGACATTGAACAGGTCAAGATCAAGTGGAGGATCGAGCGTGAGCTTTTCCCCAAACGCTCAACGTCGTTTCCCCACCAGAGCACGGTCCATAATGCCAGTTTCATGGGAAAGTTGGCGGATGCCTGGTATTTCAATGATTTTTACATCCTCTGTTCGGCGTTAGTCATAGTGCTTTTGTATTTTATTATTTCCTCCCAATAAAAGGGCAAATCCGAAGCACGAAATTCGAAATCCGAAACAATATCAGAGTTTAAAATGAATCAAATTCAAAACAGGTGTTTCGGTCATTGGAATTTTGATGTCCAATTTGTTTCGTATTTCGATATTCGGATTTCGAATTTAATATGAAGTTCATTCTCTTAGATGGCAACTCCTTCTGTTACCGGGCGTTCTACGCGATCCGTGATCTGAGGAACTCCAAAGGCCGGCCCACGAACGCGGTGTTCGGTTTCGTGACGATGTTGGAGAAGCTCCTCAAGGAGGTCGAACCCGACGGCGTGGCGTTGACATTCGATCTGAAAGGCCCAACGTTCCGCCATGAGCGCTATGACCGGTACAAGATCCAGCGCCAGCCGATGCCGGAGGATCTCGTGACTCAGATGCCGATCATCAAGGAAGTGGTGCGCGCGATGAATATCCCGATCTTCGAAATGGAAGGCTACGAGGCGGACGACGTGCTCGCGACGCTCGCCAGGAAGATCGAAAAGGCGGGCCACGAGGTTTTCATCGTGACCGGCGACAAGGACGCGCTGCAACTGGTGACCAAGAAGATCAAGGTGTTGAACCCGCAGAAGGAAAACTTTATTTACGACGAAGTCGAGGTGAAAAAGCGCTTTGGTGTCGGGCCGGATCGCGTCGTCGAGATCATGGCGCTCATGGGCGACACCTCCGACAACATTCCGGGCGTGCCCGGGATCGGGCCGGTGACCGCCTCGAGCCTGATCCAGAAGTTCGGCACGCTGGAGGGTGTTTTAAAGAATATCCCGAAGGTCAAGAGTGAAAAACTCCAGGAGACCCTGGAAACCTATAAGGATCAGGCGCGCCTCTCACGGGAGCTGGCCGAAATCCATGAGGGGGTGCCGATAGAGATCGATCTCAGGGACCTGCAGTGTCGCCAGCCCAACGCGGGGAAGCTCGCCGAGATCTACCAGGCGCTTGAGTTTAGGAGTTTATTAAAAAATCTTCCTGTGAAAGAGGAAAAGAACGCGGACGACGCCTCGCTCAAATATTATCTGGTCGAAGACAGGAAAGCGTTCGGGGAATTAAAGGAGAAGTTGTCCAAGCAAAAGGAGTGGGCATTCGATTTTGAGACCACGAGCACGGACCCTTTGCTCGCCGAGCCGATCGGGATCTCATTTTCGTTCCGCGACAAGGAAGCTGCCTATGTGAGCTTTCCCCCGCCGCACGATCTCCTGGAAAAAAAGGCAGCGCTTTCGGCCGTGGATTGCCTGGCTTCCCTAAAACCTCTTTTCGAGGACCCCAAGATAAAAAAGATAGGACAGAATATAAAATATGAGACCGTGATCCTTAAGAATTTCGGCATCGAGCTCCGCGGCATCGCGTTTGACACGATGGTGGCCTCTTATTGCCTGGATCCGGACAAGAGGCGGCATAACCTGGATGCGATCGCGATGGAACACCTGGGTCTTCGCATCACTTCGATCGAGGAGCTCATCGGTTCCGGTGCCAAGCGGATCTCGATGCAGGACGTCGCGCTGGAGCGCGTTTACAAATACGGTTGCCAGGACAGCGACATCACGCGCCGCCTGGCTAAAATTTTGAAACAGAAATTGGAAGTAAAAGATTCACTGCATTTATTTGAGGAGATCGAGATGCCGCTCGTGCCGGTGCTGGCGGACATCGAATACGCGGGGATCGCCGTCGACAAGCCGCTCCTTAAGAAGCTTTCGCATGAAATGGATAAAGGGCTTTTGGCGCTTACGCATGAGATCCATAAGGAAGCGAAGTGCGAATTCAACATCAATTCCCCGAAACAGCTCGCAGAAATTTTATTTGATAAGTTGGGGCTTCCTGTGGTAAAAAAGACCAAGACGGGGGTGTCCACCGACGTCGAGGTTTTGCAAGAGCTTTCCGAAATTCATTCTCTTCCGAAGGCCATATTGAAATTCAGGGAACTTTCGAAGCTGAAATCCACCTATGTGGACGCCCTTCCGCTCCTGGTAAATCCGAAGACGGGCCGGCTTCACACTTCGTTCAATCAGACGGTGGCGGCCACCGGTAGGCTTTCTTCCAGCGAGCCCAATCTGCAAAACATACCGGTAAGAACTGAAGAGGGGCGCAAGATCCGGAGGGCTTTCATTGCGGGTTCCGCGAACAGTGTGCTCGTGTCCGCGGATTATTCACAGATCGAGCTGAGGGTGCTTGCGCATCTTTCGGAAGACAAACAGCTTATCCGCGCTTTTCAAGAGGGCGCGGATATTCACCGGTACACGGCCGGACTTATTTTCAATGTGCCGGCCGGGTCGGTGACCGACTCGATGCGCGATTCGGCTAAGACCGTCAATTTCGGCATCCTTTACGGGATGGGCGCCTTCAGCCTCGCGAAGAGCCTGAATATTTCGAACGAATCGGCGCGTGATTTCATCAAACAGTACTTTGACCGCTACCCGGGCATCAAAAAGTATCTCGACGGAACGTTGGAGAAAGCCAGAAAAGACGGGTTTGTTTCAACCTATTTCAAGCGCCGCCGTTATATTCCGGATATCGCTTCGCGGAACGGGCAGATCAAGGCCTTTGCCGAGCGCACCGCGATCAACGCGCCGATCCAAGGGACCGCGAGCGACATTATTAAAATAGCGATGGTACGCATCCTGGAAGGCCTGAGGAAGAAAATGCTTGAATCGCGCATGATCCTGCAGGTGCACGACGAGTTGGTGTTTGAGGCGCCGAAGAAAGAACTTAAAGGCCTTCTGCCGCTCGTCATCCGGGAAATGCAGGAGGCAGTGTCGTTTAAAGTGCCTTTGAAAGTTTCCGTGAAAGTGGGACCCAACTGGCTGGACATGGAAGACGCGTGACCCCATCCCCTCTTTCAACGCCGCTTGGGTGGCAAAAAGATTGTGATCAGCGGCGTTCCATTCGCCGAAAGGCGAATGGATGCGTTTCGCAGAAAGAGGGGATGGGGTGAGGGTCTTATTTTGCGCGAGCGAAGTTGCCCCGTTCACAAAGACCGGAGGGCTTGCGGACGTGGCGGGCTCGCTGCCGATCGCGCTTGGGGAGCTGGGCCTTCAAGTGCGTGTCCTCATGCCGCGCTACCGGGGCATTACGGCAAAAAGGGAAAGGGTTTCAAAAAATGTCAGCGTTCATTTCATTAAGAACGAGGCGTTTTTCAACCGCTCCGGCGTGTACGGCAATGAAAGAGGGGACTATCCCGAAAACCTGCAACGCTTCTCTTTCTTCTGCGGCGCGGCGTTGGCTCTGGCAAAGGAGATCGGTTTTAAACCGGACATCGTTCACGCGAACGACTGGCAAACCGCGCTTTTGCCGGTGTTTCTCAAAACACGTTTTTCGATTGACCCGTTCTTTAAGAAGTCGAAGAGCGTATTGACCGTGCACAACCTGGCCTATCAGGGCCAATTTCCGGCAGGCCAATTCAAGGAACTCGGGCTTGACTCGGCGCTTTTTTCGACGGACGGATTCGAGTTTTACGGAAAAGTGAACTTGCTCAAGGCCGGGCTTATTTTTGCGGACGGAGTGAACACGGTGAGTCCCACCTACGCGGAGGAGATCCGGACGCGTGAGTTTGGTTTTGGCTTGGAGGGAGTCGTCTCGAGCCTCCCGGCGCCCGTGAAGGGCCTGTTGAACGGCATTGATCTCAATCTGTGGAGTCCGCTCACGGACAAGAAGATCAAGAAACGCTACTCCCGGGATGATCTAAAGGGTAAGGCCGCCTGCAAGGCGGACCTGCAGAGATCGTGCGGCCTGGAGGTCGACCCCGACATTCCGCTTTTCGGGATGGTGACGCGGCTTGCGGAACAGAAGGGCCTCGAGCTTGTTTCGGAGACCGCGGATAGTTTTTTGTCGAAGCCCGTCCAGTTTGTGTTGTTGGGTGAGGGGGACGGCGTTTATCACACAACGTTCGCGAATATCGGGAAGCGCCACCCGGAAAAGAGCTCCGTGCACCTAGGTTTCAACGCCTTGGATGCGCACCGGATCTACGCAGGCGCTGATTTTTTCCTGATGCCGTCGTATTTCGAGCCGTGCGGGCTCGGGCAGATGATAGCCTTGCGGTACGGCACAATTCCTGTGGTGAGAAAAACCGGGGGGCTTGCTGACACGGTACGCGATGCGGACCGGGACCCGAAGGAGGGGAATGGGTTTGTGTTTGAGGAAAGGATCCCCGAGCGGCTTTTGCAGGCGATCGAACGCGCGCTCGCCGCGTTTGGGGACAAAAAACGCCTTGAGGCCTTAAGGCGCCGCGGAATGAAGGCCGATTTTTCATGGCGGCAAAGCGCCAACGAATATAAAAAGTTTTATGCGGAGGTCTTAAGATCATGATCGTCATCGGTGTGACGGGAAGCCTGGCGTCCGGTAAAAGTGAAGTGGCGAGGATCCTGAAGCGAAAAGGCGCGCGTGTTTTGGACGCGGACCTCGTAGCCAAAGGAGTGATCGAAAAAGGCAAGCCTGTTTACAGGGCCCTTCTCAAGTTGTTCGGCCCCGAATACCTGGCGCGCGACGGCCGGATAGACAGGAAAAAGCTCGCCGTGCGCGTGTTCAGCAACCCCAAGGACCTGGAGCGGCTTAACACGCTGATCCATCCGGCGGTGATAGTCGATTTTATCGGCCGGATCTACACCGCCAAAAGTAAAAAAGGGATACTCGTGCTGGACGTTCCGCTCCTGTATGAATCCAGGATGCAGGATCTGGCGGATGTGACGGTCGTGGTGAGCGCCAGTTCCAAAAAAATGATCTCTCGTGCCGCGAAGAAGGGGATTCCGGCGCGACTGGCGCGAAAGATCCTGTCGAGCCAATGGCCGCTTAAAAAGAAGGAAAGATTGGCGGACTTTGTGGTACGGAATGATGGGTCCAGGGCGGAGCTTGAAAGAAAAGTTTTGGGGATCTTAGAGAAAATTAAACGAGGAGGAGTGAAATAACAATGGATATCGATGTCGCGAAACTAAAAAAAATGAAAATGCCCGAGCTTGCGAAGCTGGCCCATGACCTGAAGGTCGACGGCGTGAGCGGCCTTAAGAAGCAGGATCTTATTTTCAAGATCCTTTCGGCCGCGCCGCAGGAGAAAAACGGCGGCGTGATGACCGGCGAAGGAGTGCTCGAGATCCTTCAGGACGGTTTCGGCTTCCTACGTTCCCCCAATTACAACTACCTGCCCTGCCCCGACGACATTTACGTGTCGCCGTCGCAGATCCGGAAATTCAACCTGAGGACCGGCGATACCGTCTCCGGACAGATCCGGCCGCCGAAGGAAGGCGAACGGTATTTCGCGCTCCTCATGGTCGAAAAGGTGAATTTTGAGTCTCCGGATGACGGCACGAAGGAGAAGATCCTTTTCGATAACCTCACGCCGATCTATCCTCGCGAGAAGTGGAAGCTCGAGGCGGCACCCGACGAGGTTTCGACCCGCATCATCGATCTATTGACGCCGATCGGAAAGGGCCAGCGGGGCCTCATCGTGGCGCCGCCGTACAGCGGCAAGACGATCATTCTCCAAAAGATCGCCAACAGCATCACGTTGAACCACCCGGAAGCGGTGATGATCGTTCTCCTGATCGATGAGCGGCCGGAAGAGGTCACGGACATGCAGCGCCTGGTGAAAGGTGAAGTGATCAGCTCCACGTTCGATGAGCCGGCCGAGCGGCACGTGCAGGTGGCCGAGATGGTGATAGACAAGGCCAAACGCCTCGTGGAATGCAAAAAGGACGTCGTGGTACTGCTCGACAGCATCACGCGCCTGGCGCGCGCCTACAATACGACGGTGCCGCATTCGGGAAAGATACTCTCGGGCGGCGTTGACTCGAACGCGCTTCATAAGCCCAAGCGCTTCTTCGGTGCGGCGCGCTGCATTGAAGAAGGCGGAAGTCTCACGATCATCGCCACGGCACTCGTGGACACCGGCAGCCGTATGGATGAAGTTATCTTTGAAGAGTTCAAGGGCACCGGCAACATGGAGCTTCAGCTCGACCGGAACCTCTTCCAGCGTCGGATCTACCCCGCGATCGATATCAAAAAGTCCAATACGCGGCGCGAGGAACTCCTGGTGAACGGAGAAGACCTGGCGAAGACCTGGATCTTGAGAAAGGTCCTGAATGAACTCAACTCGACGGAAGCGATGGAGCTTCTGATCGAGAAGGTCTTAAAAACAAAAAGCAACAAGGATTTTTTAAAGAACATGAATAAGGCGCAATAATTAAGCGATAAGCGTTAAGTGGTAAGCGATAAGTATTCAAAATCTTATCGCTTTACGCCTAGCGCTTTCATTAAATGGAGATAAAAATGAAGGATAAGTTGCATCCAAAATACCAAAACACTACCATCACCTGTATTTGCGGCAACGTGATCCACACGCGCTCGACGAAGGCGAATATCCGCGTCGAGATCTGCTCCAATTGCCACCCGTTCTTTACCGGGAAACAAAAGTTCATCGACAGCGCCGGCCGTGTAGAAAAGTTCCAAAAACGCTACGCTAAAAAGGCAAATTCGAAATAAGAAGCACGAAGTCCGAAACAATGACCAAAACTCGAATAACCGAAATCCAAAACACGTGTTTTAGCTATTTGAATTTAGATTATTCGGATTTGTTTCGTATTCAGCTATTCGAATTTCGGATTTGAATTTTATATGCGTTTTCTTAAGAAAGTCGAAGAAAAAGTCAAGCGTTTCCAGGAGGTTGAACGCCAGCTCCAGGACCCCATGATCGCCAAAGACCAGGCGCGCGTGAAGGAGCTTGGGCGGGAGTACAAAAACCTTGAGAGAACCTCCCGACTTTACCACCAGTACCTGAAGATCCAAGGCGAGGCCGAGGAGGCGCAGCACCTCGTCGGCGACAAGGCGCAAAACGAGGAGTTCCAGCTCGAGGCCCGCCGCGAGATGGAGTTCCTCGAAGCCCGGCGTAAAAAGATCCTCCATGAGATTGAAGTACTTCTGATCCAGGACGACCCGGCGCATTTGAAAAACGCGATCGTGGAGATCCGCGCCGGCACCGGCGGATTGGAGGCGGGCCTTTTTGCGGGAGATCTTCTGCGCATGTACTCCCGGTACTCGGCGGCGCTGGGTTTCAAATTGGAGATCCTTTCCTCATCTCCGAACGAGGCCGGTGGGTTCAAGGAAGTGATCGCGTGCATGAGCGGCGAAGGCGCCTACGGTAAATTCAAGTTTGAAAGCGGCACACACCGCGTGCAGCGCGTTCCGGCGACCGAGGCCTCGGGCCGTATCCACACCTCAGCCGTGACCGTGGCGGTCTTGCCGGAAGCCGAAGAAGTGGATGTGGAAATAAAGCCGGAGGAGCTCAAGATCGACGTGTTCCGGTCGGGTGGGCCCGGCGGACAGAGCGTGAACACCACCGACTCGGCGGTGCGCGTCACGCATATTCCCTCAGGGCTTGTCGTGAGCTGCCAGGATGAGAAGTCCCAGCTTAAGAACAAGCAGAAGGCAATGAAGGTGCTCCGCGCCAGGCTCTATGAGAAGGTGCTCAACGAACGGAATGCTGCGATCGCCAAGACCCGCAAGGCGCAGGTGGGCAGCGGCGACCGGAGCGAAAAGATCCGCACTTATAATTTTCCGGACAGGCGGGTGACGGACCACCGGGTGGGGCTGACGGTTTACAATCTCGAAGCCGTATTGGAAGGGGAGATCACGCCTTTCGTGGATGCGCTTTACGAAGAGGAACTTAAAAAAGCCTGATGTCGGTTGCGCAGGAAAATATTTTATTTTTAAAGGAAATCGAAAAGCGGCTCGGCGCCGGCGGGGTTTTGTCAGCCGGGGCGGAAGCGGATGAACTTGTCAGGCATTTTGGCTGTGTCGGCCGCGCGGATCTTCTGACGGGCGAGAAAGCGCTCGGCGCCGGCGCCAGGAGCAGGATCGCCCGGGCGCTTGGGATGCGTTTAAAAGGCGTACCGCTTTCCCATGTTCTGAAAGAGCGCGAATTTTTAGGGCGCAAATTTTTTATAAATTCGCACGTGCTGACGCCACGACTTGAAACCGAGATCTTGGTCGAGGAAGCGCTGAAAGTCCTGGATGGCCATTATTTTTCTAAAGGGCTTTCCCCGGAAGTTCTGGATGTCGGCACCGGCTCCGCGTGCATCGCGGTGAGTTTGACTTCTGAACGACCGGACTGTAGAATGACGGCTCTCGACATTTCCAAAAAAGCGTTAACGGTGGCCCGTAAGAATATATATTTGCATGGGTTACAGAAAAAAATAAGACTGCTTAGAAGTGATCTTTTGAACGCTTTTCACGGAAAAGAAAAGTCCTGGGATGTGATCGTCTCCAATCCTCCGTATGTGCCGGAAGGAGAGCTCCCGGAGTTGTCCCGCGAAGTTCGTCAGGAGCCCAAGTTGGCTCTGAACGGTGGCTCCGACGGGACAGGGGTTATCCGTTCAATTTTGGAAAAGGCGCCGGGTTTTCTGAATGAAAAAGGCTGGCTTCTCTTGGAAATAGGGGCCGGCCAGTCGGGAGTCCTGCGGGAAATTATTTCAAGAAACAGGCATTTTAAGAGATTGAATTTTATCAAGGACATGACGGGAATTGACCGGGTCCTGATCGTGCGGAAGCGTTGAATGGATAAGCTCGTCATAGAAGGCGGAAGGCGGCTCGAAGGAACCGTGGAAATAAGCGGAGCAAAGAACGCGTCGCTCCCGATCCTGGCCGCCACCATTCTTTCCAGGGAAATATCCGTCGTTAAGAACGTGCCTCAAGTGGCGGACGTTTTTACGATGATCAAGATCCTGAGGCAGATGGGCGCGAAAGTGCACCACGACGGGAATGCCGTGACCGTGGATCCCTCGGGCGTCCGGATGCCGCTTTTGTCTTACAAACTTGTAAGC
Organism: uncultured Planctomycetia bacterium; assembly: GCA_964373505.1. GTDB lineage: Bacteria > Omnitrophota > Gorgyraeia > 2-02-FULL-51-18 > 2-02-FULL-51-18 > CAYJVC01. The sequence goes on from CAYJVC010000022.1 coordinate 9,984, forward strand.
ACGATGAGAGGCTCGATCTGTTTTTTGGGGCCTCTTTTGGCACGTTTTGGCGAAGCCCAGGTTTCGATGCCGGGCGGATGCGTGATCGGCCCCAGGCCCATCGACCTTCATCTCAAGGGCATTCGCTCGCTCGGAGCGGAAGTGGCGCTTGAGCACGGTTACGTGAAGGCAAAAGTGAAAAAATTCAAAGGTACGCGCGTGTATCTGGGGGGTGCCTTCGGTTCCAGCGTGCTTGGCACCGCCAATGTCCTCATGGCGGCGGTCACCGCCCGTGGGCGGACCGTGATCGACAGCGCCGCCTGCGAGCCGGAAGTGGTGGATCTGGGGAATTTTTTGAAAAAAATGGGGGCGAAGATAGAAGGGCTCGGATCGCCCTCGGTCGAGGTGGCGGGAGTGAAAAAACTGGGGGGAGCCCATTATTCGCTGATCCCCGACCGGATAGAAGCGGGTACTTACATGATCGCCTCGGCGATCACCAAGGGCGACATCACGATCCGCAATATGAATCTTGAGATGCTGGGCGCCATGCTCGATAAGCTCCGCGAAGCGGGTGTTGTGATCACCGAAAAAGGCGGCCATGTCCGTGTGCGGCGCGAGCGCGTGCTGAAGCCTGTGTCCGTGACGACGCTGCCTTACCCCGGATTCCCGACGGACCTGCAGGCGCAGATGATGGCGCTCATGTGCATTGTGCCGGGCATCAGCGTAATCACAGAGAAGATCTACCCGGAACGCTTCATGCACGTAAGCGAGCTGGCACGCATGGGCGCAAGCATCATGCTCGAGGGCCCGAGCGCGATCGTGAGCGGGAAAAAAACCTTAAGCGGCGCACCGGTGATGGCCTCGGATCTGAGGGCCAGCGCGGCTTTAGTGCTGGCGGGCCTCGTGGCGGAGGGTACGACGGAAGTTTCAAGGTTGTACCATCTGGAACGCGGTTATGAAAATCTGGTGGCCAAGCTTCAGAGCCTGGGCGCGAAGATACACAGGGAGAAGGATTTAAGATAAGGGAGGTGAGCGAATGTCAGTGGTGATCCGGCTGAAGACTATGGGCACGAAAAAGAAGATCAAGCACCGCATCGTGGTGACGGACGCGCGTTTTCCGCGCGACGGGCGGTTTTTGGAGGAAGTGGGTTTTTGGGATCCTTCCAGGGATCCGGCGGTCGTGAAAGTGAAACAGGAGCGGGTGGAATACTGGATGAAGCAGGGAGCCAAGCCCTCCGAAACCGTCCGATCGGTTTTAAAAAAGGCGGGGATGAAACTCGGTTAAAAAAGTGAAGATAGACATACTTACTTTATTCCCGGGGATGTTCGATTCGTTCTTTACGCATTCCATATTGAAGCGCGCGGTCGAAAAGAAGAAGATCACGGTGGGTGTGCACAGCCTCCGGGATTACACGCACGACCGTCACAAAACATGCGATGACAAACCTTTTGGCGGCGGCCCCGGCATGCTGATGAAGCCCGAGCCGATCTTTGAAGCCTACGACAAAATATTCGGAAGAAAAGCCGCAAGAAGATCGAAAAATTTTCGCTTTGTCCACCTGACGCCGCGGGGCCGGCCCTTCACGCAAGGCCTCGCCAAACAATTGTCGGAAACGAAGCATTTGGGGGTCCTTTGCGGTCATTACGAAGGCGTGGACCAGCGCGTGATCGACAAGCTGGTGACCGATGAGGTATCGATCGGGGACTATATTTTGACGGGGGGCGAGGTGCCGGCGATGGTGGTGGTGGATGCGGTGGTTCGGCTCATCCCCGGGGTGCTCGGCCGGGAGCAGTCAAAGGAGTTTGAATCCTTCTCCCAAAATCTGTTAGAATACCCCCAATACACGAGGCCTTCGGTTTACCGCGGACTTAAGGTGCCCTCCCTGCTTTTATCGGGCCGTCATAAGGAAATCGAGCTTTGGAGACAAGAAGCGGCACTTAAGGTTACGAGATCCCGCCGCCCCGATTTATTGAAGCGAAAAAGATAAATTTTAGAGAGGAGTTATTGCGATGCATCCGGTGATCAGGCAGTTGGAACAGGAGCAGATAAAAAAAGATATTCCGTCGTTTAAGGTGGGCGACACCGTGCGCCTGGCCGTCAGGGTGGAGGAAGGCGATAAGACCCGCACGCAAAATTTTGAGGGCGTTGTGATCCACCGGCAGGGCTCCGGTATTCGCGAGAATTTCACGGTGCGCCGGATCTCATTCGGCGAAGGCGTAGAGCGGAACTTCCCGCTTCACTCGCCGACGCTCCAGAAGATAGAACTCGTGCGTTCCGGGAAAGTGCGCCGGGCGAAGCTGTATTACCTAAGGCAGCAGACGGGGAAAAAGGGCCGAATTGAAGAAGAGCGCATCCAAGAGCGGACCGAATCTTCTTCAGCATGACCAAGATTTCCTAGATCAGGGTTTTAAATCCCTGGCGGGCGTGGATGAAGCCGGCCGCGGCCCCCTGGCGGGGCCGGTGGTTGCATCCGCGGTCATCGTCAGGGATTTTTCATTTTCATCGAGGATAGACGATTCGAAGAAGATGAGCCCGAGCGCGCGCGAAGCCGCTTTCGAAGAGATACTTGAAAAATGCGTCATCGGCATCGGCGCCGTCGACCCGCCGGTCATTGACAAGATCAATATTTTCCAAGCCACGATGCGCGCTATGGAAGAGGCGGTGATGAAACTGGCGCTTATCCCGGGTTGCGTGCTGGTGGACGGCCCGAGGACGCCGAGGCTTCCGTTCAGGCAGTTCGCGATCGTGGACGGCGACGCGGTCTCGTTTTCGATCGCCTGCGCCTCGGTCATCGCGAAAGTGACAAGGGACCGGATCATGCGGCACTACGATCGTCAATACCCGGAATATGGTTTCGCAAAACACAAAGGCTATGGCACCGAGGAACATATCGGGGCGATCAAAAAATACGGCCCATGCAAGATCCACAGAAGAAGTTTTGAACCGGTAAAATCGTTATGCAAACTCTTTTAATCATCGATTTCGGTTCCCAGTACAACCAGTTGATCGCGCGCCGAGTGCGCGAATTCAAGGTCTTCTGCGAGATCGTCCCTCCGAGCGTTTCGATCGACGTGATCCGTTCTAAGGATGTGCGAGGGATCATTCTGTCGGGCGGCCCTGCAAGCGTTTACGAAAAAAATTCCCCCCAGCTCAACCCCGAGCTTTTAAAACTGGGCGTGCCGGTCCTGGGGATTTGCTATGGCATGCAGGCGTTGTCGCACCACCTGGGCGGGCAAGTCCGCAGGGCCAGACACCGCGAATACGGACACGCTGACCTTTACCTCTGCAAGAATCCGGGCGCTTTGTTCAAAGGCGTTCCGCAGAAATCCATCTCTTGGATGAGCCACGGCGATTATGTGGCTCGTTTTCCTTTCGGGTTCGCCAAGACCGCCTACACCAAAAATACGCATTCGGCGGCTTTTGAGAATACCAAAAGGAAAATATTTGGTGTGCAGTTCCACCCGGAAGTGATGCATAGCCAATATGGAAAAAAAATACTTCATAATTTCCTTTTCTCGATCTGCCGGTTCAAGAAATCCTGGACCATGGACAATTTTATCAATGAACAGATCCGCTGCCTTCGTCGCAAGGTCGGGGGAGCGCGCGTGATCCTGGGGCTCTCGGGCGGCGTGGATTCCTCAGTAGCCGCGGCGCTCCTTTCCAAGGCGATCGGCAAACAGCTCGTGTGCATCTTTGTGAACAACGGACTCACGCGTAAGAACGAGGAAGAGGGTGTGCGGCGGGCTTTTAAGGGGCACTTCAAGGCGGACATTCATTATGTGCAGGCCCAGAAGAATTTTTTGAGGGCGCTCAAAGGCGTGACGGACCCGGAGAAAAAGAGAAAGATCATCGGCCATGAGTTTGTGTATGCTTTTCAGCGCGAAGCGAAGAAGGTAAGAAACGCTCAGTTTTTGGCTCAAGGGACTCTTTATCCGGATGTGATCGAGAGCCGTTCCGCCTTCGGCGGCCCCACCGCCAAGATCAAGACGCATCACAACGTGGGCGGGCTTCCTGACAAGATGAAGCTAAAACTCATCGAGCCTCTACGAGAACTCTTTAAAGATGAAACCCGCGAGCTGGGGCGCAAACTCGGGTTACCTGAGCATCTCGTCGGGCGGCATCCTTTCCCGGGGCCGGGGCTCGCCGTCCGTGTGATCGGAGAGATCACGGAAGAGCGGCTAACTATCTTAAGGGAAGCGGACGCCCGGTTGATCGAGGAGATCCAAAAAGCCGGCTTGTATGACAAGATCTGGCAGGCGTTCGCGGTGCTTTTGCCCGTGAAGAGCGTGGGGGTGATGGGCGACGAGCGCACCTACGAGAACGTGATCGCGCTTCGCGCGGTGACTTCCGTCGACGGCATGACCGCCGACTGGTTCGGTATGCCCAAGGACGTGCTCGGCCGCATTTCCAACCGCATCATCAATGAGGTGAAGGGCGTCAACCGAGTCGTTTACGACGTAAGCTCCAAGCCTCCTGCCACGATCGAGTGGGAGTGAGGCGTCGGGTCCTACCGTCTTCGAGACTCTATTTTCCTTATAATCTTCGAGAAGCTTAGTCTTAAAAGCGTGTGTTTACCATCGCATTCGAAGTTTGTTATCCAGAAGTGATCCGCAGGTGATAGGTCCTATTAGGGAAAATAGAGTCCCTCCGACGGCAGGACCCTGCGATATCGCCTGCCACCCCAACTTAAGGTCACAAATTGTGACCTTGTGATCATAGGAAAAACTTGTCTCTGGTTTTGGCAGGGAGTAGACTGGTCGCAAAGAGGAGGCCTTGTGAAATTATTGAATCGCATATTCCTTATGTGGTTTGTGTTTATGCTGGGCGTTGTTGGCGCCGCCTACGCCGGCACCAGTCCCGAAACTCTCATCTACAAAGCCGATAAAGCGTTGGAGAAAGATCCCAAGGATGCCAAGGCCTATTACAATCGCGGGACGGCCCAGCTGGGTCGTGATAACTTTGAGGAGGCCGTGAGCGATCTGACGCGGTCCATCGAGCTTGAACCAAAAGCGGCAGATACTTACTTCAATCGAGGACTGGCGTTTAGACTTCAGCAAAAGAACGCAGAAGCGATCCGGGACTTCTCGACAGCCATCGAGCTTCATGCCGATAACTGGGCATACTTTTATGAGCGAGGCAATGCGCGGATCGTGACGACCGATTTTGACGGCGCGATCGCAGATGGGGCGGAGATGATACGCCTCGCTCCCAAGAATGCCGAGAGCTATTTTATGAGAGGCCTTGCGCAGTATCTGAAAGGCGATCTGGATGCGGGCCTTGCGGACGCCGAAAAAGCGCTTGAGGTGAAGAATTGGCACAAAGGCGCGCTGCGCTTGAAGGCCGAGATACTGGAGAAAAAAGAGACCGGTTGATGTCTAACGGTGCCGTTTTATTATTGTCGAAGTAATAATTTAATACTTGCACAGCATACGTTAATATAGTATACTTTAGTCGTGATCATAAGCTTCAAAGACGATTCGGCTGAAGATCTATTTAACGGGATCCGGTCAAAACGGGCCCTCAGGATCCCACAGGATATTTGGTCCGTCGCGCAAAGGAAACTGGATATGTTGAACGCCGCGCACGCGCTGCGAGATCTGAAAGCACCGCCCGGAAACCGGCTCGAAGCGCTGGGCGGGGACAAAAAGGGATATTACAGTATTCGCATCAATGATCAATACCGTGTTGTATTTAAATGGGCCCATGTCGGCGCCGCTGAAGTGCAGATCTTAGACTATCATTAAAACAAGGAGAAAAACGCATGATTCCTTTACACCGCAACCCCACTCATCCAGGCGAAATTTTGCTTAAGGAGTTTCTTGAGCCGATGAAGCTCACCCAGTTGGAGCTGGCGCGAAGAATGGGTGTGCCGATCCAGAGAGTGAACACGCTGATAAACGGAAAACGGGATATGTCGGCGGAAAGCGCGCTTCTTTTAAGCCGAAGCCTTAAAACAACTCCTGAGTTTTGGATGAACCTGCAGACTTCCTACGATCTGTACGAAGCCAGGATCTCCCTGAAACATGCGGCTTGATAGCGTTTGCCGAACGACGTCCCAAGGGGAGGGGTTAGGAATTACGCGGCTTTTAAAATGTACAGGACGCTGTCTGAGCTGCCGCGCTTTTCGGGTTTCAGCGTCAGGCGGGTGTTCAAAGCGGCGAGAAGTTTAACGATCGTCTCAAGCGTCAGGTTCTCCTCGCCGTTCTCGATCTTTGCGATGTAGGGCTGGCTCACACCGATCGCTTCGCTCAACATTTTCTGGCTCATTTTTCTCGCCGTTCGAAGATCATAGATCAACTCCGAAAGCTCGAGTTTCACTTTGGCCAGCAGAAGCTCTTCTTTGGGCAGATGAAGTTCGTTTTTGAGGTCTTTCCAGTTATTCATACTTTATCCATTCGGCCTTTTTCCGCACTGCTGTTTCAATTTCCCACTTCGGTGTTTGTTGCCTCTTTTTTCTGAAAGCGTGGACGATCACGATACGTCCTTTATCATAGAAAAATAATAAACGGTGAGGGCCCGGCCTGATCTCGTGGACCCCATCTCCTAATGTTTTGGAGACCGGTTCTTTTAACCTGTGGCCGAGCTCCCTCTGGCGCTCCAAGTATTGATAGATCTGCGCTAGCTCCGAGACGCCGCTCAAGCCTTAATATAGGTTGTGACCGAATCCGTTAACAGTATATCCAACTCAAGTATATAACCTATAAGTTATTATGTCAATGTCTCGTATGCTTCTACTCTACAAATAGTAATCGGAAAAATATCCTTCTCGCTTAACGAACTTTTTGTCGCATGAGCCCTTAAGTAAATCATGGAGAGCCCCTCGTCAAAAATCGGAATCGCCGCGGTGGACGAAGCTATATCAAAGGGCGCGGCTTGCGCCGATTTTTGACGTATCCCCATATGATTTACCTCGAGGCTCATAAATGCTCCAAAAAGTTCGATGCGCTCGAAAGATATTTTTCCTCCTTTTAACATTGCTGCACGGCACTTGTTTAGAATCGCTTAGTTTCTCCGGGTTTTGGGCGGTCATCAAACAAAAGCTTGATCGCCTTAAAGACCACTTGAAACTGTTTGTCGTATTTTTTCTCAAGTTCCTCGATCTTTATTCGAAGATCTTTGTTACCCAGAGCAATCTCCCGCATTTTCATGAAAGTTCTCATGATGTAAATATTGACCTGTATCGCACGGTCGCTCTTTAACACACTGGATAACATTGCGATACCTTGCTCTGTAAATAAGTAAGGGCGATATCGTCTGCCACCCCAACTTGAGGTCACAAATTGTGACCTCAAGTTTACAACCTCTTTGTCTGTAAGCTGATACATAAAATCAGAAGGGAACCTATTTATGTTACGCTTGACAGCCTGAACAAGGGTTTTAGTGGGTACCTGATAGAGCTCGGCAAGATCCTTATCCAACATAGCCTTATTTCCTCTTACCGACAGAATTTTTCGCTCAACCACTTCATGCGAAAGATAAGAATAAACTTCCATAGGGTTATTTTTGGGCATATCGTACCTCCTTCTATATAACAAGACGATGGACCCACCCATTACCGGTCAAAATAATATCCAGGTTTTTTTATCGATTAACGAGGAAGACTAGTGATAAATTATGGTTTTGCACTTCTGGGGTCAGCCCATGAAAGATGACGCGCCATTCATGATTCAAGGACTGACCCCTCACCTGACCCCTCACTGCTGACCCCTCACTGACCCCTCACCTGCGCGTTCATTTTCCCGCTTCGAGCGTCCTATTGCTATTGACCATTTTTTGCCAAGTCCCCGGGAAGCGGCAAAATGGCAATTGTTCGAAGCGCGGCCCAGCGCAAGTTTTTGCCATTTTGCCGAGGCTCCCAGGACTTGCAAAAAATGGTCGCGATCAGACGCGAGAAGATGGGAAAATGAACGTTGAAGTGTTAAAATACCCCTCGGATAAAATCTCATGAGCACCGGCTTCGTTCATCTGCATGTTCACACCCAGTACAGCCTCTTAGATGCCGCTTGCCGTATTGAAGATCTAGCCCGCCGCGCCAAGGAGCTGGACATGCCGGCCCTGGCGATCACCGACAACGGCAATATGTTCGGTGCCATCGAGTTCTACAGCGCCTGCCAGAAAGCCGGCATCAAACCCATCATCGGCGCTGAGGTGTACGTAGCGCCCGAGAGCCGCTTCGAGCGCTCGACCCACGGCCTTCATGGCGCTTCCTATCCCTTGGTGCTTCTCTGCAAGGACATCGAGGGCTACCGAAACCTTATTCATCTCGTCAGCATCGGGTACCTCGAAGGTTTTTATTATCGCCCCCGCGTCGATAAAGAAATGTTGAGGCAATATTCGAAGGGCCTTATTGCGCTCTCGGGCGGCCTGCGCGCTGAGGTGCCGCATCTTTTGAATATCGGCCAGAATGATAAGGCCGCGCAGGCGGCCGGGGAGTATGCGGGCATTTTCGGAAAAGACGATTTCTACGTGGAGGTCATTTACAGCGGTTTGAGGGAGCAGGAGCGGGTGAACCCACACCTCATCGCGCTGGCGCAGAAACTGGGGCTTAAGATTGCAGCCGCCAATGACGTTCATTACCTGGAAAAGGAATTTTCAAAAGCGTATGAAATTTTAACCTGCATCCAAACGCAGACCACCCTTGACGACCCGAACCGCACGCGGCTGGCCACCGAGGAATTTTATTTTAAATCCGCGGAAGAGGTTAAGGAGCTCTTCAAGGACAACCCCGACGCGGTGGCGAACACAGTCGAGATCGCGGACAAATGCAATCTGAAGCTCGACTTTGACAAAACTTATGTACCGGATTTCACGCCGCCGAAAGACAAGACGTGCGAGGAGTATTTGAGGGAGCTCACGTGGGAGGGGCTTGGGAAGCGCTACGGCAAGATCGAGGACGCCGTGGCCAGGCGCGCGAACCATGAGCTTGGCGTGATCCAAAAAAGCGGCTACACCAGTTATTTCCTGATCGTCTGGGATTTCGTGCATTTCGCCAAGGAAAAAGGCATCCCGGTCGGGCCGGGGCGCGGTTCGGCAGCCGGGAGCGTCGTGAGCTACGCGCTCGGCATCACGGACATCGACCCGCTTCAGTATGACCTTCTTTTTGAGCGTTTCCTGAACCCCGAGCGTGTGAGCATGCCCGATATCGACATTGATTTTTGCTATGAGAGGCGCGATGAGGTCATTGACTACGTGACCGCAAAATATTCGAAGGACAACGTGGCTCAGATCATCACGTTCGGCACCATGATGGCGAAGGCCGTGATCCGCGATGTGGGGCGCGTGATGAACATCCCTTACGCCGAAGTTGACAAGATCGCCAAGCTCGTCCCGACCGAGCTCGAGATCACGATTGACGATGCGCTGCGGCGGGAGCCCGAACTCAAGGCGCTTTACAAAACCAACCCCCGGATCACGCAACTCCTGGACACCTCGCGGGTCCTCGAAGGGATGACCCGCCACGCGTCGACACACGCGGCCGGCGTCGTGATAAGCCAAAAACCCTTAAGAGAACATGTGCCGCTTTTCAAAACGGGTGACGGCCAGATCTCCACGATGTATTCGATGGAGAGCCTGGAAAAAATAGGTCTTCTCAAGATGGATTTCCTCGGCCTTCGCACGCTCACCGTGATCGACGACACGATCAAGATCATCAAGCGCACGCAGAAGAAGGACATCGACTGGGCGGCGATCCCGCTCAATGACGCTAAGACTTTTGAGATGCTGAAGAATGCTCAAGGGATCGGCGTGTTCCAACTTGAAAGTTCGGGCATGCGTGACATCCTGAAAAAACTCAAGCCCGACAAGTTCGAGGACTTGATCGCGATCCTGGCGCTTTACCGTCCCGGCCCGATCGGCTCCGGCATGGTCGACGAGTTCATCAAAAGAAAGCACGGCCAGATCGCGATCGCGTACGACCACCCGTCCCTCGAGCCCATTCTGAAGGACACGTACGGGATCATCGTGTTCCAAGAGCAGATCATGAAGATCGTGAACGTCCTGGCGGGTTTTTCCCTTGCGAAAGCCGATTCCCTGCGCCGCGCGATCTCCAAGAAAAAAGAGGAGGAGATGAAGAAGGTCCAGGAGGATTTCGTCCAGGGCGCCGTGAAAAACAAGGTGGAAAAGCGCATGGCGGAGAAGATCTTCAAGCTCATCGAGCACTTCGCGGGCTATGGATTCAATAAAAGCCACTCCGCGGCCTATGCGATGATCTCGTTCCACACCGCCTATTTGAAGGCGAATTTCGCGGTCGAGTTCATGACCGCGCTTTTGACTTCTGAAAAAGACAACACGGACAAGATCGTGCTTTACATCGACGAGGCCAAGCGCATGGGCCTCAACGTCCTGCCGCCCGACGTGAACGAAAGTTTCCCCCAATTCACGGTGGTCGGGTCCGACACAATCCGGTTCGGCCTGGCCGCCGTCAAGAACGTGGGGCAGACCGCGATCGACGCGATCATCCAGGGCCGCATCAAGCAGGACCGTTTCAAATCCTTTTTTGATCTGACCGACCACGTGGACCTGCGCGTCGTCAACCGCAAGGTGCTGGAGAGCCTCATCAAGTGCGGCGCGTTCGACTCAACGGGGCTTTACCGTTCCCAACTTTTCGCAGTGCTCGACCAGGCGCTGTCGCTCGGAGGCGACATTCAGAAGGACCGCGAAAGCGGGCAGCGGTCATTTTTTGAGGCGTTCACAGGCGACCGCTCTTTCAATAAAAACTTCCAACAGATCCCCGCTATTCCCGAATGGTCGGAGACCGAGAGGCTTTTGAATGAGAAGGAAATGCTGGGGTTTTACGTCACGGGCCATCCGCTGGACCGCTACAAAAAAGAACTGAAAAGCTATTCCACCGCCTCGACGGCCACGATGGGTTTGCGCCGCGACGGGGAAGAGGTGATCACCGGCGGGCTTGTCAATAAGCTTAAGTTCACTCAGACCAAGCGCACAAACGAAAAGATGGCCATCGTGACGCTGGAGGATCTGGAGGGTACCGTGGACCTTTTGATCTTCCCGAAGACTTTCAAGAGCTACGGACAATTCCTTGTCAAAGACGCCATTTTATTTTTCAAGGGCAATGTGGATAAAAAAGAGCAGGACCCGAAACTTTTGGTCAACGAGATCACCCCGGTGGCGGACGTGCATAAGAAGTTCACTCGCAGCATTCACGTACGGCTTGTGACTTCCGTCGCCGAGGAGCGCGTCTTGAAGGACCTGCAGGAGATCCTATCCCGGCACCCCGGCAGCATCCCCGTCTACCTCGAATTCACCGATGGGAGCGGCAGCCGCTCCCAGATGCTCGTCGACCGCAGTTTATTTGTTCAGCCGAACGAAGACCTCGTCAGCTCTCTCCAGCAAAGGGTCGGCGAAGAGTCGATACTCCTCAGAATTTAAGGGCTTTTGAGCCCGTTGACACCGTAACTTATTGTGTGATAACATCATACGCGAATTCCTGGATGAGAGTGGTTGGGTTAACTGCCTAGCGGGGAGGATAATGTGGCCATCACAAAAAAAGACATTGTACTCAAGATATCGAGTGAGACGGGCATCAAGCAGATCGACGTAAAACGTGTAGTTCAAATGACTTTGGATAAGATCACGGAGTTTTTAGCTCAAGGGCAAACCGTGGAGCTCAGGAATTTCGGCATTTTTAAGGTCAAGTCCCGGCGCGGCCGTCTGGGCCGTAACCCGCGCACAGGCCAGGAAGTGCCGGTCCCGCCCAAAAAGGTGGTCGTTTTCAAACCCGGCCTCATAATGAAAAAGGATGTGAAATAAGAATAAGGTAAAAGGTTAAAGGGAAAAGGAAAAAAGTGAAAAACGTCTTGGGGCGCGATGTCTCGCGCCCTCGTTACTTTTAGGACAACTCGGAATGCGTTTTAGCCGACTTCGCGGTACACACGACATTTATGGTGATGACGCCCGGGTTTTCGAGCGACTCGAGCGGACCGCGCGGGACGTTTTTGGCCGCTTCGGTTTTGAGGAACTCCGGACGCCGGTCATGGAGGAAAAAGAGCTGTTCACGCGCGCGCTCGGCACCGACACGGAGGTCGTGCAGAAGGAGATGTACGAGTTTGAGGACCGATCCGGCACACGCGTAGCGCTCAGGCCCGAAGGCACGGCCGGTGTTGTGCGCGCGTACCTCGAGAATAATTTCGACAAAACTCAAGGCCATGTTAAATTTTTTTATGCGGGTCCGATGTTCCGCAGCGAGCGGCCGCAAGCCGGCAGGCTCCGGCAATTTCACCAGATCGGCGTCGAGCAGCTCGGCGTGGACGGTCCCTATTCGGATGCGGAAACCATTCACTGCCTGGCCTTGTTTCTAGATGAGGCCGGCGCCACCGGTTTCCGACTCAAGCTTAACAATCTCGGGAGTTTTAAGGAACGGCTCAATTTCAAGGAGGCGCTTAAGAAATTTTTCAGTCCCAAAAAAAATGAGTTGTGCGCGGAGTGCCGGAAACGTCTCGAGAAGAACGTATTTAGGATCCTGGACTGCAAAACGGAGTCCTGCCGCGCCCTTATCCGCAGATCGCCGGCGATCACGGGGTATCTGACGACGGAAAGCAAGGTGCATCACGCGAAAGTCTGTCAGGCGCTCGGGTCCGTGGGGGTTCGGTATGAAGAAGATCCTTTTATGGTGCGGGGATTGGATTACTACACGAGGACCGTGTTTGAGGTTTCGCATCCCAAGCTGGGTGCGCAGGATGCGATCGCCGCCGGGGGGCGCTATGACACTCTCATCGAGGCCTTTGGGGGGCCGAAGGCGGGCGCCGTAGGTTTTGCGGTGGGCGTGGAGCGCCTGGCGATGTGCCTGGCGAGCGAGGGCGAGAAAAAAGAAGCTTATGAAAATTCATTTTTTATCGCAACGCTGGGCGAGGAAGCGCTGAAAGAAGGTTTTAAGCTTCTATCCTCCCTGCGTTCCAGAGATCTTAAGGCGCTGATGGATTTTTCCTCAAAATCCCTGAAAAGCCAGATGCGCTCGGCGAACCAGAATAAAAGCCGCTATGTCGTGATCCTGGGCGATGAGGAGCTTAAGAAAAAGATCTTCACGTTGAAGAATCTGGAGGACGGCTCACAAAAAGAGCTGCCTTTAAATGATGCGGTTAATCAATTATCAACTCTGTCATCCTGAGCCCATTCGCTACGCTCAGGGTAAACTCCGCGAAGGATCTTGTTTTGAGATTCTTCGGCTTCGCCTCAGAATGACGGTTTAGGAAGGAATATGCTCCGGTCTTTTACCTGCGGGGAATTGACGGAAAAACATGTCGGGCAAAAAGTCACGCTCTATGGGTGGGTCGATTCCGTGCGCGATCACGGAGGACTCACGTTCATCGACCTGAGGGACCGTTACGGCAAGACCCAGATCGTGGCCAGCCCCGGATTTCAAGCCGCGATCCATAAGGGCGAATTAAAGACCGAGGATTGCGTGCGGATCGAAGGCAAAGTGGCTTTTCGGCCCAAGGGGACCGAGAACCCGAAGCTAGTGACCGGCAAGGTAGAGGTTACGGAAGCCGAGGTCACCGGCGGGCCGAAAAGCGCATTCCACAGTTCTTCAGGTCCGCTTCCTTTTGAAGTCGCCAGAAGCCGCGAGACGAACGAAGAGCTTCGCCTAGAGTATCGGTTCCTTGATCTAAGGAACCCGGCGGTCCAGAAGAATATCCTGGTCCGGCACAGGATCTACCAGATTATCCGCCGCGCACTCGACAAGCACGGTTTTATTGAGGTCGAGACGCCGATCCTGACAAAATCCACGCCGGAAGGCGCACGCGATTACCTCGTGCCAAGCCGCGTGAACCAAGGCGAGTTTTACGCGCTTCCTCAATCACCGCAGCTTTTTAAGCAGATCCTCATGGTTTCGGGGCTCGACCGCTATTTCCAGATCGCCAAGTGTTTCCGGGACGAAGACCTGAGGGCCGACCGGCAGCCGGAGTTCACGCAGCTCGACATGGAGATGTCGTTCCTTGAGGAAAATGATCTTTTTTCGGTGGTCGAAGAGCTTCTCAAGGAGATACTAAAGGATGTGCTGAACCATGAACTTAAAACGCCGTTTCCCCGGTTGAGCTACCAAGAGGCGGTAACGCGTTACGGTTCGGACAAGCCCGATCTTCGTTTTGGACTGGCGATCGAGGAGATTTCACCCATCGTGAAAAATTCAGAGTTCAAAGTATTCAGGGACGCCGTTGCAAAGCCGGACGGCATAGTGGCGGGTGTGTGTCTGTCCAAGGGTGCTGGGATCTCAAGGAAAGAGATCGATGATCTGACCGAAGCTGTGAAAAAGGAAGGCGCGCAGGGGCTTGCTTATTTCAAGGTGGAGGAGGGGAAGCTCGAGTCCCCGATCGTGAAATTTTTTGATGCCGCGTCACAGGCCCAGATCATCAAAAAATTCAATGCCGCCCCCGGGGATCTTATCCTGCTTGTAGCGGATGAGAAGTCGAAGGCACTCAAAGCTCTCGGGGCCTTAAGGCTTCACATTGCCGGGTGGAAGGGCCTGATCCCTCCGAACGAATTTAACTTCAGCTGGATCCTTGAGTTCCCGCTTTTTAAATGGAACGGGGAAGAAAAGCGCTGGGAGAGCGAGCACCATCTCTTCACCTCACCGGATCTCGAAGACTGGAAAAAGTACAAGCCGACGGGTGAGCTTGGCAGGATACGTTCACGCGCCTATGACCTTGTGATGAACGGCAACGAGATTGCCTCAGGCTCCATCCGGATCCACAAAAAGGAACTTCAACAGGAGGTCTTTGAGGTCATTGGACTGGATAAGGAGGAGGCCAAAAAGCGTTTCGGATTTTTGCTCAAGGCGTTTGGGTTCGGCGCGCCGCCCCACGGCGGGATCGCGCTCGGCATTGACCGCGTGATCGCGATCCTGTTGGGACTCGAAAGCATTCGCGAGGCGATCGCATTTCCCAAGAACCAGAAGGCCGTATGTCCCCTGACCCAAGCGCCCTCGCCGGTCGACGAGAAACAGTTGAAAGAGCTTGGGATCAAGGTCCGATGAATGCAGGGCGATGATAAATGTTAAAATTAATACCCGACGGAAAGGGTTTGCGGTTTCGTGGGTTAAGAAAATCGTTTCCGAAACGCTTGCTTTCGAAAAGAAGAGGAGGCTGGAAGTCAGCGTTCTGTTAACCGACGACGATGAAATAAAGAAGGTCAATGCAAAGTATTTGGGTCATGATTACGCAACGGACGTCATTGCGTTTACGCTGGAGAAGGATTTGGGAGATATTGTCGTTTCCGTCGAGACGGCCAAGAGAGTGGCGAGGGAGCTCAAGATACCGTTTAAAGAAGAGCTGGCCAGATACTTGGTGCATGGCACGCTGCATCTTCTGGGATATGAAGACAAACCCAAGAAAAAGTATGACGCGATGCACGCACGACAAGAAGCTATTTTAAAGAAGTTACGATTCGACGGGTGACGCGGAGACGGGGCGCCCCATTCGCTCGCAGCGCTCCTTGAGTGACGCGAGAACGAATGGGGTTGTCGCAGCGGCAGGACCCTCGAATCGGAGCAATTACTCTGGTATAGTCTATGAAGCAACGATCTTTTTTGCGCAGCCTGAATGACGCCGTAGACGGGTTCGTTTACGTCGTGCGCCACGAGCGCAACATGCGCATCCATTTTTCCCTGGGGTTCATAGTGCTTCTCTTGGGGGTCTACCTGGGCTTGAGCCAGCTTGAGTGGGTGGTGCTTTGTTCGGTCATAAGCCTTGTGTTCGCGATGGAGGTTTTCAACACGGCGCTCGAAGAGGTTATGGACCTCATGAAACCCGCTATTCACCCGCAGATCAAGATAATCAAACATGTTTCGGCCGCGGCCGTGTTGATCTGCGCTTTGAATGCGCTCGTCGTCGGGTTCTTTATTTTCTCCAAGCACTGGACCTGGCCGCTTGAAAGCATGGCGGTCGCCATCAAACTGACGAACTGGAACGTGCTGTTTGTTGCGCTTCTTATTTCGGTGTTTTTCGTCATCAGCGGCAAGGCTTTTTTCCACACGGGACGGCCGTTCCGGGGGGGCGCTGTGAGCGGCCACGCGGCCGTCGCGTTTTCCCTATGGACGGCCGTTTTGTTCACGCAGTCGAATATTTTTGTGGTGATGGCAACTTTTCTTCTGGCTGCGCTCGTAGCGCAAAGCCGGCTCCGCGCCAAGATCCATTCGTTCAAAGAAGTGCTCACCGGGGCGGCTCTGGGGTTTTTCGTGACGGCGCTTCTCTTTCAGATCTTCCTGAGGGCGTAACCCATGTTGAAGCATCTTAGAACTCATTTTATTTCGGGGCTTTTGGTTCTGGCGCCGCTTTTTTTGACCGTTATTTTCTTCGGCACTCTCGTGCGGCTCACCGACCGCTGGATCGTGAATCCGATATTCCGGATGCTTCCGATGAGCGGCGACGTAGCGCTGAAAGTTTTCTTGACCAAGATCCTCATTGCTATTTTAGTGGTCCTCTTTCTGACCTTTGTGGGGATCGTCGCGGAAAAATTCGTCGTGAAACGCTTTCTCCTCGCGTGGGAGGGGCTCCTCAAGAACATCCCGCTTTTGAGCGTGGTCTATACTTCCCTGAAGGAGATCGCGGGCGCGTTCGGCGCCGATAAAAAAGGCGTGTTCAAGGAAGTCATTTTCGTGGAGTACCCCAGGCGCGGCGTCTATGCCATGGCTTTTGTCACGCTCGACAAAAAGTGGGAGGTTCACGAAAAAACAGGCAAGGACCTCGTGACTGTGTTCGTGCCGTCTCCGCCGAATCCCGCAACCGGTTTTTTCATCTTTGTGCCGAGAGAAGAACTCATCCGCACTCAGATATCGATTGAAGAAGGCCTGCGGATGGTGATAAGCGGCGGTGCCGTGGTGCCGCCTCTGAAAGAGGGGATGGGGTGAGCGCCACAAAAACACAGGCTTTTATTCTAAAAACGCAGGATTACCGCGACACGAGCATTCTGGGCGATTTTTATACCCGCGATTTTGGGAAGATCAAAGGCATCGTGAAAGGCGTGCGGGACGCGCGCGGCCGCTTTGGCAGCACGCTTGAGCCCTTCTCGCTGAACGAGATCCTTTTCTATAAAAGGAAAAGAGGCGGCGACCTGCATCAGGTCACGCAGGTGGAGCTTCGGGATCTTTTTCCGAAACTGAGAGAGGACCTCGAGCGGCTTTCCTACGCGAGCTATTTTATTCAGCTTGTGAATGAGCTCGTGGAAGTGGAGGACGCTAACCCGAAGATATTCGATCTTTTGAACGATTCGTTCGGCTTCCTGGCCACCGGCGCCTCGCCCAAACGCTGCGCGAGGGTATTTGAGCTCAAGCTTTTCGAAGTTTTGGGATTGATGCCCGAGATCACCGCGTGCGTGAATTGTCAGAAAGAAAACCCGGACCCCGCTTATTTCAACGTGGCGCTCGGAGGCATTCATTGCCAGGGTTGCCGTCCCCATTCCGGCAATAACGGCGCTTCGGCGGTGTCCGGAACGAGCATTCCTATTTCCAGGGGGGCGCTCAATTTTCTCAGGCATGTGCGGCGCTCCGAAGTGGGCGGGTTGCACCGCGTGAAGGTAGCGCAGGAAGTGGGGGAGGAACTCGAGAAGATCCTGCGGCGTTTTGTGGATTTTCATTTAGTCCATAAATTAAGATCGGTCGTTTTCATGGAGAAAATGGGGTATTAAATAAAATGATTACGCAGATTATAAAGAAGATTGCGCCGATTAATCCCGTAATCATTTTTTTAATCAGCGTAATCCAAATAGAAAAAGCAAATTAATTATGGTCTACTTCCAGGATCTGATAGCCAAGCTCTCCGAGTATTGGGCCAAAAAGGGCTGCAGCGTTCTCCAGCCTTATGACATGGAAATGGGCGCGGGCACTTTCCACCCTGCGACATTCTTCGGGTCGCTCGGGCCAAAGCCGTGGAACGTGGCTTATGTCCAACCGACGCGCCGACCCACCGACGGCCGCTACGGCGAGAACCCGCTTCGCACGCAGCATTATTATCAGTATCAGGTCGTCTTGAAACCTTCGCCTGACAATGCGCAGAATCAGTATCTCGAGAGCCTCCGGGCGGTGGGGCTCGATCTTAAAAAACACGACATTCGTTTCGTGCAGGACGATTGGGAATCGCCGACCTTGGGCGCTTCGGGGCTCGGCTGGGAAGTATGGATGGACAGTCTGGAGGTGACGCAGTTCACTTACTTTCAACAGATGGCCGGGATCGCGCTGGAGCCCATATCCTGCGAGATCACTTACGGCTTGGAACGGATCGCGATGTTCTTGCAGGGCAAGCACGATCTTTTTGAATTGAGTTGGTCCCAGGACCTGAAATACGGCGATCTTCGCAGGGCCTCCGAAGTGGAATACTGCCATTACAATTTCGACCAGAGCGACACCTCCCTATTGAAGCAGCTTTTTGAAACCTATGAGAAGGAGGCGGCGCGTCTCCTGGAAGAGTCGCCGGCCCGCAAAGTGCTGGTGCTGCCCGCTTATGAATACACGCTTAAGGCCTCCCACGTGTTCAATATGCTCGACGCGCGCGGCATTGTCAGCGTGAATGAGCGTCCCACCTACATCGCGCGCGTCCGAAACCTGGCGAAACGCTGCGCGCAAGCTTACCTGGGGGTCAGTCCTTGACATTTGACATAAGGGTGTGGGGGGGGGGTGGGTGTGGGGGGGGTGTCGAAAGTGAAGGACTGTCCCCCCCCCCCGGGGTGGTGGTAAGGGGGCTGTCGAATTTTCAGGAAG
>CAYJVC010000022.1:28679-28823 GCA_964373505.1 uncultured Planctomycetia bacterium
TTTTCTTGGTTTTTTTTTTTTTATTTTTCTATTTTGGTTGGGTCGTGGTTTTTTTTTTTGGGTTTTTTAAATTTCCCCCGTTCTGACCCCCCCCACGGTGTTCATGATAAGGCGGATGTCAAATGTCAAGGACTGACCCCCCCA
>CAYJVC010000023.1:0-14888 GCA_964373505.1 uncultured Planctomycetia bacterium
GGCGATCCTGAGAAAGAGGGGATGGGGCAGATGCGGACGGATCGCTTGGCGATCCTCGGAAATGGGGGATGGGGCGGGCGCCTTGGAAAGAAAGCGAGAAGCTTGAAGCTAGAGGCAGAAAGGAAGAAATTACTGGAGAGTTTGAATCAAGGCCGTCAGCATTGCTGTCAGTTGGCTCATATGGTTTAAAAGTTCTTCCGATTGAGTCTTGTCCAAATACTCCAGATTCTTCGCCAGTTGCGTAAGGGTTATTAATTCGTAAAGAGAACCTTTGGCCAGGAAAAGAAACTGAAGATACTCCTTCTTGTGGTTCCTGCCTTTGCCTTCCGCGATGTTGGATGGAATTGACACGGCTGCGGTCCGCATCTGGTGAGTAAGGCCGTACATTTCCTCCTTTGGAAAATGCTTGGTTGATTTGTAAACCATTGCCACCAAACTCATTCCTTCTTGCCATACTTTCAGATTTTCCAGTTGATGCTGCACGCTCTTTTTCCTTTCTTTTATCTTCTCCTTCTTGCCTCAAGCTTCTGGCTTCTAGCTTCCCTTCCGCCGCGCGGGCGCCGGGAGCGCCGGGAATCCGGTGAACGAAAACTATCTCATCCACCGCTTTTTGGACTGCGGGATTGGCGGATTTGCGATTAGAGATAGTTTGTGGCGTCACACCTGCTTCCTCGGCGATGAGCTCCCGCGTGATGGGGCTAACGTTCCGGGCTTTCAAAGATTCGATGGCGGCTAGGATTGCAGTGTCAGAGCCGATGACCTCATCCACCGCTTTTTGGACTGCGGGATTGGCGGATTTGCGACGGGAGATAGTTTGCGGCGTCACACCTGCTTCCTCGGCGATGAGCTCCTGCGTGATGGGGTTAACGTTCTGTTGAAAAATATGCTCTCGCCGCCCAACCGCGCGGGCGCCGGACAGGCTAGAAGTCACCCAGCGTGTTAAAATCTTTTTTGTTTCCAGATCGCCTCTCTTCCGAGCCCAGTAGGGACTGATCACGAGCTGATTGTATTGTTGGTGGGTAAAATAAAATGGCTCATATCCGTTGCGGATCAAAAAGAAGTTCATCAGAAACCAGGCCAAGCGATGATGCCCCGAAGCCGAATTTGGATCATTTTCCGGTGCAATTGGCTCTATTTTGTCAAAACCGCCTCCGCCAAAAAATAACTGCCTATCGGATGCAGCGTCTTGAGCTAGATATTGATAGATTTCAATGGCTTGTTGGACAGCATCGCCCATACTCTGCCCACTTCTCAATTCTGCGTTGACAAGATTTAAAAGATAAATGACACGTTTGTCATTGGCCAAAGCCAACCTCCGCGATCGTTCACCACTATTCAAATACTCTAAATTTACATCGTCTCCCCTGAAACGCTCAAACAGATCAATCACAAGATCCCAGATGATAGGTTGAATGGACTTATTTCCTTGTCTTCCTAATACGACCTGGTTGAAATAGTTCATTGCCCTCAATAAGTAAGGGCCATGGTTAAAAACTTTATTCGGATCCAAGGTCAATTTGTTTGTTTCCGCCATCCGCGCGCCTGCGCCTTCGGCGAGGTCGAGGGTGGAAGGTTGAAGGTGGAGGGCAGGTTTTGGATTTTCCATCGACCTTCGACCATCGACCTTCAACCTATGTTTTGTCGCCACGCGGGCCCCTAAACCCGGCGCAATAGTGCCTAACGTAGGGCCAACCTCGTGAATCAACCACTCCGCCCACTCCGTCACCAAAGGTTTCGTGTACGCGATAAAAAGGTAGGCCGCTAAAATTGCGGCGATAGCCGTGACAACGGCCCATTGGGGATGGTTGCTGATAAAATCATCCAAGTACTGTCTAAGATTGAGCCAATGGAATTTTCCGATGTTTAGCCGCCGTATTTCGTCTCTCATCGTGCGAGCAATGGCCTCTAACTGTTCAGGGGTGAAAAAGGGCCCCGAGGGCTCCGAAGGTTTATCGGTCTTTGCGGCGCGGACTCCAAATCTTTCACCGACACCAACCATCTTCTTCAAAACTTTTCTAATTGCACCGTGTACACCCGGGAGGTGTACACGGTGGCTTTTGATCGCCGCGCGGGCGCCAGTGGTTCCGCGCTGTGCAGCAGAAAGGTCGCTTCTTACGGATCCGATCGCGAGAAGGCCGGACGGCGTAATTCTTTGAGCCGCCAACATCTCGGCAAGATTTGAATTTATATCGGAGGATCCCGCGATCCTATTTTTCAAAAGCGGGTTCCGGCGGCCGAGTTGTCCCAGCAGGATCTCCTCATAACGCTTTACATTGGTCTCCTGCTCGATGTTCGGAGTGACGACTATATAGGATAGGCCCTTCTCCTTCATCAGGCGCTTCAGATTGGGTGTGTGAAAACCCCCCGTAATGAGCGCCGCGACCGGGATATCGCCTTCCTTCATGGCCTTGACCGCTTTTTCTATGAATACCTCGTCCCTTTTTTTGCTCAAGGTATAAAAGGCCTCGGCATCTTTTAAGTTGTCAACCAAATGGGCCTCGTAACGCACAATGTCCGCAAGATTGCCGAGGTCGTACAATTTCCGGTTTAAAAACGCGAGGAACACGATGTTGGAGAACTCCGTTTTTTCTTTCATTTGGAGGTACCGGTCAAAATCGTCCTTGGAGATCTGAAGTAAGAACAAGTCCCGGACACACGTGAGATATCCCTCGATGCGGTGAAGGTAAAGCGCTTCCTCGTCCGTCAGCGCCCGCTCGAACACCGTCTCCTCAATACTCGTGGTTTCTTCGAGGAGCGTGTTAAGATCGACTTTTGAGTAAGTGCGCAGATAATCGAGGTATAAAATAAGGTTTGGATAACTTGCTTCGGAGATATGTTGCTTTTTAGCGCCGGCAAGGAGATCTTCATAAAATGAAATAGCCGCCACGGAGTGATCTCTCACCTTTTCCACTTCGGCCCGGAACATCGAGATCGCTTCACTCGCATTGTCTTCATCCTTGAACAACAGGCTAACAAGTTCCGTTTGTTCCTGCGAAGCTTTTTCAAAATCGATGGCGGCTTCTTTGGATTTGAGCTCTTTTAAGTGGAAAAAATTCGGGAAGTCGAGGAGATTGATGTTGAAACGTTCGGCAAGCGTGGATAAACGCGCGTGGTAATCGGTAAAGTCTTTTTCCTGTTTTCGGTATTTCTTGAGGAATTCATCGAAGGCCAGGATATCCTGCGGATACAACCTGCGCTTGACCGTTTCGACGCGTTTGGAAATTTCATCCAAATAGGAAAAGACCGTTTCCCGATTTTCGACCACCCGCGCGTATTGAGCAAGGTTCCGGTCGTAAAGCGCCCCGTCCTCCACGCCCAAAAGCCGCATGTCATAGTCCGAAGCGAGGCTCAAATATTCGGAACCCTTGAGCTCGGCGCGCATCAGATACTTCTTGGCGATCCGCTCCCGAGCTTCCTTCGGCGCCAGGGGCCTTAAGAACGTGAGCGAATCATCCTTAGTGCCGCCTTCCACAAAAATAGTTTTTAATTGATAGCGCTTGATGAGCTCTTCCAATATCTTGGCGATATGGGTCTGAGCGCTTACGTTCGTGTGGGCATCCTGTATATGGATGAGGAGATGAGGATTGGAAGATTTGTGGATCTCGCTGATCCTGGCGATCGAGGGAGAAAGACGCAAGATGTTGGGATTATGCGCAAGGTCCCGAGGGGTCAGGGCCAAGGGCGCCGCCTGCAAGACGTCATGGCCCGCGAACGACATGACCAGCGACAGGGCTACCAAGCGGATAAAACGACCGTACCGTGTCCTTGCTCTATAAAGAGAGGGTTCTTTGTCTTGTATTTCGTCCATAATTTTGCGATCGGTTAAACTTATTTATGCTTAATTAGAATAAGAGATTGTAAAAGCTTATAATTATTAATAAAATAAAAAAGGTAATAAAAAATACCTTTCTATCTAGAATTTCCCTCTAAATTTTGTGGTAAGTGTACACGATGAAACCGGATAGGTCAAGACTCTGCACTAGGTTTCGTTTTCCAACGCGGGTGGTTCCAAACCCACAAGTGAGGATGGTTTCGGATGTATTTTTCCTGGACCGAGACCCATTTTTGGGTGTTGACGCAAATATCATGTTCCTTGTCTTCTGTGACCGTCATGGGGATGGCGGGCTCAACGATAACATGGTGCTTCATGCCTTTTCTCACGATAAAAACCGGCACGATCGGCGCCTGGGTGGCCATCGCAAAGCGAACAGGCGCCACCGGCGTAAAGCTGGGGCGATTAAAAAAATCAACGAAGACGCCTTCCACGGACTCGACGTCCTGGTCCACGACAAATCCCAGCATTTTGTTTTTTTTGAGCACCCCCAGCATCGCTCGCGGAGAACTATCGCGGTAAATGACTTCCATTTTCAGCTTCTCACGAAGCGAAATAAGAAGCTCATTGTACTTGTCAAAATAGATCTTCTTGGCCACCACGACACAGGGGTAGCCCTTGATCGCCGTGTACCCGCCCATAATCTCCCAGTTCCCGAAGTGGGCCAGCGTGCAGATGACTCCCCGGCCGCCCTGAAGCCCCTTGTCAAAATTCTCGAAACCCTCGGCCGTGATAAATTCATCAAGCCTGGAAAGGATCTTGTCTATCAGCGCAAGCTCCGCGATCGTGTGGCCGTAGTGCTCAAAAACGGCCACGCCTATCCTCCGGATCTCTCTCTCCGATCTCTCGCTGTCGAAAGCCATGCGAAGATGCACGAGCGTTTTCTTGCGTTCTTTTTTTAATAAATAAAATGTGATCTTGCCGGCAGTCCCGCCAAAAGAGAACCCGACACGGTAGGGCAGCAGGTTGAAAAAACCTCTCACAAAAACAAGGAAGTAATAAAGGATTGGGCGATAAAATTTCTTCTTCATAGTTGAGAAAGTGAAAATACTTCTTCGAGCGAATTGAACTTTTTGGAGCGCTTATGAGCCTGAGGTAAATCATATGGGGAGACGCCAAAAATTGACTTAGCGCAATTTTTGGCGAGGGGCCACACACGACGGCGTAAGCCGTCGTGTTCCCCATGATTTACCGAGGGCTCATGCGACAAAAAGTTCTCTGAAGCGAGAAGAAGTATTTTCACTTCGGTTGCTGTTGCGTTACGCAATGGATCGACCCAAGCCCGTACACCAGCGCCGTGCATTCGATCCCGACGACCTTGCGGCCCGGAAAGACGCGCTTGAGGATCTTGAGCGCGGGTCTGTCATTTTTGTGGCTGTAAAGAGGGGCAAGCACAACCGCGTTCCCGATATAAAAATTGGCGTAGCTGGCGGGGAGCCGCGTGTGGCCTGTGTCGCGTCTCCCCTCACCCACGCGTCCCGGCATCGGAAGCTCGACGATCTTGAATTTTTTACCGTTTTGGTCACTCGAGCGCCTTAAAATTTCCAGGTTTTCTTTTAGGATCGCGTGATTGTTGTCGCGAAGATCCGGTTCGGTCGCAGTCACAAGGGTCGTGGGATCCATAAACCGCGTGACATCGTCCACGTGGCCGTCCGTATCATCGCCTTCTATTCCCTCTTTCAACCAGACAATGTTCCGGACCCCTAGGTATTTTTTCAAATATCCCTCGATCCCGGCGCGCGAGAGCTTTTTATTCCGGTACGGGTTCAAAAGACACTGCTCGGTCGTCAGCAAAGTGCCTTTCCCGTTCACCTCGATGGAGCCTCCCTCCATGACAATGCCGGGATCGAAGCGGCGATATGACTTGAGAAAATCTATTCTATTCACCACCCCGTTGTCACGCGCGAGGTCGCTGTACTTCCCGCCCCACGCGTCGAAGATCCATTTGGTAAACGCAACTTCTCCTTCCACCTTCGACCTTCCACCTTCGACCTTTATAAAGATCGGTCCATAATCCCTTATCCAGGTGTCGACCGTTTTTACTCTATGGAAAAAAAGCCTCTGAGTCTGCGCGGGCCGGGGCAGGCGGCTCAAAACCTTCCGCGTGGTTTTTTCGTCGTCCACCAACAGGTGAACTTTTTCACCCGCAAGAAGCGCCATGATCATACGGATATAGATCGATTCGACCTCTGCCAGCATCGTACCGGGCCAGGTGGTTTTATTCTTGGGCCAGACGAGCCACGTCGCCTCGTGGGGTTCCCACTCCGCCGGCATGCGGTAGGCCGCGATGTCCGACGAGCTTTGTCTTAAGCGGCGCATCGACGAGCCGAGCGGCCATGGTGTCCTCCGAAGCCGTGCCTTAAAGGACACGGCGTAGGAGGACGAGCGAGGCGAGTCGTTGAGTCCAATTTTCCACGGTGGGGAAAATCGGACGGCGACGCGTAGATAAAGCTCGTCGGACACCGCCAGTTGAAATTATCGATTAGCGAATCGGGAGGTAATAGGCTGGTAAGCATCGACCCGTCTGTCACGCAGGAACGGCCACTCGCGGCGCGTGCGCTCGACCTTGGCGAGGTCGCAGTCGGCGATCACGATTTCCTCACGCTGGCCCGCGCGATAGGGCACGTGCCCAAAAGGGTCCGCAACGAACGACCCTCCCCAGAATTTGAGGTTGCCCTCGGTGCCGGCGCGGTTGACCGCCGCCACGTAGACGCCGTTCGAGATCGCATGGCCCCGCTGGATCGTCTCCCACGCCGAATGATAACTTTTGGCCTCGGCCGGTTCGGAGGGTTTCCACCCGATCGCCGTGGGATAGAACAGGATCTCGGCGCCTTCGAGCGCCACAAGCCGCGCCGCCTCCGGAAACCACTGGTCCCAGCAGATCAAAACACCGATCTTCGCGTAACGCGTCTGGAACGCCCTGAATCCCAGGTCACCGGGGACGAAATAGAACTTTTCGTAGAATCCCGGGTCGTCGGGAATATGCATCTTGCGGTATTTGCCCGCGATCTTGCCGTCCGCGTCGATCACGATGGCGCTGTTGAAGTAGACGCCGCTCAAGGCCTTTTCGAAAAGCGGGGCGATCACGACAACCTTATTTGACTTTGCCGCCCGGCACAAGGCGTCTGTTGCCGGGCCCGGGATCCGCTCGGCCAGGTCAAAATTCTTCACGTTCTCGCTCTGACAGAAATACCGGGTGCTGAAGAGCTCCTGCAGGGAAATGATCTTGGCGCCTTTGGCCGCCGCAATTCCGATCTGCGAAACGGCTTTTTCTATATTGGCTCTCGGGTCGGCAACACACGACATCTGGATGAGGCCGATACGAACAACATTTTTTGACCGGATTATTTTCATTTTATTCCCCGCCAAAGTTCGCGGCGGGCCCTTGGCCGCCGAAATTCAAAACGACCGCCTTCGCCTTTTCTTCCTCGGCCTTTTCCTTCATCCCTTTTTTCATATAGTAGATCGAAAGGTTGGTGTGCGCCATCGCGTAAGCGGGCTTGAGCATGGCGAGCTTTTCCATCCACTCGATCGCCTCATCCAGGCGGTTCATTTTGTAATAGGTGCGGCTCAAGGCCTCATAGGCGTCGGAAAAATCGGGATCCTGCCGTATGATCTCCCGAAAGATCCCCGCGGCCTCGTCAAATTTGGCTTCCCCGAACTTGTCCAGTGCGCGCTCATAACTTTTCTTTATTTCATCTGACATAATGTCCCCGCCGCCGGATGTGATTCTAGCACGGGGCTGAAAGTTCCGCAAACACGGTTTCCGCAAAAAACTGCCCGCGGCCCGTCAGACGCACCTTGCCCCCCTCATTCGTCAAGAGCCCCTCGTCCATGAGGCCTGAAAGCGCACCTCCCAATCGGCTCTTTACCGATCGAAACCGGCCGAGATCGCTCCCCTCGAGTAATCTGAGAGAAAGCAAAAATGACTCTGTTTCCTTTTTTTCAGGCGTCAGGGTCTCTTCTTCCGACGCGGACCAGTCCCCGTTCTTGATCTTCCGCAGGTATTCGTCGACGTCAAAGGAATTTCGGAAACGCCGGCCGTCCAGGTACGAAAACGCCCCGGGCCCGAGGCCGAGAGTCGCTTCATTGGCCCAATAGAGACAGTTGTGCCTGGACTGAAAGCCCGGCTTCGCATAGTTCAAAAGCTCGTAATGAAGGTAGCCGCTTTGCTTTAAGAACTCCCTGGCAAAAGAGAGGATCTGAAGCTCCTCCTCTTCATCGGGAAGTTTTAGTGCGCCCTTTTTAAATTGCTCACCGAAGACCGTTTTCTCTTCGATGGTCAGCTCATAAATGGACACGTGGTCGGGATCCAATCGCTTAAGTTCGCGGAGTGAATGCTCCGACTCCTTCAAAGTCTCGCCCGGAAGCGAAAGAATGAGGTCCATATTGATGTTTTTAAATCCTTCTCTCCTTAAAAGCGCAAATGATTGGTAGATTTCCCGCGAACCATGCGCGCGGTTGATGCGTTTTAAAGTATCATCATGGAACGATTGCGCGCCGAGACTGATGCGGTTGATCCCAAGCTCCCGGTACGCACCCGCCTTCTCTTCATTCAGGTCGCCGGGATTGACTTCGCAGGTGATCTCGATGCCGGAACGAAAGCTGAAGTGACCGCGGAGTATTGAAAAAACTCTCCATATCTGTACCGCGTCCAACGTAGACGGCGTCCCGCCACCGAGATAAACCGTGTCAAACTTTTTTCCCCGTAATTGAGGCGAGTAATAGATGACTTCCTTTTCCAGCGCATCCAGAAAATCATTTTTCACTTCGGCCCCGCCGGTCGTCGTCACGACAAAGTCGCAGTAGTGGCATTTCTTCACGCAAAATGGGATGTGAACGTATAAACCGATCATAAGAGAATTATACCGTAAGCAGGGATTTGTCACTAGCAACGACGTAGGAGAAACTCAGATCTTACGTCGGTCGCCGCGGCGACCTCCTCAGGATCAACTCGCGCGGGCGACTTGACGCTCCTCGCCATAAAAATGGCGAGTCGCGTAAGTCGCGCGCTCGTTGAAATAAACGCTTGTTCTCTCTAGGGCTTTGTGATAGAACTATGGAAGTTCAAACCGCCCTGCAAACGGGGATTTTATAAAACGTCAACACCATTTAACGAAGGAGAGCCCAGTGGCAAGAAAAGCAAATCCAGCGTTCATGAAGCCTTTGCAACCGTCCAGCGCCTTGGCTGAAGTCGTCGGGTCCAGGCCGCTTCCGAGGACGGAAGTTGTGAAAAAGCTTTGGGTCTACATCAAGAAGAACGGATTGCAGGACAAGAAGAACCGAAGGAACATCAACGCGGACGCCGCCCTGAAGACGGTTTTCGGCGGAAAAGGCACGGTGTCGATGTTTGAAATGACAAAGCTCGTTTCGAAACATCTCTCATAAGAAAATATAGATTACACGGATTTATAAAAGAAGATTACGCGGATTAAAGGTTTTGAATCTGCGTAATCTTTTTTTTAATCTGCGTAATCATTTTTACTTTCCCAGGATCATCTTAAGAGCCACGAAAGCCAGGAACACGCCGAAGACCCTCTTCAGAGCCGCCTCTGAGATCGAGAGGCTGATATTCGCACCGAAATAAGCGCCGAGGAAAAGCCCGAGCGCGATCACGATCGCGCCTTTCACG
Organism: uncultured Planctomycetia bacterium; assembly: GCA_964373505.1. Taxonomy (GTDB): domain Bacteria; phylum Omnitrophota; class Gorgyraeia; order 2-02-FULL-51-18; family 2-02-FULL-51-18; genus CAYJVC01. Next base: position 9,465 of record CAYJVC010000023.1, read on the forward strand.
TCCACATTGCCGGTTTGGTAATAGCGGAGCGCCGCTAGAAGAGCCACAGGCGGCAGGAACGCGGCCAGGATCGTGCCCTGAGCCTTGTGTTGTGTCATGTGAAAAAAATAAACAAGCGCCGGTACCACCACCGTTCCGCCGCCGATCCCCAGAAGCCCTGAAAATATTCCCGCGACAATGCCTATCATTAAATAAAGAATCTCAGTCATTCCCACCTCTCTCGTCATCCTGAGGAGCGCAGCGACGAAGGATCTGATCTTGAGATTCTTCGCGGAGTTTACACTGAGCGAAGCGAATGTGCTCAGAATGACGGTTAAACTTTAAAGTACTCTTTCGGGATCAACCTTCGTCCCGCGTAGCCTTCCTCCAGGCCGTGATAATACTTGAGCTCGGTCTCGTCCGAGCGCCAGCAGAGGCACACTTCCTCGCCGCCGACGATCGCCGGAAAATCCACGAGGCCCGCTGAAAAATTCCAATCCTTGTACGAGCATCCAAGCGCCTCGAGCTCTTCGAACATCTCTTCAAGCTGGCTTAAAAGTTTCACGACATCCGGATGGTGCTCGGCGTTCCGACTGATCTCGGCCGACACGGTCCTTAGCTTGTGCCCAAGGCTCAAAATATCATCCACGATCTTTTTTACCAGAGGCAGCGTTTTATTCGCCTGCGTGGGCGTAAAAATTTTAACTTCGTTCATTACTGCATTTCCTCTAAAATGTCTATCACGGCGTCGATTTGCCTGATTACCTTATTCGGGAACTCATTCTCCTGAAGCTCGGCCTTCGCGCTTCGGAAATTCCGGATCGTGCGAGCCAAAACGGCCGCCCGGCTCCCTTCCTTTTCTTCGGGCGTGGGTTTCGGGACGTGGGTCTTTAAAATGTACCGGAGCTTCTTTTTGACTTCGCTTTCTTCCCGGGCGTTGTCGAGCACGTCCTGACGCAAGGCCTTGTATTCATTTTCCGGCACGCGCTCGTTGGAACGCGCCAGCCGAAGCGCGTTGACGGCCTCGCAGCTCGGGATCCCGGCCGGGCCCTTATCTTCCGTGAACGAGCGCTTTAAAAACGCGGGCTCTTCCTTTTCAAGGAACGAGTAGGACCGCAGAAGCTTCATCGCGGTCTGTTGGCGGACGCCGATCTCCATGGCGCAATAGGTTTCAAAGCTGAGATAACCCCATTCTTTGAAATGCTTGTCCTTGTAAACCGTAAAAAGGTGCTGTCCGAGCTCCATCCAGGAGCGCTTAAAACCTCTCGCGGCCGCGAGCACCTTGTAGCGAAAGGAGCCCGGGTCCATGGACTGCATCCGTTCTTCTATGTTTTGCAGCGACTTTGTCTTCAATGCTTTCTTTCGTGCCTTCCATAAGGCCCGCCGCCATGACCGTGGGGCCTGCCATGGCCGCCCCGGGGGGGAAAATGCCTTCTGGGTCGCGGCCCCGGTCCATGGGGGCGGTTTCCGCCCGGGGCGCGGGAAAAATGCATGGGTGCTTTTCTATAGGGAAAATCGGGCAACACGATCCGCGGCAGGCGCTGATTGATCAGCTTCTCGATGTCTTTCAAAAAATCCTCTTCCTCGGGTGTCACGAGTGTGAACGCATCGCCGGTGGCTTCCGCACGGGCCGTTCGGCCCGAGCGGTGTATATAATCCCCTGGCGCGTGCGGGACGTCGAAATTGATCACGTGTGAGACGTCTTTTACGTCAATGCCCCTGGCGGCGATGTCGGTCGCGACAAGCGCCTGGAACTTGCGCGCTTTAAAACGGTCCAGCGCCTGGAGCCTTTGTCCCTGGCTTCGGTCGCCGTGCATAACGCCGACCGTGATGCCGGTGCGCTGCAATGTGCGTGTCAGCTTGTCCGCGCCGTGCTTTGTCCGAACAAAAATGATCACCGAAGAACCCCTCATGTCCTCCGAGCTGAGGATCTTAAGCAGAAGATCCGTTTTCTGCTCATGAGAGACCGGGTACACGGCGTGACAAATGCCGGTGGCGGTGGTCGCCTGTGGGCTGATCCGGACGCGGAGTGGGTCGTGCACGAATGTTTTCGCCAGGTTCATGATCTCCTCGGGGATCGTCGCGGAAAAAATGAGGTTCTGCCGCTTCGGAGGAAGCAAAGACACGATCCTTTTGATATCCGGCAGGAAGCCCATGTCCATCATGCGGTCCGCCTCATCCAGCACGAGTATCTTAAGGTCGCGAAAATTAATGTGCCCCTGGTACACGTGGTCCAAGAGCCGCCCGGGTGTGGCGGAAATAATGTCCACCCCTTGAGCGATCGCGCGCTTCTGCGGCTCGATGGGCACACCGCCGAACACCGCGCAGCCCCTCAGATTCACGTAGCTGGAAAGCTTCTCAAGCTGCTGGGTGGACTGGAGCGCAAGCTCCCTTGTCGGCGCGAGGATCAGCGCGCGCACGTTCTGTGTCTTGTCCTCATTCATGAGGCGGTGAAGGATCGGAAGCACGAACGCGGCGGTCTTGCCGGTGCCGGTCTGCGCGGAAGCGATAAGGTCGCGCCCCGCCAGGACATGCGGGATCGCCTCTTTTTGGATCGGCGTCGGCTGCTGAAAACCCATGAGCTCGATGCCTTTCAGGATATTCGGATGAAGACCCAGTTCTTTAAATGGCATAGCGCGCTATGGTATCAGAAATGAACGAAAGAGTCTTGAACTTAGAGGTGCCCCATCGCTTCCTGTAAAAGCGGAAGGATCGCCGAGATCTCTTCCTTGGTCAGGCGGCCGAGCTTAGAAAAGCGCACTTCGCCTTCCGCGTCCAGATTTTCCCTAGAGATCTGCAGCTTCTTGGGGCCGTTATTGTAGGAATAAACGCTGACACTGAGCTTCGTGCCTTCGCCTTCCCAGTTTTTCGTGAAGAGCTGCTTATCGAGACTGCTATCGTATGGCATGGTTTGTCCTTTTTTTTAAAAATGGGCGAACATGGATTTGAACCATGGACCTTCTGAATGTAAATCAGACGCTCTAACCAACTGAGCTATTCGCCCGGAATTTATTTCCTTTTCTTTCCAAAACACTCCCTTATGAAGACCTTGGCCAGGTCCTCCGTGACAAGCGGGATGCTCTCGGCCTCGCTCATGGGTTTTTTGGTGATGGTGGCCATCACGCGATCCTTCCAAAGCACGCGGTTTTTCCGGAGGTCCGTCACCGTAAAGTCGGCCTCCACCCTCGCATAATCCTCCCGGATCGCCGCGTCCGCCGCCGTGCCGCCTATGCCCATCAGCATGTCGACCGGGTCATGGTCGGTCCAATAAAAACTTCGGATCTCGGTTTCGATCAAAAGATCCGCCTGCTCCTTACCCTCTACGATCTCGAACCGGATGCTCTTGCGGTTTGCAAGCGCTTTCGAAAGCGTAGGCTTTACGTCCGAAACGTTGAGTTTATGGTCAGGGGTTGAATCCTGTACCTCGGCCAAATACACCTTGACGGCTTTTCCATCGAAAAGGTCGTAAAGCGATGCGGCGGCGCCAAAAGCCGTCTGCGGAACGAAAACGCAGAGCATGAAAAATATCCAAGCAGTTTTTTTCACGAAAACCTCCTATTAAGCGATATTAGCCGCAAGACATTAGCAGATTAAATCCGAAAATCCCGTTAGTCAATCACTTTCAAGGCAGGGTTAGAAGGAGAATTCGCGTAGAAGCCTCAGGATCTCATCCATGAGGTCCTCAAGCGAAAAGGGTTTGGTGAGGTAGGCATCGGCGCCCATGGCCCGGCCGCAGACGCGGTCTATATCGTCGCCTTTGCCCGTCACGATAATGATCGGGATCTTGGAGAGGCTTTTGTCGTAACTGTCCTTCACTTCCTTGCAAATTTGCTCACCGGTAATTTTGGGAAGATTGAGGTCAAGAATGACAAGGCTCGGTCTTTTTTCCAGGATCCCCTGAAAACCGGCCGCGCCGTCATTGGCAACGATCGTCATGTAGCCGGCCATTTCAACGCGCAGCTTGATGACCTCGCAGATGCTCGGCTCGTCCTCTATGATCAGGATGGTCTTTTCTTCGTTCATAGGAAATATCCCTAACCATCCCGAAGTATAGCATTTGTTTATTAAAATATATAATTTTAGTTAAATTTGATTAAATATGATAATTTAAGCTAAATGATTCTGCGGAAAGCGCGCCCCGGAATACTCAAGCTCTTCCAGAAGCGCATCATCCTGCGGCTCAAGCAGGCTGTCATCCACGTCCGACCATTCTCCGAGCTCAGCCATCAGGGCGATCTCTTCCGAAAGCTCCTCCTCACTGAGAGTGGCCGAGGCCAATTGCACGGACCCGGGCGTGACTGAAAGCGTTTTCTCGGTGAACGGCCCTCGAACCACAAGCGTCACCGCCAAAACGAGTACGGCCATCACCGGCACCCACACCGGCACTGTAAAGCGCCCAGGTTGAAAGCCGAATCCCTTCTTTTCACGGCGGCCCAGGATCTTCCGCTCAACCGACTCCGAAAATCCTTTCAGATATGCGGGCGGGACTTTCTTTTCCCGGAGGCCTTTAAGATCCTTCATCAGCGAGCCGTCTGATTCGTCGAATGATTTGATTTTCATGGATTTTCTCCCTTTAAAGATTTCTTCATTTTTTCAGTGGCCTGCCAAAGATTTGCTTTCACGGCGCCGGTGGAGATCCCCAGACTCGCGGCGATCTCCTCCAGGCTCAATCCTTCCAGGTATCTCAAACCAAAAATGCTTCGTTGACGGAAGGGAAGCCTTTCCATCGCTTCAAAGATCTGAACTCCCAGTTCCCGGTTCTCGAGTTCCTCCAAGGCGCTTTTCGTCGCCGCCTGGGCGTTTTCCGCAGGGTCCGCTCCTTCTTCCGCGTCATGCCCGCCGAACCAGGACGACAGCGCCCGCCGGACTTTTTTCTTTCTGAGGAAATCTTTGCTCGTGTTGACAAGGATCCGGTAAAACCACGTGTAAAACCTGCTTTGCTCCTTAAAACCCCTGATTTCCCCGTACGCCTTCACAAAGCTTTCCTGCGCAATATCGCGCGCATCCTCGAAATTTCCGACGATCGCATAGGCCGTGTGGATCGCGCGCTCCTGATACGCCTGAACGAGCGCGGAAAAGGAACTTAGATCCCCTCTCCGCGCCTGCTCTAAGATCGCCGGTTCATTAAGTGCGGTTACTTCCACCGTTGCCTCTACGGGGGCGGGAATGCTTTTCGGTGAAGCGACGATCTTTCTCATTTTCCCACCTATCCTTGTGATCTTCGCGGATATCCCTTCTGTCTTCACGATGGTCCCGGATGTCCTCATTGCGGTCGTGCACATCCTCCCGGCGGTCGTAAATGTCTTCTATCCTGTCCCGCCGGCCGCCATCGTGTCTGGCGTCCCACCTGTCCTCGTGGCGATCGGCGATATCTTCCGCGCGGTCTCTGGCGTCTTCACGGCGATCCCAGTGATCTTCACGGCGATCCCAGTGATCTTCACGGCG
>CAYJVC010000023.1:14988-26833 GCA_964373505.1 uncultured Planctomycetia bacterium
TCTTCACGGCGATCCCAGTGATCTTCACGGCGATCCCAGTGATCTTCACGGCGGTCACGCCGATCTTCCACACGGTCCGCCAGCTTCGGGTGGTTCTTCAAGAATTCCCGGTAGCGTTCGGGATTGGTTTCCTTGAGTTCCTGGAGCTTTTGGCGCCTCGACTCCATGAGTTCGCGGAACTTCTCGGGATCCTCACGTTTCAGTTCCTGGAGTTTCGCGTGGCGTTTCCTCTTCATCTTCTCGCGAAGCGCCTCGTACTTCTCAGGGTTCTTCTCCTTAAGCTCCTCGAGCTTCTCCTTTATATTGGCTTTCCTTCCTTCCACGAGCTCCCTGAACTTTTCAGGGTTCTCTTGTTTAAGCTTCTTGAGCTCTTCGAGTTTCGCCTTCCTACCCACCGCCGAATCCTCAGCGAAAGAATACGAAGCGCCCGCGCCCGTCAAAAGCGCCAAAGATACAACACTGACCAAGAGATTCCGCATCAAGTTCTTCATTTTAGTTCCTCCTCCAATTGCTTAGTTTTATTCTCTACCGATTAGACGCAAAGCGGCACCAAAAAGTTTAATGAATAATTTTATCGTAACTACTTTATTTTAAAAGAGTTACAAATACACTCATTTTTTAATTCAGCTTTTTAAGCTTTTTGCGGAGGGTTTCCATCTTCGCGGCAAGAATAAAGTCGTTTTCGGAAAGCCCCCCTATCGCATGGGTCGAAAGCTCGATCTTTAACCGCCGGTAGCCGGTGAGATGAATATCGGGATGGTGGCCTTCCGCTTCGGCGAGCCGCGCGACCGCGTTTATAAACTCGACCGCGGCCATGAAATCCTCCATCACATATTGGGAAGAAATGGACTTCGCATCCTCTGAAAGCAGCCAGTCCGGGAGCTCTTTTAGGTATTCCAGCGATTTTTGCCTCGGGACCGCCGGGATGCCCCCTTCGCAAGGCACGCATTTTTTTTTGAGAAGCTCGTCCTTCATTTCAGGATCACCAGGCTCGAAGTGTAACCGTGTACATAGTTTTTGCCGCCGATCGGTCCTATTTCGCCGTTCGCGAAAAACCCGGCGAGAGACAGCGGCCCTTTCATCGATTGGATCATCTTAGCGTCGTGGTCCGGTTCGCCGAAAAGATTGACGCCCCGCCCGCAACAACTGACCAGGATCGCGCCCCGCGGCTCCGAGGCGGGTTTGGTTATCTTCTGAAGAAGCTCCTTTAAATCCTCGGTGGAGGTATCGGCATCCCTCAACTGAAACTGAAGCGTCTGGCCCACACGAAGCGCGCCGCCGATCACGAGAGCCCCGGCGTCGGGATCAAAACCCATGATGTTGCGTATCAGAAAATCGCCGCGCTTGAAGCTCGTCTTATTTTCATTCATCGCAAGCCCCACAAAAAGCGAGTGCTGCGCCAATTCCCTGTCCTTGGCCGGTAAGTCGGCGATCATGTCCCGTAGCGCGAAAAGCGAGGGTTTTCCGGCCAGTTCAAAAAGAACATTGTCCTCGGCCTTTGTGATCACGAAGGCTTGAGCAATCGGCCGGCAGCCTTGGGAGACGATCACCTCAAATTCAATGTCCCCCATGAGCGCCACACCCACCGCGCCTTCTTTATACACGGTGTCGCCGAGACAAAGCCAGTTGGGTGCGTTCATCGCGCCGCCGCTCGCCAGGCCTCCGATCACCGGAAGCCCCTTGTAGGCCTCATTGAAACAATGGAGAAGCTTTGTCACATCGCAGCTCGACGGGTCGGCCAGGCACAAAAACCGAGGCTCCTCGGTCGGATAAAGATCGAGAAAATTGATGAATTCGGCTCCGCCCGCGACGGATTCCAGATCGCCCGGCGATATATAAAACGGCAGGAGCTTCACGTCGGGCAGATGCATCGCCAATGCGGATATGGCCGGCTCCATTTCCACTTCCTTTTGATCACCGATCACGCCGCTGGAGTTACAGCCGATCAGGATCCGAGGGTTCAGCTCGCTTGCGATCGCCCGCGCGAGCGTCTCCGCGTGAAAACCTTCGTACCCTTCGCTCACAAAAAAGACGAACACGTCGCAGGATTTATGGCCCAGATCCTTTTCGACGCCGCCGATCAACGATTCGACGGCTTTCCGCCAGTCCTTGTTTTTTGAAATGCCTGAAGAGAATATTTTCGCAGCCATCAAGGCTCCACCCGCAGCGTCTTTACGGCTTCGGCCACCAAAAGCAGCGCAAGCGCCATGAGCAATCCGGCGATGGTCGCCACGGCATCCAGTTTGAACGATCCTCCGAACCACCCAAAAAGCGCAGGCTTCAGCATCAGCGCCAGCGACCAGATCGTAACCGCCATCATGAAAAACATCGGCACCAGACTCACCAGCCACGACCGGCCGCTTTTACGGATCCAGAGTGACAGGATCATGAGCGTAAGCGCCGCCAGAAGCTGGTTCGAAGTGCCAAAGATCGTCCAGAATGCTTTCCAGGCCGGGATCGCCTGGCCGCTCGAGTCCATGATCTTAAGGCTCACGCAGAACAAGGGCGCCGCAAGGCTTATAAGTGTCGCGCCGACCTTGCCCCACAAATTCCTCCAGCCCGTCAGTTCCTGGAAGATATAACGCGCAAGGCGCGTCGAAACATCGAGCGTGTCATAGATGAATGTCGTGAATGCAAGCAATGCAAAAGATCTCGCAAGGTCCCGCGGGATCCCGAAATGGCTGACGAACCGGCTTAAGCCCTCCGCGTAGACCCTGTCGGGAGACGCCGAGGCAAGCGGGTCGGATTTTGCCAGGATCATCACCGTCGAAAGCGCTATGACGGCCACGAGTCCCTCTAGCAGCATGCCGCCGTAGCCGACGAGCCGGCAATCGGTCTCTTTGGAGATCTGTTTTGAAGTCGTGCCTGAACAAACGATCCCGTGAAACCCCGAACAGGCACCGCAGGCGACCGTCACAAAAAGAAGAGGGAAAAGTGGCAGGCCCTTCTCGCTCGTAAAACCGATAAAGGCCGGATACTGTATCTTCTCGCCGCCGAGAAAAAGCCCTATCACGCCGACGGCCAGCGTGCCGTAGAGAAAAAAACCCCCAAGGTAACCCCGCGGCTGGAGGAGGATCCACACCGGCACAAGCGACGCGATGAAGCAATACGCGAGAAGCATGACATTCCAGGCGGTTTTGGGGTTTGAGAAAAAAGACGGGGAGAGCGTGAGCGGCAAGTATCGTCCCGCCCAGATCGCCAGGAGCACGAGCGGCAGGAAGATCGCCGTCGCCCACGAAAGCGGCATCTTGAATCGGTAGAGCGCCACACCCATCGCGACGCCGATCAAAAGATACAAAAACGACGAGGACGCGACGCTTCCGCCGAGCTCGGGGTCCATGAAAGAGCTTGAAGTAAGGTCCGTGAAAGCCGTAATCACGTAAATGAGCGACAGCCACACGAACATCAGGAACAAGAGGTGCCCGCGGGGCCCCAGGTAGTCCTTCACGATCTCCACGATCGACTGGGCCTTGTGACGCACGGAGCCCGTGAGGCTTGAAAAATCATGCACGGCCCCGAAAAAAACCGACCCGCCGACGATCCAGAGAAGCACCGGCAGCCATCCGAACCAAAGCGACGCGAGAATCGGCCCCACGATCGGCCCGGCCGCCGCGATCGCGCTGAAATGCTGGCTTAAAAGAAATTTCTTTTCGGCCGGGACAAAATCGACGCCGTCGTTGACCTCACAGGCCGGAGTCTTGCGGGCCTCGTCAAGGCCGAGATGGCGGCTTAAAAAACGTCCGTAGGTAAAATAAGCGGCGAGGAACAGCAGGCATGCCGAGAGGGCTATCCAGTAAAGACTCACCCCATCCCCTCCGGCTGCGTCTTCGACGCGCGCAATGTGGTTTTCAGAGCTTGAATTGCGCAGAATCGCGCTCTGCGCGATTCAGACGGAGGGGATGGGGTCATATTGGATAAACCTAACACGATAAAAAATATCTATCAACTATTTTTCACGAATGAAAACCCCAGCACCTTGCCCGTGGCGGGATCCTGGGTCCGCGAAGTCATGGGCGTGCCCTGTTTTGCCGGAACTTCTTCTTCGGACAGCACCACAAGCCGCCGCGGAGGCTTGCCGCGGTGGTGAACCCTGGCGATGATCTCCTGGCCCAGGTAGCAACCCTTCGTGTAAGAGACAAACTCTTCATCACCCACGTCCAAAAGCATCTCGTCGTCAAAATCAACGCCTTGAATGGCCAAACCCTGCTTCAGCCTGAAAAGTGTAAATTCCTCTTCTGAAACGCCGGCAGAAAGCGATCGGGCCGTCAAGATCAAGGCGCCTTTCTTTTGAGATATCAGGATCTCGTCTTTTTGAAGCGGGGTTTCTCCCTCCAGATCAAAATAGACGCTTCGAGGGTCTTCATCGAGGGTCGTATCCATCAGGGAAAGGTATTTTTCGAGATGCTGTTTAAGCCTCGCCAAAAATTGCCTTTCGATCACCACGAGCGCGCGGTCGTCGGCGAGCACCTTCTGGTCAAAAACCGCGACGATCCGGCCGCGCAGGTCCACGAACGCGTTGCGGGGCGTCTCCAGCGTATTGCTCGAGTATTGCTTCAAAAATTCGGCCGCTTTACCCTTCAGGCAAAGAGCTGTTTTACAGTTTAGTTTGTAAAGCTTCATGTGTTTATTATAGGATATATTCTATGCGAAACAAAGTGATCACGGTGTTCGTGGTTCTGTGGCTCGCCCTATTTCACTATGAATCCCTGCGCTATCACTACTTGAACCCGCTCCTGGCCGTGGACCTGCCGAAATTCAAGTTCCTCTTTCCTCCGGCGGGCTGGATCATGTTCTACCGTGTCGGAGAAACCGAGGTCAGGGCCGAAGTGTACGGAGTGAACGGTTCGAACCTTGAACCGATCGACCCCCACCGGATCTTTGACAACCACTGGCTGGGCTATGACAATATCCGGCGAAATGTATTGATTTCCATCCTGAATCCCCAGGACGCGCCGCTTTTTTGCAAGTACCTTCGCAGAAAGTTCCCGCAATACGACAGCTTTTCCGTCGCGCAGGTGATTTATCCCTCCAACATCAAATATCCGGGCCAGCGTATCGTGAAGCTGGCATACCGATGCTGAGGCCTGAAGAAACGAACGGGTCCTGCCCGCCACAAATCGCGTCGGGCTCGTCCACACGCGTCGGCGCGATTTGTGGACGGGCTCGCCGACGCTTTGTGGCGAGCCGCTTCGACAGCCCCATTCGTTCTCGCGTCACTCAAGGAGCGCTGCGAGCGAATGGGGCGCCGCGCGTCTTGCGCGTCACCCGTTCGTTTCTTCATCCTAGCAAGCTTATCGATATGACCAGTAGCCATTTGCTGCACAAACTCTGGGACCGAACGTTCCTCGAGGAGAGACCTTCGGTGAGCCTGTGCCTGTTCCGGTTCTTTGCCGCTTTTACGGTCGGCGCGCATATCCTTCCGACTTTTGTGCATCTGGAGGACAACTATCTTCACACCGCCTTTAAAGAAAAGAATTTTTCGTTCTTTACGCCCGAGGTTTTGAACCTCGTCGAACAAAGCCCGGACGATTTCGTGGTCTTTATGACCGTGTTCTTTTGCATCGCGCTGGTTGGTTTTGCCGTGGGGTTTTTGTCTCAGGTCTCCTGCATCCTGATGGTGCTGGGCTGTTATTATTTCTATGCGTTGAACGCGCTTCACATCGGTACACTCTCCTACGACATCCTGCTCGTGACGCTGTTCCTCATGTGCGTGACGGGTTACCATGGGGACAGCTTCTCGGTGGACGCGTGGATCCGCAGGGATAAATTTGCCTATCGCAGGAAACGTCCTTTCTTCATCCAAAGGCTCCTGCAGCTTCAGATAGCCTCGACGTTCTTCTACACGGCGCTCTGCAAAGTGTCTACCCACGGCAACTGGCTTACGGACAACCCAATGTATTACCTCTACAACTCCACGCCCGAGAGCGTCGTGAAACATTTCCCTCTGAGAAGCTTTCTCGCCCAGCATCCCGACCTCTGCTACGCGACAGGCATCGCGGTGATCGTGATGGAATTCGCCGTCTCGTTCCTTCTTTTTACCCCCAGGGCGCGCGCCTGGGCCATCGCAGCCGGGATCGTGTTCCACGTGCTGCTTGTCGTGACTCTCCACGTGCCGACCATCTTCCTATTTCTCTTCCCCGCCCAGCTTTGCCTTTTCATCCCACCCGAGAAGATCGTCGCACGGCTGGATAGCAGAAAACCTCTCTTCTTCGCTTAGCGAGCTTTTGAGTGAGCCAGTCCTCTTTATTCTTATGCCGCATGCCTTTTCCGTAAATGACGGGAACCCTCAGCCAATCGAAAAAAACTCGGCGCCGTTTAGCCAAACGCCGCCTCGAACAATTTTCGCTTGGCCGATTCCCTTGTCATTTACGTCAAAGGCATAACCGCGGCGATGCGACTAAAAAGGACTGGCTCACTCATATTTCCAGCATTGGCGACCGACCGGCTTCTTAGTCCAGCATTGCTCCTCTTGTGGCATTGACGTCAAGTCCGCCGGGAAACGGCAAAATGGAAACTGTCCGAGCACGGCCTAGTGCGAGTTTATTTCCATTTGCCGAGGATCCCTGGACTTACGTCAATGCCACGGAGCATGCTGGATGAGAAGATGGTCGGGAGCTAGCTCTACTCAGAAAAGTCCTGACTCGTGAACGTGTAGAGTTCGGTGGCAGGGTCCTGCCAGCAATCGCGCGGCAGGCCGGCTTTCTGGGAACACAGTTCGGAGAGAAGTTCTTCTTTGGACCACCCGGTTTCCTCGGCTACCTTAGGCAAGAACACGCCGGAGGCGAACGAGTTTTTCAGGATCACGCCGTGCCGGCCGGGCTGGATCTCATCGGCGCTTTTTACCTTCTTAGGCATGCTGAGCACGGAAATTTCGACCTTGATATCTTTTAATTCTTCCGGTTTCACCGGCTCAAACCGCCTATCGCTGGACGCAGATTGAATAGCCATGTTGCGTACGGAAAGATACAACGGTTCGCGCGCGGCAAGGGTGCCTATGCAGCCCCGCAATTGGCCGTTCTTCTTTAATGTGACGAACGAGGCCCCCTCCGCGGCCAACACGGGGTTCGTGACCGTAATTTCAGGTATTTTCCCGGTCGAGACGTAGTTGTCAACCGTTTGCCGGGCAATACGAACTAGCTCCCGGCCCTGCTCCACCGTCAGGCCCTCTTCGAGAATATTTTTACGGTCCGTTTCATAAACGGAGAACGCCCCATAACCCACGACACGCGACACATCTTGGGTCGTGTCGGCGCTCGTGCTGTAATTCAAGAGCTCTACTTTCGTGTTCCCCATGAGTTTTGCCAGATCTAGCAGCGTCAGTGTGGCGGCCAAGCCGCAGAGCTCATTTGTTTTCATTTCAGATCCGCGCAGGATCGCCCGCCCATCCATCTTTTGGATGAGTTCCAGGGTCCGTCCATCCATCCGACGAGCTGTCGGATCTTCATGATAGTGACTCATGTCCGTCGAAACGACCACGAGCACATTTTTATTTTGGATGTGTTTGTAGATCGCGCCGGCAAGCTCGCCCGTGTTATCAGGCGACGGGTCGCTCACCAGTATCGGGACAATTTTAAAATCCTTTAAGACCTTTTGCAGGAATGGAACTTGCGTTTCCAACGAGTGCTCGGTGGAGTGCGCGTCCTGCGTGAAGTTAAACAGGGAACTTTCATTGGCTATCGCCTGCGCCAACGTCTCATCCACCGGAACTCTGCCCAAAGGTGTTTCCCACGGACCCTTTTTCCAAATGGATGCGCCGCTAAAGATCCCTTTATGATAGGGCCCGAGCAATATAACCGTGTCGAAGTGCTTGTGCTGCAACAACTTATAACTGTAAGCGGCTGTCTGTCCGGAATAGATATACCCCGCATGCGGCACGATCAGCGCTTTCAATTCTCCAGGAGGCGCCGCTGCTTCGGGCGCTTTCGACAAGAAGCCATCAATGATAGAACTTAACTCTTCTTTGTCGGATGGATAAAACGCGCCTGCAACATAAGAATATCGCGGCTCACCGGCAAAAGTTAGAGCTTGAAATAAAAAAACGAATATCAAAAAGAGTGTCATCTCGAGGCGCAAAGCGCCGAGAGATCTCATCACACGGATGATGAGATTCCTGCCTGCCGCCCGCCTGCCGGACGGGCAGGGACAGGCAGGTCTCGCTTCGCTCGAAATGACATGTAATATTTTCCGCACCTTTATTGATTTCATTGTTTTAAAAGCAAATGGATATCCCTATAAAGCTGTTTCATCTTTTCCGTGTCATTCGAATCGTAATAGCCCCGGATCTGGCCTTTTTGATCGACGAGCGCAAAGCTCACGCTGTGGAACATGGGATCCCCTAGACCCGTCACGTGAAAACCCTTCGCAACTTCATTCAACGTTTCTTTGTCGCCGGTCAAAAAAAGCCACCTGTTCGGGTCGGCCTGATAGTTTTTTGCGTAGTCCGCCAAAACGGCCGGCGTGTCATAGTCGGGATCCACGCTGAATGAAACGAGCCTCAGGTCCTTGACCTGGCTTTGGAACCGGCTCATTGCCCGGCTCATCAGGGGGCACTGCCCCGCGCAGCGCGTGAAGATAAAGGTAGCCACCCACACTTTGCCATTGAGATCCGAGAGAGAAACGCGGGAGCCACTGCGTTCAGTGAGGGAAAAACCGGGCGCGGCGCCGTAAGAGGGCAGGCCGGCCGGGGAGGCGTTTTGGATCAACGCGTCGCGGTTCTTGATGAGGAAGATCAAGCCTATGACAAGAAAAAGATTTAAGACGAGGAACAGCCACCGCAGTTTCATCATCGGCAAAAGCTTGGAAAGTCTATTTGGCCGGGGGCGTTTCGGGGACCTCTACGAACTTTGCCTCTTTGTCGTCGTAGCGGTAGATGCCTTTGCGCCACTTTTCCACATCCAGCTTATACGCGTCGCAGAAAACCGCCTGGGACTGGCGAAGCTCAGCCGCTTCCCGGCCCAACAACTGCTGAAGCACGATCAAGCGTACTTCCTGGTTCTGCATGATCGACAGGTCATTCATCACCTGTTGTTTGGCGTCAGAAACCGCCGGCTTCTCTTTGGATGCCCCGGCTTCGGGCTTATCTGCAGAGATCGAAACGGCTGCGGCCGCACACAGGAACCCAATACCCAAGAATATTCCAAACCACTTTTTCATTCTCTCTCCTATTGATGATGAATGGAAACTCCATTAGGATACCACCCGGACAACGCCCATCAAAGAAAAATAGGCTGGGGGGTTACGAAGGAGTTTTAAGCGGCTTGCAGGAGTTGGCGCAGAAGCATGTCGGCGAGCGGGATCTGGCTGTCGAGGTCGATCGCAGCGACGGTCGCGCGGATCAGGATCTCGGCCAGACGGGATAGTTCCTCTTGCGTAAAATTGGATCTGGCGGCGATCTTACGAATGAGATCGGCATAAGAGTCGATGTCCGAAACGCCCGATAACATGGCCCATGCGGACCGGACGCGTGGGTCTTCGAGACCGGCTATCTGCACGGCCATCGCAAAATTCAGGATGGCTTCGAAACTTGCCACGTGACGATCCTCCAAACGCGCCATAGGTAAATTCACTGTGCCGCTTGTTTGGTCAAGCGCTTGGAATACATTGAGGTCAGGCGTAAAATTGACTGTCGAGGCGCCTTTGGGCGCTTCCGTGGCGGTGAAAAGACCGTCAAGAGTCTCAAGAAGCGAGGTCCGCCTTTGGGAAGAAACAAACTTTTCAGAAAGACGCCGTACCTTTGTTTTTGCCACACTCAAATGTTGCTCAGCCCGTCTCAACAGCGCCTCATCTTTGGAGTTAAAATGAGTGGATACCATCTCGGATTGAGAGATCGAAAGCTTGAGTCTGAGCGCGGCCATGAGCATCTTTTGAATATTGGAAGCAAACGCCTTCTCGTTTTGTCCTTCCAGGATCGAAAGATCGAATCGAATGGCGATCGGCTTCGTAAGCGGTTTTGAAAGGACCCCTGCAAGCCTAGCTCCCACGGTTTTCTCAAAACCCTCCATCAAAGCACTGACATACCCGAGATTGACACGCGCTTCACCCGGCTTCTCAGCTAGGGTTGCCACCATTCGCGGTGTCTGAAGGATCTCTCCCGTTGATTTTATGACCCACACCAGTTTGCCGTTTTCGATACCAGGCTTCAATACGAGCGTTTCATCCGGAAGAACGCTTAAAGCCGCTTCTTTGTCGCTAAGCTCGGCGACCCCAAACGCACCTTCCAATTTGCCTGCAAACCTGGCCGCGAGCACCGTCGTTGGAAGCCCACCTTCAATCCGACCTGCAGCGCGAGACCCTTCGGTCGCTTCCTTTGGTTGCACCCCGTAATAGAAACCCTCAGCCTCGCCATCCAACACTTTTTCATGCACGTATCTTTCGGGAACCAGACTGCCGGAAAATAGGTCTAATTTTTCTGCGAGTTTGACACCGTAAAACATCCTGATCTGAGTCCGAATAAGTGCCAACAATAACCGGAACTGTGCCGCGCTGATCTGGGAGCGGTGAATGCCTATTTGAACCGTGATCGTCTCGGCACCCAGATCCTGCTGCCACAGCGTGAAATAATTGTCCTTGGGTTCGATCGTTGGAACATCACGGATCACAAACCGCAGCCTCTGGGGGCCAATTCCTTTTTGCTTACCCGGGTGTGGAGAAGCAGACGCTAGATTTGCGTCCAGCCAATCCCGGAGTTGGCTGACCGGCCCGGGATGAGATTGATCCGCCGCGCGGGCGCCGACCGGCGACTGCGTCGCCGGGCCGGAAGCGTGAAGCAAGACGCCAGAAGCGCTGTCCCTCCGGCTTCCAGCTTCCAGCGTCGCGCTTTCATTTCTTGCCGCGCGGGCCCCCCGAGGCGCCGCTTTTGGCGCCGAGGAGAAGTCCGCCGCGCTTTGTGGCGGACGCCGCTCCGATCCGAGGCGAGTGCCCAAAGCTTTCATCACTTCGACTCCTGCGAGCTTTTCTCCGGCAATCACGTTGAGAGGGACATTTCCACCACTGAACAAAATTACATTCGAAAGAAGATGTAGGCCGTTTTTACGGGCCATGTTATTGCCGTCACCCCCGACGATAATGACCTTCACACCCTCTTCAGCTTTTTGGGCAAGCACTTTAAGAATCTCATTCGTGGCATAATCGAAACCTCTCTCCTTATCATTGCCCATCGTCCCATTCCACAAAATGCGCTGGCCCGGTTTTAAAGCACGGACAATCTGCAAATACCGATCGAGTGTCTCATTGTCAATGTCCCATTTCTCACCGTGCGGGCCCAAACGATAATTTTCAGATATCATGACGCGATTTTCGTCGCCACCGCGAAGCTCGGCCAAAAGCTCCGGGTTTTGGTCAAGCCCTTGAGACGGTCCACTTCCAATTAGTCCGGAACCTCCTTGACGAAGTGAACGCAGTAAGTTCCGCAGGATATTTAACTTCTCAAGCTTGGCACCACCAAAAAAGATTACATCGAATGGCTCCGTCAATTCCTGCATAAGAAGCTCGAATTCATCCACCATTGCGGGACCCGCATAAACCCCATCAGCCAAAGCGGGAATAACCGTAATGGAAGCCCCATCTGAATTGATGTCTCCAAACGCGTCAAAAACATAGACCGCTTTCCCCGTCTTCCGTGAACGTACCAGGCCGAGTAAATCTCCTGCGAGTTGTCTCTGATGCTCGGAATCACCCTGTTCAAAATCCGGTGCAAAACGAAGATTTTCCAAGACATTAATTTTACCTTCGACAATATCGCCATAACCCATATTGAGAGCGACAGCAGGATTGTCTTTTACAATGCTTTGCGGGTGAAAAACGGCTTTCCGAGATGCACGCAGAGCCCGCGGATGCAGCCGTCGCG
>CAYJVC010000024.1:0-26353 GCA_964373505.1 uncultured Planctomycetia bacterium
TCCAATAAAAATGCTTTGGGGTATTATATCCCCATGCCTCAAAAGCTTCTTAGAGCGCTCTGCCTTCCTTTAGTTCTTATCTTTTTCGGGGGAAGATCAGACTGACACCTAAACACCTAAAGATACGAGCTTTGATTTTTCGCGTATTCACTGATCAGCGGATCACTTCCTCGACGGCTTTCAGGATCTGCCTGGATTCGAATGGCTTGGGGATGTAGTTGGAGGCGCCGAACTTGATCGCTTCCTGGGCGATCTCGACGCTCTGATAACCGCTCACGACGATGACGGGAAGCGACGGGTGTGACCTTTTGATGTTCTTCAAGGTTTCGAGCCCCTGGAGCTTGGGCATTTTGATATCCAAAAACATCGCGTCGGGTTTGATCTTTTTAAGGAGTTCCAGCGCCTGCAGGCCGTTGTGCGCGAACTCAAGATCATAAAAATCGGCCAAAATTAGCTTGAACGATTCCCGGATCCCTTCCTCGTCGTCGCAGACCAGCACGGTGTGTTTTTTTGAGTCTAAGGACATGGTTTCTCCTTCATATCTTATAAGGACACGGGCGTCGTCATGGACAACACCCATGATTCCGATTTGGATGAATTCTTGAAGTGATACGGCTGGGAGGCGTCCCAATAAAAACTCTCGCCTGTTTTAAGCGTGTGCTTGCCACTTCCCACGCTCAACTCCACGGTCCCCTTCAAGACGTAAGCAAATTTTTCCGTCAGGGCCGGCAGCTCCTCGGTCTCGGTGCGCCCGCCGGCCTTCAGCTTGAGTAACATCGGCATCATTTTTTTCTTAAGGAGGTTGGCCGTGAGGATCTCGGAAACCGCACCACTCGAGTGGGAAAAAGTCTCGATCTTCTGCCGCGCGACTTTTTCTTTGAGTTCATTGGTTTTACTGATGACGTCTTCATACAGCGTGGGGAGGTTGATGCCGAGGACATCGGAAATCTTCATGTGCGACTCAAGCGTGCCCGTCATGACGCCGTTTTCGATGCGGCTCAATGTCGCTTGGTCGATGCCCGTTTTTTTAGCGACCTCGACGAGCGTCAGCTTTCTTTGTTTCCTAAGCTCCTGAATTCTCCGTCCCAAACCTTTCATGCAAACCCCTCATTTGACTCCAGCATATCTTAGATTTGATAAATAATCAAATAGTATTTGAATCCCAAAGATACTTTGAGCGGTGGACAGAAACGGTGGAATACGATAATATAAAAAAACGGAGGTTGCCCGTAATGTCGAAGAAAGTCATATTTGTGGCGATCGCCGTTTACTTTACATTGTCCAGCGCGTTTGGCATGACGGGCCGGGGGTTGACCGAGATGAGTCTGGAAGAGCTGATGAACGTGGAAGTTATGTCGACTTCAAAAAAGCCTGCGACCCGCCGGATGATCCCGGACAACATCTTAAAGCGTATTGAGCGCATCCTAAAGCTCTTGCGCGGGCCGGGGAAGACTTCACAGGAGCAAACGCGTTGAAGAGTTCCAAACACTGTCGGCAACGCGGCCTCGTTGTTTTGTCCGGCGTCCTGTGCCTGAGTGTAATTCTGGCGGTCGGCCGCCTCGCCCATGCCGAACAAAATACCGCCAAGGAATATCAGATCAAGGCCGCTTTCTTGTACAATTTCGGCAAGTTTGTCGAATGGCCGGCGGAACACCAGGCAAGGCTCGGTGAAGCGTTTGTGATCGGAGTTTTCGGAGAAGACCCTTTTGGCAGCGACATCGATACGCTGCTGGCCGAGAAGTCCATTAAAGAAAAAAAGATCCTGATCAAGCGCTTTCGCACGCTCGAAGAGCTGGAACCCTGCCATATTTTGTTCATCAGTCCGAAGGAAGCGAAAAAACTCGCGGACATTATAAAACGGCTTGGGGACGAGAACGTGTTGACGGTCAGCGACACGGTGGAATTCATGGCTAATGGCGGCATGGTGAATTTTGTGATGGAAGACAACCGCGTGCGGTTTGAGATCAATAAGCTCGCCACAGACAAGGCGAAACTCAAGCTAAGCTCCCAGCTTTTAAAATTGGCAAGATCGGTCATCGCTTAGGATGAAATACCTGAAGAATTATTCCATCCAACAAAAGCTTCTTTTCATCTGTATGCTCACGAGCGGTATCGCGGTGCTTCTAGCCTGCGTGGCGTTCGTCACCAACGATTTTCTATCGCTTAAGAAACAGGAAATAAACAAGCTTTCGATCCTGGCGGATATCATAGGCAATAGCACGGGGTCGGCGTTGGCGTTTAAAGACATAAGCTCCGCCGAGCAAGACCTGGCGGCGCTGGCGGCGGAGCCGCAGGTGCACGCGGCTTGCGTGTATCAGGCCGACGGCTCATTATTCGCATCCTACCGGAGCAAAGGCGACTGGCGCAATGAGCCGACCCCTCCGATGCAAAGGGAGACCCATTATTTCAGCGAGAACCATCTGCATCTTTTTCATGACATCCTGTTGGACGGGGAGTGGATCGGCGAGGTTTACGTTCAGTACGACATGAGCGGCCTCACCGCGCTCGTAAAACAACGGATCTTGATCGGCGTTCTCATCCTTTTATCCGCTTTTCTCATGGCCTTTTTTCTATCGGCGAAGCTTCAAAAACTTATTTCAGGGCCGATCCTACACCTGGCGGAGGTGGCGAATGTGGTTTCACGCGATCAGAACTACACCGTGAGAGCCTCCAAAGAGAGCTTCGATGAACTGGGGACGCTGGTAGACGGGTTCAACGGGATGCTGGATCAGATCCATGCGCGCGATGTCGAGCTTCAAAGCCGCGCCTGGGAGCTCCAACAGGCCAACAAAAGCCTGGAGAAGGAAATATTCGAGCGCAAAAGCGCCGAAGAGCAACTCCTGCAGTCGCAGAAGATGCAGACCGTAGGCACGCTTGCGGGCGGCATTGCGCATGATCTGAATAATCAGTTGACGCCGATCGTGGGGTATGTGGACCTGATCCTGTCGCAAACCGAGCCCTCAAGCACGACGCACGTGCTTCTCACCAAGGCGAACCAGTCGGCCAAACGCTGCGCCGACATCGTGCAGCGCCTCATGCGTTTCACAAGGCCTTCCACGCAGAAGAAAAGCCGTGTCGAGATCGACGCTATCCTGGAAGAGGTAAAAGGCCTTTTCCCGAACTTTCTGTCTTCGCTCATTTCGACAAGCGTCCGGTGCCAGGAAGGTATCTGGCCCGTTTACGGGCACGAAACGGAGATCCAGACCGTGCTCATGAATCTTTTGACGAACGCGCGCGACGCGATGCCGAACGGGGGCGCACTCCTCATCGAGGCTAAGAATGTGAACCTGGGGGTGGGGACGCCGGAGACCAAGACGAGCGCCACGACCAAGAGTTCCAATTTAAAGTTACCGGGCCGGCGAAGGGGGCCTTATGTGGTCATTTCGGTGAGCGATACGGGGACCGGGATGTCGCCGCAGGTGCTTCAGAGGATCTTCGAGCCTTTTTTTTCGACCAAAGAAGTGGGCCAGGGAACAGGTTTGGGCCTTTCCATGGTGTTCAACATCATGAGGGACCATCAGGGGTGGGTGGATGTCTCCACGGAGGAAGGTAAAGGCTCGATCTTTCAGCTGTATTTTCCGATCCATCCCGATGCCATTTCTACCAAAAATCAAGAGGGGGACAATATGCCGGACTTGCCGAGAGGAACGGAGACCATTTTGTTTGCGGATGACGAAGAGGACTTGCGGAACATGGGTCGCCTGTTCCTGGAGCATCTGGGCTATAAAGTGCTGCTGGCGGTCAACGGAGAAGAGGCCGTTAAGGTCTATACGGAGCATCAGAAAGAGATCGCCGCGGTCGTTATGGACATGACGATGCCCAAGATGACGGGGCGTCAGGCCGTGAAAAAGATCCTCGAGATGAACCCGAAGGCCAAGATCATCCTGTGCAGCGGTTATACCTCCGAGGGAAATCCGGCGGATCTTTTGAGCCAGGGGGTGTGCGACTTTATCTCCAAGCCTTACACGATCGCGCCGCTGGCGATCTCACTCCGCAAAGCCCTGGACACCCGTTAAAGGTAAAATTCCTCGATGAAATTCCCGCGCTTTTTCCGCAAGCGATATAACACCCGCCAGCTTCTGAACGCGTTCACCCACGAGATCTTAAGCGTTTTGGATCTGCAGGAACTCATGGAAGTGACCGTCGCGGACCTCATCCGAATAATGAAGCTGGAATCCGCGGGCATTCTGCTGCACAACCGGCAAGGCAAAGAGTACGTGCTGGCAGCCTCCCACGGCACCAAAAACCGAGATATTCGCTTCAGCGAGCAGGATCCGCTGATCAGTTACCTCGGCACGTCGCGGCGGCCGATCCTGCTGGACAAAAAGGCCTTAAAACTTAAAGAGCCGAGTCCTTTGAAAGGGAGTTTTGACAAGTTGAACGCGACGCTTTGCCTTCCTTTACAGCTTCACGACCAACTGATCGGCGTGCTGTTCCTGGGGCGCAAAAGATCGGGCCAGGATTATACCCCGGAAGACTTGGATGTGCTGGGCGCGCTCTCGCAAACCGAGGCGATCGCGATCTCGAACGCTCAGCTTTTTAATGAGCTTTCGAAAATGCAGACTGAAATCGTCCAGCGGGAAAAAATGGCCGTCATCGGGACGCTCGCGGCCGGCATCAACCACGAGATATGCAATCCGCTAAGCATCATCCGGGGCGAGTGCGAGATATTTCTTCTCAATTACCGGGACAATCATTATAAGGACAAGTCGCAGGAGGAAATGCTCGGGATGTTCTTGGAAACGATGAAAAAGGTTGTTCGTGAAACGGACCGCGCCGCCGCGATCACAAAGCGCCTTTCGAGTTTCGCAAAGCCTTCGGGCCGCATGGTTCAGGAGCCGGTTGAGATCGAAAAAGAGATCAATGAGGTCCTGGGTCTCATGACCCATGACCTGACGAATAAAAATATAGAGATCCGCATGCAGTTCTCGGAAGACTTTCCCGCGATCCTGGCCGATCGGAAGCAACTCGACGAGATCTTGTTCAATGTCCTGAGAAATTGCGTCCAGTTGAGCGACAAACCGGAGGCGTGGATCTCTATCACGGGCACCGTGGAGGACGAGTTTGCGGTGGTGTGCATTGAGGACAACGGCCGCGGCATGCCGGCGGATAAAATAGAGAATATTTTCAACCCGTTTTACGTCTCCAAGGGGGCCGATAAAACCACGGACCTGGGGCTTTTCATCGTGAAGCAGATCATGGAACAGCAGAAAGGGAGCATCGCCGTGCAGAGCGAGGAAGGGGCGGGCTCGATCTTTGTGCTGCGGTTTCCAGCTCAGAAGCCATGACCCCATCCCCTAATCGCAACGATCGCAAAGCGATCGGTCGCAGCGACGACCGATCAGGGGATGGGGTGAAGGTCCGGAACGTCCTCCTGATCTATAAAAAAAGCGCCTACCAAATACACGTGCTCGAGCACGAGAATCCATTTTTCCGAAGGTCGAGGTCCGGAAAAGAAAGTTTCGAAGAGCGACGGCTCCGCCTGTCGCACGAGCTCCACCGTGAAACGATCCGGGAGGTCCGCCGCGTGCTTGACCGACTGCGGATACGCACTAAGACGGCGTACCGTTCGTCGAAAGTGGACGTGGGGCCTTATGATCTGGTCATTTCAGTGGGCGGCGACGGAACTTTCCTGAAAGCGGCTCGGGACCTTAAAAAACAGATCCTTTTGGGTGTCAATTCCGACCCCGCACACAGCGTCGGGAGTTTTTGCGCGACGGACCGGTCCCGGTTCCGGAAGCTGTTCGAAGCGGTGCTCCGCGGAGCCGTTAAGCCTCAGAAGTTGAACCGCCTCGAGCTTCGCGTGAACGGGAGGCTCCTTCCCCAAAACGTCCTGAACGACATCCTGTTCTGTCATCGGAACCCCGCCGCGATGAGCCGTTATTGGATAAAGATCGGGTCTTTGCGCGAAGAGCATCGCAACTCGGGTTTGTGGATCTCCACGGCCGCCGGCTCCACCGGCGGCATCCAATCGGCGGGAGGGCGGGTGCTGCCGTGGGGATCGAGAAAGATCCAGTACTGGCCGCGTGAAATGGTCAAGGGGCGCGGCCTGAAGCAGCGTTTAAGGGGAGGGTTCGTGCCCGCGGGCCGGAAATTGATCCTGGGCTCGATGATCCGTGAGGGGGGCCTGTATCTCGACGGCGCGCATCTCAAGGTTCCGTTCTCCTATGGAGATGTGCTGGAGGTTTCGAACTCGCGTTTTCCTTTAAACTGCGTCCTACCAGCGCACCGTTAAAATGGATTATATCGCGGAATTCTTTTCCCGGATCCACAATCTGGACGAACTCATTGCCTGGGGCGGTTACACCGCGTTGACCCTTATCGTCTTTTGCGAGACCGGGCTTCTGGCCGGTTTTTTTCTGCCCGGGGATTCGCTTTTGGTGACGGCCGGCCTTGTGGCTTCCCAGGGGAAACTTGATTTTCTGATCTTGAGCGCGCTCCTTGCGGCCGCAGCCATCGTAGGGGACAGCGTCGGTTACGCGATCGGCCATTTTCTCGGCCCACGGATCTTCAACAAGCCGGAATCCGTTTTTTTTCACAAAGACCATTTAGAGCGCACGCGGCGCTTTTTCGAGCGCTACGGCGGAAAGACGATCATTCTCGCGCGTTTTGTGCCGATCGTGAGGACGTTTGCCCCGACCGTGGCCGGCGTTGGGAAAATGAGCTACGGAAAATTTCTTTTTTACAATGTGATAGGCGGCGTTCTGTGGGTCCTCAGCATGCTCTCTATCGGCTACTTTTTAGGCGCCTCCATTCCGAACATTGAAAAGCACCTGCATCTTGTGATCGCCGTAGTGATCGTTGTTTCATTTCTGCCGCTTCTGCACGAGTGGCGGCAAGCCCGAAAAAGAAACCTCTCAAAGCCAAAATAACCAATCTTCTTGACATTTCCGCCTCCGTACGATAACTAGTTAGATAGTCTAACTATTAGGAAACCTATGAATCGGATCAAGATTGACCAATTTGCCCACGAAGTGATCGCGATCATGCCGTTCATGATCCGTGAGTTTGCCCGGCGCGAAGACAACGAGTTGACTCAAGGCAAGATCAGCTGTCCCCAGATGGTGACGCTGGATTATGTCACCCGGCACGACCGCGCGACGATGAGCGAAATTGCCAAAGTACTGTCGATCCAAACCAGTTCCGCCAGCGTATTGATCGACCGGCTCATCCGGAAAAAAATGCTTACGCGCTCGCGGGATCAAAAAGATAGGCGTGTGGTCTGGATTCACGCAACGGCGAAAGCGCGTCAGGTGATGAAAAGGATCATGGACCAGAAGCGGCAGAGCATTAAGGGCATCTTTGGCAGTTTGAGTGATCGGGAACGGCAGCAATATTTGGCGATTCTTCTAAAGATTAAGGCGGAATTATCGCATGAATAAACGGTTTATTATGGTGTTGTTAGCGGGGTGGGTGGTATTGGGCGAAAGCATCCCTGCCGAAGCATTTCTATTTTGGGGCGGCAAGCCTCCCAAAGAAGAAACGGTTTTGTCAAAGACGGACGCCGTTTCGGATCCCGCCTTGCTTACCTTGAAGGAAGCCTACCGACTGGCGCTTAAGCAAAGCGAAAGCGTGGCGGCAAAGAGTGAAGAGCTCAACGTCGCACAGGGCCATTTTTACCAGGCGCTTAACGTGGTTATGCCCAAAGTGAATTTTGTGATGACGCGTTCCGAGCAGGATGTGCCCACGGAGGGCACCTTGTCCGGAAACAGTGTCGGCGGCACTTTTCTGAAGCCTGTCACAAATACGCGTCGGTTTACGTTCAGCCAGCCTCTTTTTTCGGGTTTTAAAGAATTCGCGGCGATCCAAGGGGCGGGTGCTGAAAAAAGACAGAAGCGGAATGAAATTAAGCGCGCCAAAGAGCTTTTGTTTGTCGATGTTATGGAAGCTTTTTACAATTTTTTGCAGGCGCGCCGTGAGGTCGAAATACTGGAATCTACGCGCCAGGCGCTTCGCGACCGGGTGGAGGAGCTTGGGGAGCGCGTGAAACTCGGCCGCTCGCGCGAGAATGAAATGCAAACCTCCACCGCGGAACTTAAAGTAACAGAAGCTCAGCTTCTCGAAGCGACGCGCTTTCAGGCCGTGTCGCGCCAGCTTCTGGAGTTTTACATCGGCTATAAAATCGACGGCGCGCTCACTGATGAGCTTATCCCTGCCGAAGTGTTGGCACCCGAAGAGGATTATCTCTTGAAGGCTGACGCTCGTTCGGACGTGCGCGCGGCGGCGGATTCCTATTTTTTGAAACAAAAAGGCGTGACGGTCGCGCAAGCCGGTCTTTTTCCCGAGGTCACGCTTAACGGGAATTATTATACCCGGCGCGAAGGATTCCAGTCGGGTGTCACCTGGGACACCCTCGTGACGGTGGACGTCCCAATTTTTAATGGCACCGAGACGGTCGGTGATATTAAGGTAGCCGTTTCCGAAAAGGACAAGGAAAAATATTTATATCTACAGACAAAACGCATGGCCCGGCTCGACATACAAAACGCTTACGAGGAGTATGTCTCCTCTCGTGCGGAATCTGGCGCTTATCGGGAAGCGTCCGAGGCGCTTCAAAAAGATTATGACCTGCAAGTCCAGGATTACCGGACGAGCCTCGTGAACAACCTGGATGTGCTGGATTCGCTGAGGCGTTACCAGGACACGCGCAGGACATACAACGCGACTGACTACAATGCGCGCAGAAACTATTGGAAGCTCCAGGCCGCGGCCGGCGAGATTTCTATCGTGAACGAGGAAGAAAAGGCAAAGAAATGACGCTTTCCGATATTTCCATAAAAAACCCCGTTTTTGCCTGGATGCTGATGCTGGGCCTCATTTTCTTCGGAGGCATCGCATTCCTGAACTTGGGCATCAGCGAAATGCCCGAGGTCGATTTTCCCGTGGTGTCCGTCAGCATCAGCTGGGAAGGCGCGGCGCCCGAGGTCATGGAAAGCGACGTGACGGATATTGTCGAGGACGCCGTGATGAGCGTCCAGGGGATACGCGAAGTTTCCTCAACGACGCGCCAGGGCGTATCCGATGTTACGATCGAGCTTGAGCTCGAGCGTGACGTGGATATCGCACTGCAGGAGATCCAGACAAAGGTCGCACAGGCGCAGCTTCGCCTGCCCGAGGATATCGACCCTCCGATCATCACGAAAGTCAATCCCAGCGATTCGCCCATCGTATGGATAGGCGTTACGACTTCAGGGCCTTTGAGAGAGCTCATGACCTACGTACAGGAGACGCTGAAGGACAGGTTTCAGACGATCAGCGGCGTGGGGGACATTATCCTCGGCGGATATGTGGAAAGGAACCTGCGCATCTGGGTTTCCGGCAAAGAACTGGATAAATACCAGTTGACCGCCAATGACGTGGTCGACGCCGTCCAAAGGAATCACGTGGAGCTTCCTGCCGGGCGCATTGAGACGTCCGAGAAGGAAATGAACGTACGCTCGATGGGAGAGGCCAGGTCCGTGAAAGAATTTGAAGAGATCGTGATCTCGCGCCGCGCGGGACAGCCGGTTTACAAACCGATCTATTTAAAAGATGTTGCGACGATCAAAGATGGCCTGGCCGACGCGCGGAGACTTTCGCGTGTCCAGGGCCGGCAGTCCGTCGGGCTGGGGATCCGCAAACAACGCGGCGCCAATGCCGTGTCGGTGGCGAGGCAAGTGCGCGAGCGGCTTAAAGAGATGCAAAAAGAACTGCCGCAAGACATGGAAATGGACATTAATTTCGACAGCACGCAATTCGTCGAAGAATCCATCAAGGAGCTTATCTTCACACTGATCCTCTCGGCACTTTTGACGGCGGTGGTTTGCTGGATATTCCTGGGCTCCTGGAGCTCGACCGTCAACATTCTTTTGGCTATCCCGACGTCCATTATCGGGACGTTCCTCATCTTTAAATTTTCAAATTTTACGCTGAATACGTTCACGGTGCTGGCGCTGTCGCTCGCGATCGGCATTGTCGTGGACGACGCGATCATGGTACTGGAAAATATCGTGCGTTACCGCGAAAAAGGGATGAAACGGGTCGAAGCGGCGATCACGGGGTCGCGGCAGATCACGTTCGCGGCGACCGCGACAACCGCCGCTCTCATCGCGATCTTCCTGCCGGTCGCGTTCATGAAAGGCATCATCGGAAAATTTTTCTTCCAATTCGGGGTGGCCATCTCCGCGGCCGTCGCATTGTCGCTCCTCGAGGCCCTAACGCTCACGCCGATGCGCGCGTCGCAGTTCCTGCAGGTGGGCGAGCGGCGCACGCGTTTCGGAAAGGGAGTCGAGGCGGGCTTTCATTCGCTTGCGGCACTCTATCGGAAGATGCTGGAACACGCGCTTCGCCTGCGCTGGTTCGTAATCGCAGCGTCCGTCGCCCTATTCGTGTTGTCGCTGGGTTTATTTGGCGTGCTCCGCAAGGAATTTGTGCCTCCGCAGGACCAGAGCATGCTGCTCTGCCGGCTGCAGACACCCGTCGGCTCATCGCTTGAATTTACGAGCAACCAGTTCAAGGAGGCTGAAAAATTCGTGATGGGCTGCCCCGAGGTCAAGCGTTATTTCGGCGCGATCGGCGGGTTCGGCGGGGGCGAAGTGAATACCGGGATACTTTTCGTGAGCTTGAAGCCGAAGCATGAGCGGGGGGTGCGGGAGGGACGGACGCGGCCGATGTCACAGCAGGAACTCATGGCGCTTTTCCGGACAAAGCTCAATAAAATCCCTCATGTGAAGGCGTTCATCCAGGACCTGTCGACACGCGGGTTCACGGCTCAGCGAGGCTACCCGATAGAGTTTTCCGTGCAGGGCCGCAATTGGGAAAAGCTTGCCGAAGTTTCCGAAGAGGTGATGGAGCGCATGCGCCGGTCGGGCCTGGTGACGGACGTCGACACCAATTACCTTTTAGGCGTGACGGAGATCCAGGTCAAGCCCAACCGCGAAAAGGCGCTCGCCCGGGGAGTCGAAATGGAGACCATTGCGCATACGGTGAACGCGCTGATCGGCGGCCAGCGCATCGGGAAATACACGCGTGACGGCCGCCGTTACGACGTGCGTATACGCATGGCCAAAGAAGAGCGTGAAAAAGCGGAGGACATCCAGGATCTTTGGCTGTGGAATAACCGCGGAGAGCTCGTAAAACTGTCGGACGTCGCTGACATCGAGCCGAAACCGGCGCTGATGAGCGTGACCCGCAAGGACCGTGAGAGGGCGATCGGGATCTATGCCAACGTGGCACCCGGCAAATCACAGGCGGCCGCGTTGGACGAGGTCAAAAAGATATGCCAGGAGGTGCTGCCCGCCGGTACCCGCATGGTGTTAAGCGGCAGCGCGAAGGTTTTCAAAGAATCTTTCGGGAGCCTTTTCTTCGCTCTGTGGCTCGGCGTCATCGTGGCGTACATGATCCTGGCTTCGCAGTTCAACAGCTATATCCATCCTTTCACGGTGCTGTTGGCGCTGCCTTTCAGCATCTCGGGCGCGTTGCTTGCGCTCTTTTTAGGCAACCAGTCGCTCAATATTTACAGCATGATAGGGTTGATCCTGCTCATGGGTATCGTAAAGAAAAACTCCATTTTGCTTGTGGAGTTCACGAACCACCTGCGGCGTGAAGGTAAAAACGCGCATGAGGCGCTGATGGAGGCATGTCCCGTGAGGCTCCGGCCGATCCTTATGACCTCGATCGCCACGATCGCGGCGGCGATCCCTCCGGCGCTTGCGCTTGGGCCCGGCGCCGAGACGCGCGCGCCGATGGCGATGGCCGTGATAGGGGGCGTGCTCCTGTCGACACTTTTGACGCTTTTTGTGGTACCCTGTGCGTATAGTCTTTTAGCAAATCTTGAAAGATCTTCATATGAGAAAGAATAACATTCACGGGTCCCTGCCTACCGGCAGGCAGGCTGCCGCTGAGGTGTAAATGATAGTTTGCTGTTTGGATCTAGAAGGAGTTTTAGTTCCTGAGATTTGGATCCATGTCTCCAAAAGAACAAAAATAAAGGAACTGAGCCTCACGACGCGCGACGTTCCGGATTATGACGTGTTGATGAAGAGGCGTCTGCGGATCCTACGTCAAAATAAAATAAAACTTAAACACATCCAAAGCGCGATCTTGAAGATCGAGCCGCTTCCCGGAGCCAAGAATTTTCTTGATAAGCTACGTGCTAAAACGCAGGTCGTGATCCTTTCCGACACTTACTACGAATTCGCAATGCCGCTCATAAAAAAATTGGGCTACCCTGTGCTCTTTTGCAATTGGCTTGAGACGGATCCCCGGGGATATATTTCAACATACCGCCTGCGCCAAACCGACGGCAAACAAAAAGCCGTTTTGGGACTCAAACGGATAGGTTTCCGGGTCCACGCGGCCGGCGACTCTTACAATGACGTGTCGATGCTGAAGGCTGCCGACAAGGGCGTGCTGTTCAATCCGCCGCCTAAGATCGCCAAAGAGTTCCCGGAATTCAAGATCGCGAAAAATTATCAGGAACTCCTCAAAGTACTTGTTTGAGGCATTGTAACCCATTATTATACAATAGGTTATACAACTTTCTGCGGCTCAAGTTTTTGTAACTTATTTGTAACTTCTTTGACAATCCGCTGTTATGAGCTTCGGGTATATTTGGGGTCAATAGGCGGCCGGATCGCCCATTTTCGATTTTTATTGATTGACAGTTTTGCCGATCAGGAGTAGCTTATCCAAACGCGGTCTCGTAAATTCCTGTAGATGGTTTTCAGACGGCAAGTTTGCGAAGGCGGGTCGTTCAAGGCAGAAAATTCAAACACAAGTGGAGGCAGAGCAATGGCGTCAACAACGGCATTATCCAAATCAAAGCGGTTACAAGTTTCCAACTCCCGGAACGGCCTCGCGGCCGGCAAATCGGTGAACTCCTATCTTCACGCCCCAACCACGGAGGAGGCGGTGAAAAAGATATGGAAGTTCATCGAAGAGCACAAAATCCAGATCGTGGATCTGAAGTTCAACGACCTGCCGGGGCTTTGGCAGCATTTTTCGATTCCGATCGGCGAGCTCGAAAAGGATCATCGCAAAGGCATTTGGGCCGACGGCATCGGTTTTGACGGCTCCTCGATCCGCGGGTTCCAAAAGATCCAGGAATCGGATATGAATCTTTTCCTCGACCCCTCCACAGCCGTCGTCGATCCCGCCTGCGAAATACCGACCTTGAGCGTGATCTGCGATATTTTCGACCCTTTGTCCAGAAAGCCTTACTCGCGGGACCCTCGTTATATCGCCAAAAAAGCCGAGGCGTATCTTAAAACGACCGGCATTGCGACGATCAGTTACTGGGGGCCGGAAGCCGAGTTCTTCGTTTTTGACGATGTGCGTTTTGACCAGACCGAGAATTCGGGTTATTATTTCATCGATTCGAGCGAAGGCGAATGGAACTCGGGCCGTGATGAGAAGCCGAACCTCGGGTATAAGCCCCGTTTCAAGGAAGGCTACTTCCCGGTTCCGCCGCATGATTCGATGCAGGACTTGAGGAGCGAAATGATCCTCAAGATGATCGAGGCCGGAATTCCGGTTGAAAAGCAGCATCATGAGGTCGCGACGGCGGGTCAGGCGGAAATTGATATCCGTTACAGTTCGCTCGTGAAGACCGCGGACACGATGATGATGTACAAATACATCGTGAAGAACGTGGCCAGAAAACGCGGCAAGGTGGCGACGTTCATGCCGAAGCCGCTTTTCGGGGACAACGGCTCCGGCATGCACACGCATCAGAGCCTATTTAAGGAAAGCACCCCGTTGTTTGCCGACAAGAACGGTTATGCGGGAATCAGCCAGCTTTGCAAGTGGTATATCGGCGGGCTCTTGAAGCACGCGGCCACGATCCTCGCATTTGCAGCCCCGACCACCAATTCTTACAAGCGTTTGGTGCCCGGTTATGAAGCGCCCGTGAACCTGGTTTATTCGGCGCGCAACCGCTCGGCTGCTTGCCGCATCCCAATGTACACGGACCACCCGAAGGCCAAGCGCATCGAGTTTCGCCCGCCGGATCCGTCATGCAATCCGTACCTGGCGTTTTCGGCCATGTTGATGGCTGGTTTAGACGGCATCCAAAATAGGATCGACCCGGGCAAGCCGCTGGAGAAGAACACGTATGAGCTCTCGGACGACGAAAAGGCGAAGATCGCCACGGTGCCGGGCTCTCTCGAGGAGTCGCTCGAGGCGCTCGAGAGAGATCATGCGTTCCTTTTGAAAGGCGATGTATTCACGAAGGACGTCGTGGAGGTGTGGCTCGAGTACAAGCGGCAGGAGCTTCCGAAAGTGAGGCTTCGTCCCCATCCGTACGAGTTCTACCTGTATTTCGACGTTTAATTGTAAAAGATTAACAAAACCCTCTGTCCGTTGGGGCAGGGGGTTTTGCTTAACTTATTTTTAAGAATCTTTTTTAAGTTTCTAAGTTTTGAGCTATAATTAACCCACTACAATACAATGGCCTATAGATCCCTCTATAAGAACGATTACTTGACCGATCGCGAGCGTAAAAATATCATCCTCCTGGATGTGATCCGCCGCAACGGTCCGATCGCGAAGACCGACATCTCTCGCATCACCCAATTCAATATCGTCACGGTTTCCAATTACGTCGAGCATTATATTGACCAGAAGCTCGTGATTGAAAAGGGGCTGGATATCTCAAGCGGCGGCAGGCGCCCCGAGCTTATAGAGCTGAACGCCGATTGGGGAAGTCTCGTGGGCGTCGAGATAGGCCCGACGCATATTCTGGGTTTCGTGACGAACCTCGTCCCGGCGATCCTCTTCAAGCAAAAGGTCAAAAGGCCGGAAGGACACATGGAGGTTGTGATTGCGGAGGCCGTGAAGCTTGTCCGGAACGTGGTCGAGGGCTCCAAGCTCCCGATCGAAAAAATCAAGGGGATCGGCCTTGGAA
This sequence comes from uncultured Planctomycetia bacterium, assembly GCA_964373505.1. Classification (GTDB taxonomy): domain Bacteria; phylum Omnitrophota; class Gorgyraeia; order 2-02-FULL-51-18; family 2-02-FULL-51-18; genus CAYJVC01. Next base: position 14,885 of record CAYJVC010000024.1, read on the forward strand.
TTTCGGGCGTGATCGACAAGAACGCGGGAACCATCCGTGACACCGATGTGCTGCGGGGCAGGACCGTGGGCAGTTACGCGACCGCGAAAGCCATCCTCGAGAAGGAATTTAAAGTGCCTGTGTCCGTGGGCAACGACGCGAATTTGGCGGCGCTGGCCGAGAAAAAACAGAGCCTCCGGATCGACGATGAGAACGTGCTTTATTTTTATTCGGATGTCGGCTCCGGCATCATCGCGAACAATGACCTTTTTTGGGGTTCCAGCTGGAGCGCCGGGGAGATACAACTCAACCTCGACAACCGCGACGGCTTGATGCTGGAGCCGTGGGTGGACGGGACGGATTTCTTTAAATCCGATGGTTTGGACCTGGGGATCTGCCGTCGCGTGAAAGGGGCAATGAAAAAGGACAACCCCAAAACCAAGCTCTGGGAGCTTTGCGGCAAGGATCCCGAAAAAATCGATCTCGCCATGGTGTTCGAAGCCTCGAAGACCGGCGATCCCTTTGCCGTGAAAGCAGTTGAGGAAGGTTGCACAAGGCTTGCGCTCAAAGTGGCCTACCTCACCAATTTTTTTAACCCGGAGGTGGTGGTGTTGGGCGGAGGCATTGAAAAGGGAGGGGAGCTTGTGCTCAATGTGGTCCGGCGCGTCGTGAAGCAGCTCGTGATGGAAGAGGCGGCAGGCGCGGTCAAAATCATTTTATCACGGTTGGGTGAAGACGCGGTGGCGTTTGGCGCCGTGTGTTTGGTCACTCAGGAACTTTTTGCGGAGGTATAACACCGGATGCCCACAGTCTCGAAGAGAAGGCTTTTAGACCAGATAGAGCTCAACGATCACGAAAAGAAAAACCTGCAGATCCTGGATACGATCCGCAAGAAAGGCCCGATTGCGCGGGCCGAGATCTCACGTCTCATCGGCCTCAACATCGTGACGGTCACCAGTTACGTAGACCAGTACATCAAAAAGGGCGTGATCAAAGAGGTGGGGATCGACGTCTCGAGCGGAGGCCGCAAACCCACGCTCGTGGATTTAAATCCGGCCGCGGTTTTCGTGATCGGGGTGGGGCTTAATATCGTGGACATGATCGCGGTCCTGTGCAATCTGAAGGGTGACACCCTCTTCAGCGTTAAAAGGGAAAGGCCGCTTCAGTCCGGAGAGGCGCTGGTTTTTTCCATGACGGACCTCGTGAAGGAACTGATCCAGAAGTCCAAGGTTGATACCGGGAAGATCCATGGCATCGGTATCGGGATCCCCGGCATTTTCAACAGGGAGACCAGCACCGTGCGCTGGCCGGTGGGGCTTCTGGAGGAGGACCTTTCGATCTCCGTGTCGATCCACGGGATATTCGAGGAGCAGTTCGGCATCCCAACCTTTGTCGACAACGACGCGAACGCCGCCGTTTTTGGAGAGGAATGGTACGGTCGGGGACTCGGCGTGCAGCATGCGATCTATCTTTATTCGGGGTCCGGGTGCGGGTTCATGATCAACGGCCAGATCTACCGGGGCGCCAACGGCTGCGCGGGTGAATGGCTTTTTGACATCCAGCAGGAAGACCCGAAAGGCATGGTGATTGAGTCTTATAAGTCCGGCCTATGGAGCCTGGACCTGGGGATCGCCAAGCGCGCGGTCGCGCTCGAGAAAGAAAACCCGAAATCCAAAATTTATTCGCTCGTGAACGGGAACGCCGGGAAGATAACCGTCTTGACGGTGGCCAAGGCCGGCGAGATGGGAGATCCGCTCGCGAATAAGATCCTGAAGGAAGCCGGCGCGAAACTGGGCCGAAAGGCCGCCTTTTTAGTCAATCTTTTCAACCCGGAGATCATTATTCTGGGCGGCGGGATCGAAATAGGAGGCGCGCCGTTTCTCGACGCGGTCAGGGACTTCGTGAAACAGGCCGCCATCCCCGAAGCGATGGACAAGCTTCGCATCATCCCCTCGCAGCTGGGAGAGAACGGCGTCGCATTGGGCGCGGCCGCGCTCGTGGCCCAGAATTACTTTATCAGCGTTTGATGGACCCGCGCACCTGCCAGTATTGCCATACGAGTTTCACCCCGAACAAGTACTCGCCGCGTCAGACGGTTTGTTCCAATCCCGAATGCCAGAAGAAACGGCAGCTGGACAGCATGCGTTCGTGGCGCGCGAAAAACCCCAACTATTTCAAGTACGATGAATCCAAAGGGTTCCAGTGGCTTGAGGCCCAGCGCAAACGCTCCCGGGAGTGGCGGCAGAGAAACCCCGAAAAGGTGCGCGCCTACCGCCAGGCGCACGGCGAAGAGTACCGGCAATACATGCGCGCGTACATGCAGAAATATCGCGACAGGAAAAAGACGGGCCCTTCCGCTCCCGGACCCGCGCAGCCGGAGAATAACGCCGCGTGAAGCCCGCGCGATCCTTTTTTTTGAGTCTAATGTGAACTAAAAAAATAGTTCAGGTTGACAATTGAAAGGGAGGTCAAAGTGCTGGAATTGATCTTGAAGCTGAGGCAGGAGGTGCTGGCCGGTCGTGAGGTGCCCTACGAGGAGGCGCTGAGGCTCACGGAGCTTTCGGGCGCCGAGATCCCGTATCTGGCGGCCGTAGCCAACGAGGTACGTCAGCGGTTCGTGGGGGACGAGGTGGAGTCCTGCGCTTTGTCGAACATTAAAAGCGGGAACTGCAGCGAAGACTGCAAATTCTGCGCGCAGTCGGCGCATTATAAAACGGATGCGCCGGTCTATCCTCAAATTAGCGTCGATGAGATCGTGGCCCAGGCGAAAGAAGCCGAGGCGATGGGCGCCACCGAGTTTTGCATGGTCTCGAGCGGCTGGGGAGCTACGAACGGGAAGGAATTTGCAGTGGTGCTCGAGGCCGTGCGGCGCGTCTCCTCCGAAACCGGGCTCTTTGTGGATTGTTCGCTCGGTTTCCTGACCGGCGAACAAATGCGGCAGCTCAAGGAAGCGGGGCTCTACCGCAACAATCACAACCTGGAGGCTTCGCGCGGTTATTTTGACAAGATCTGCTCGACGCACACGTTTCAGGAACGGATGAACCATGTCGAGATGGTGCGGCACACCGGGATCCACCCCTGCTCGGGCGGGATCCTCGGGATGGGCGAGACGCCGAAAGACAGGATCGATCTGGCATTCGAGCTTAAGAAAATAGGCGCGCACTGCGTGCCGATCAATATCCTGAACCCACGGCGCGGCACGCCACTCGGGGACGTCACCCCACTTTCGCCTCTTGAGATCATCCAATACATCGCGATCTATCGGCTCGTTCTGCCGAAGAGCACGATCAAGATCGCCGGAGGACGCGAGGTGAATTTGAGGGACCTTCAGGCCATGGCCATGCAGGCGGGCGCCAATGGGCTCATCCTCGGCAATTACCTCACGACGATGGGACGGAATCCCGCTCAGGATATTCAGATGCTGAAGGACTTAGGTTTCAGAGTAGCGACATCTGCGGGTGACGCGGAGGCGGGGCGCCCCATTCGCTCGCAGCGCTCCGCAGTGACGCGAGAACGAATGGGGCTGCCGCAGCGGCAGGACCCGCAGATGTCGCCATAGCTGTTCAAGACCCATGTCTTTTAGAGAATTGAATGAAGAGCTCAAGGATCTTCGGAAGAAGAATCTCCTCAGGTCGCTTGTCACATTATCCTCGCCAAATGATGCTGTTATAAAGATCGCTGGAAGAACTTTTTTAAATTTTTCTTCCAACAATTACCTTGGACTTTCGACTCATCCCAAAATTATCCAAGCTGCTAAGGGGGCTTTAGAGAAATGGGGCGCCGGAAGCGGCGCCTCGCGGCTGATCTCGGGTAACCTGAGGATTCATGAGGAGCTTGAAAAATCGCTCGCACGTTTTAAAAGCGAAGAGGCAGCCACGGTTTTCTCTTCGGGGTACTTGGCCGCTCTGGGTGTCGTGACAAGCCTTTTGGATGAAAAGGATGTCGTGCTGTGTGACCGGCTGAACCATGCGAGCCTCATTGATGCGGCAAGGCTTTCGAGAGCCAAGCTCTGGGTCTATCCGCACAGAGACATTTCCGAACTTTCCCGGCTTTTGAAACGTGCGAAGGAATTTCGCCGGCGGCTTGTGTTGACGGACGCTTATTTCAGCATGGACGGGGATGTGGCGCCTTTGGACAAACTGCTGGAGGTCTGCCGGGACCAGGGGACGCTTCTTATGGTCGATGAGGCGCATTCGACGGGTGTTTACGGCAAGACCGGCGCCGGGCTCTCCGAACATTTTAGACTGCAGGGCCAGATCGATATCGTAATGGGTACTTTAAGCAAATCGCTCGGGAGTGTTGGGGGCTATATCGCGGGGAAGAAAACACTTCGCGAATACCTTGTGAACCGGTGCCGTGAATTTATTTATACAACAGCGCCGGCGCCTGCGGCTTCCGCGGCCGCGATTCAGGCGATCCGAATGATCCGAAAAGATCCGGTTTTACGAGGAAAGCTGTGGCAAAACGTGAAATGGGTGAGAGAAAAATTGACGGAGCTCGGATTTGACTTGATGGGTTCCGAAGGGCCCGTGACCCCTGTTTTGATCGGGGATACAAGAAAAGCTTTAAAGGCAAAAGATCTTTTAGGAAGATCCGGGATCTTCGCGCCGGCGATCCGTCCGCCCACCGTTCCCAAAGGCACGGATAGGATACGTATTTCATTGATGGCTACGCATGAGAGATCACACCTTGAGGCGCTTGTGGGTGCCTTCAAGAAGATGAGGTTAAAGAGATGATGTCGTGGCAACAACTTGAAAAGTGGGATAAGACGTACACTTGGCACCCATTCACGCAGATGAAGGAGTGGCGCGAAGCGCCGGTCGTCGTGATCGAAAAGGGGCAGGGCAACACGTTGATCGACACGCGGGGACGGCGTTATCTGGACGGCGTATCGTCCCTGTGGTGCAATGTGCACGGGCACCGCGTAAAGAAGATAGACGGCGCCATTAGGTCCCAGCTCGGCAGGATCGCGCACACCACGTTCCTGGGCCTTTCGAACGTACCGGCCATACAACTTGCCAAGAAACTTGTCGGGATCGCTCCGCGGGGTCTACGCCGAGTTTTTTATTCGGATTCGGGCTCGGCCTCCGTCGAGGTGGCGCTCAAGATGGCCTATCAGTACTGGCAATCGAAGGGCCTCAAGCGCAAGAAGACATTTTTAAAATTAAACAACGCCTATCACGGGGATACGCTGGGTTCCGTAAGTGTCGGAGGCATTGATCTCTTCCACGAGGTTTACCGCCCGCTTCTTTTTAAAACACTCAAGGTCGACGCGCCTTATTTTTACCGGGACACGTTCTGCGGCACTGAGGGGGAGTATGCGCGTTTTTGCGCGGATAAAGTGGAGCGCGCGTTGAAAAAACACCATTCCGAAATTTGCGCGCTCGTTGTGGAACCGCTGATGCAGGGGGCGGCGGGGATGTTGAAACAGCCGAGAGGTTATTTGTCAAGACTCCGGGCACTCACGAGGAAATACGGTGTGCTCCTCATAGCCGATGAGGTCGCGACGGGCTTCGGCCGCACCGGCACGATGTTCGCGTGCGAAGGGGAACATGTCTCGCCTGACCTCCTGTGCGTGGCCAAGGGCATCACGGGCGGGTATCTGCCGCTTTCCGCCACGCTCACGACCGACAAGGTTTACCGCGCATTCCTCGGGGATTACGGAGAGCTTAAGCATTTCTTTCACGGCCATACCTACTCGGCGAACCCGCTGGCCTGCGCGGCGGCGCTGGCGAACCTTGAAATTTTTGAGAAGGAAAGAACGCTTGAAAAATTAAGGCCGAAGATCCGTATTTTGGAAGAGGAGCTTTGGAAGTTCAAGCGCTTGCCTCATGTCGGCGACGTCCGGCAGGCGGGTTTTATGGCGGGGATCGAGCTCGTCAAAAACCCGACGACCAAAGAGTCGTATCCGCTGGCAGAAAAAAGAGGCGCCCGTGTAGGTCTTTTGGCGCGGGAGCGCGGCGTGATGATCCGACCGCTCGGCAACGTTGTCGTGCTCATGCCGCCGCTGTCCATTAAAGAACACGAGCTCCGAAAGCTCTGCCGTGTGGTTTATAAGTGTATAGAGATAGTTACAGGATAAAATTTAGTTTATGGCGACCATTTTTGTAACGGGTACCGATACGGCTGTCGGTAAAACGATCATTGCCGGAGGCCTTGCCTCGGCACTAAGGCTTAAAGGCTATAGTGTCGGCGTAATGAAGCCGGTGTCCTGCGGAGGGCGGGAGGATGCGGAGTTTCTGATGAGCTGCGCGGGGATCCGGGAAAACATGGATTTGGTGAATCCCGTTTTTCTGAAGCATGCTTTGAGCCCGAATGTCGCCGCCTCGATGGAAGGGGTGAAGATCGATCTAGGGAAGATCAAGACCGCTTTCAAAACGCTGCAGAAGAAATATGACGCGCTGGTCATTGAAGGCTGCGGAGGACTTCTTGTGCCGATAAAGGAGGATTTCTTCGTGATCGACCTCATTCGGCTTCTCAAGGCGAGGACCGTTTTGGTCTCACGGTCGGGATTGGGGGCGATCAACCATTCGCTCTTAAGCGTTGAGGCCTTGAAGCGCCGCAGGATCAGGCCGGCCGGCATCGTCTTTAACCGCTTGAGCGGCGGCAACCTGTCCATCCCGGAAAAAACAAACCCCCAGGTTGTCTTCAAGATCACGAAAATCCCATCGCTCGGCCTTTTTCCGTATATGAAAAGCTGTGCCGCCAACTGCGCGGGAAAAGCGTTCCTCAAACATATAGATTTGGCTAAAATTTTGTGATAAATTAGCCTACGTTGTGTCATCTCGAGGTCGCCGCAGGCGACCGAGACCTGCCTGCCGGACAGGCAGGGATCTCATCACATGACTTGATGAGATTTCTCACTTCGTTCGAAATGACAACTTTATTTTATTCTGAATTAGACAGTTTAAGAATAATGACCCTTCTTTCGGAAATGGAACCCCTCAAAAAAACACCTCTATACGACCGCCACACCGCCCTCGGCGGCAAAATCGTCAACTTCGGCGGTTTCGCCCTTCCGGTTTATTATACAAGCATCCTCACCGAACACGAATGGACGAGGGAATCCTGCAGCGTTTTTGACGTGTCGCATCTCGGGGAAGTCCGCGTCCAGGGCGAGGGCTCGTTCGAATTTCTGCAGAATCGCCTTTCGAATGATCTGAACAAATCAGAAGACAATAAGATCCTTTACAGTATTCTTTGCGACGAAGCGGGGAAAGCGCTCGATGACGTTTTGGTTTACCAGGCTTCCCGAACCGATTTTTACGTGATCGTCAACGCCTCGAATATCGAAAAGGACTTTGAGGAGTTCCGGAAATACGCGAACGAAGGCGTCACACTCTCGGACCAAAGCGGCCAGACGGCGTGCCTGGCGGTGCAAGGGCCCCGGTCCGAGGGGATCCTCGAGGCGCTTTTTGGTTTTCAGCTGAAAGCGCTGCGCTATTATCATTTTAAGGAAGAGAAATTCAAGGGCCAGCCTGTTTGGGTCTCCCGGAGCGGCTACACCGGCGAGGATGGCTTTGAGTTATTTTCTTCGAATGAGCTTTGCCCCGCTTTATGGGATAGGCTCATCGTGGATGGCAGTGCGGAAGGCGCGCGGCCGGCCGGCCTGGGTGCAAGGAACACGCTGAGGCTGGAGGCCGGGAATGCGCTTTACGGGAATGATCTCGATGAAACCACCACACCTCTTGAGGCGGGCCTTGGCTGGGCCATTTCCTTCACTAAGGGCGATTTTGTAGGGCGCAGCGCTCTCCTGAAACAGAAAGAAGAAGGACCGAAGCGCACGCTCGTCGGTTTTAGAATGCTGGATAAGCCGGTTGCGCGCGAACATTATCCGATCTATTCCGAAGGCAAGAGGATAGGCATCGTGACGAGCGGCTCGTTCGGACCCACCGTGGGGTATAATGTCGGCCTCGGTTATGTGGAGCGGTGCTTCGAAAGCCCCGGCACTGCGATCGAAATTGAAATTCACGGCCGTCTCGTGAAGGCGGAAGTGGTCAAGCGCCCATTTGTCCCTTTAAAACATAGACGGTAAGATTGTCATCCTGAGGTCGCCGAAGGCGACCGAAGGATCTCTTTTTTGAGATTCTTCGCGGAGTTTACACTGAGCGAAGCGAATGTGCTCAGAATGACGATGAGAGGATTCAAATATGATTGATACATCTAAGTTAAAGTACACGGCGACTCACGAATGGGTGAGCTTGAGCGGCAAGACCGCGACGGTCGGCATCTCGGACCATGCGCAAAAGGAGATCTCGGACGTCGTATTTGTTGAGCTTCCAATGGTCGGCGGCGCCGTGAAACAGAAGGGTGGAGCAATGGTGATCGAATCCGTGAAGGCCGCATTCGATATCTACGCGCCGCTATCCGGAAAGATCGTGAAGGTCAATGACAAGCTTAAGAACTCGCCCGAGCTCGTGAATCGGTCGCCTTATGAAGAAGGCTGGCTTTTTCAGATCGAATGCTCTGATCCGGCGGAGCTTGGTTCGCTTCTCACTGAAGAGCAGTACAACCAGGTAAAGGACGCCACCCACTAGTTCATGCAATACATCTCCAACACCGAGCAGGATAAAAAGGAAATGCTGAAGGCTATCGGCGTTTCCTCGTTTGAGGAGCTTGTTTCCAATATTCCGAAGCGTCTTAAGGATTTCGAGCTTAAGATCCCAAACGGTATCTCGGAGCTGGAGCTCGACCGGGAGCTTGATGAGACGGGCCACCTGAATAAAAACTTTAAATACCATATCCCGTACCTCGGCGCCGGCAATTACGACCATTTTTTCCCCGCCGTTGTGGACCGTTTGGCCCTGCGCGGCGAATTCATCACGGCCTACACGCCCTATCAGGGGGAGGCGAGCCAGGGTACGCTCCAGAGCATGTACGAGTACCAGTCGCTCATCTGCGAGCTGACGGCGATGGACGTTTCTAACGCATCCATGTACGACGGCGCCTCGGCATTGGCGGAAGCCGCGCTTTTGGCGATACGGTCGAGTGGGAAACATAAGATCCTTATCCCTTCCACGGTCCACCCTGAGTACCGGCAGGTGGTGAAGACTTATCTTTCATTCGTCGATGCCGAGATCCTGGAGATCCCTATGGAGGAGGGCGCCGTGGATTTCCAGGCGCTTTCGCGGTCGATCGATACGGACACGGCGGCCGTGGTCATCCAACAGCCCAATTTCTTCGGGATCCTGGAAGAGGTCCGGAAGATCTCGGACCTGGCCCACAAGAACGGCGCGCTTCTCGTCGCTTGCGTGAACCCGATCTCGCTCGGAGTGGTGGCGCCGCCCGGCGAATACGGCGCGGACATCGCCGTGGGGGAAGGACAATCACTCGGGAACCCGATTTCATTCGGCGGACCGCACTTCGGGTTTTTCACCGTCAAGGACGAGCTTCTGAGGAAGATCCCGGGACGCATTGCCGGAATGACGGTCGACAAAATGGGGCGACGGGCTTTTGTTCTGACGCTCCAGGCGCGGGAGCAGCATATTCGACGGGAGAAGGCCACATCGAATATTTGCACGAACCAAGCGCTTTGCGCGCTGAAAGGCGCGATCTATCTGGCACTGCTCGGCAAGGAGGGCATTCGAAAGCTTGGGCTTCTCAATATTCAAAATGCGCACGAGACCTACGAGCGGCTTCTGAAAATCAAGGGCGTGCGAGAATTCTCAAGGAAGCCGTTCTTTAACGAATTTGTCGTGCTCATCGACCGGGACAAGAATCATCTGAAGAAAAACCTGCGAACGCACCGGATCCTCGGGCCGCTTTCGGTGGAACGCTGGTACCCCGAGCTTCGGTCGGGGTATCTTGTGGCGGTTACGGAAAAAAGGACAAAGGAGGACCTAGGGCACCTGGCATCCGCCATCGAAGGATCGTTCGACCCGCCGTTCTTATGACCCCATCCCCTGTTTGCAACGATCCAAAGGATCGGTTCGCGTACGCGAACCAAACAGGGGATGGGGTGAGCGAACTTATTTTTGAAAAACATTCATTGAACCACGCAAGCTGGCTTCCGGCGATCAACAAAAACCAGGCCGATTTCCTCAAGGCTATTCCTGACGAGTTTCTCCGGAAGAAGGAGCCGGCCCTGCCCTCGGTTTCGGAGCTCGATGTCGTGCGCCATTTCACCAATTTATCCCGGAAGAATTTCTGCGTGGATGCCAATTTCTATCCGCTCGGCTCCTGCACGATGAAATACAACCCCAAGGTGCTCGATGCGATCGCCGCGTCCACCTCTTATTCCCAGATCCACCCCTACGAGGATGAAGACGAGATCCAGGGGGCGCTTAAGGTGCTCTATGAGATGCAGCTTCTTTTGTCTGAGATCACCGGCATGGACGAGTTTACGCTTCAGCCGGCCGCCGGTGCGCACGGCGAATTTTGCGGGCTTCTTGTCACGAGCGCTTACCATAGGCTGCGTGGGCAAAAGAAGACCAAAGTGTTGATCCCCGATTCCGCGCACGGCACGAACCCCGCGTCCGCCGCTTTGTGCGGGTACGAAGTGGTGCAGGTGGCGACGAATGGCAGGGGCCTCGTGGACGTGGAAGACCTTAAAGCGAAGCTTTCCGGCGATGTGGCATGCCTCATGATGACCAATCCCAACACGCTCGGTCTTTTTGAGCAGGATATCCTTGAGATCGCAGGGCTCGTCCATAAGGCGGGCGGGCTTTTATACTATGACGGCGCGAACATGAACGCGCTCTTAGGCATCTCACGCCCGGGGGACATGGGGTTCGATATTGTTCACCTCAATCTCCATAAGACATTCGCAGTGCCGCATGGCTCGGGCGGGCCCGGTTCGGGGCCCGTGGGCGTCAAAAAGGACCTGGTCAAGTTTTTGCCGGCGCCGCGTATATTAAAGGAAGAGGACAAATACATTTTAGAAAGATCAGCGTCCCATTCTATCGGAAAGCTCCGCTCCTTTTACGGCAACTTCGGCGCGGTCATACGCTCTTACGCGTATATCAAGGCACTCGGCCGGGACGGGCTGAAGGAAGTGTCGGAAAACGCTATCTTGAACGCCAATTACCTGAAGGCGCGTCTGGGGGAAATTTTTGAGGTGCCTTACGGCGGCCACTGCATGCATGAATTTGTGATGTCGGCTAAAAAGCAGAAGAAGCTGGGTGTGAAGGCGCTCGATATTGCCAAGCGCCTTTTGGATTTTCGCGTCTATGCGCCGACCATTTATTTTCCTCTCGTGGTTGAAGAAGCGATGATGGTGGAGCCGACGGAGACCGAATCCAAAGAGACGCTCGATGAATTTGTGAAAATACTTTTTGAAATAGACCGTGAGGTCCGTGAAAGCCCGCAGATCGTTTTGGACGCCCCGCACACGACACCGGTCGGGCGCATCGACGAAGTGACGGCCGCGCGCCAACCGAACCTGCGATACCGTAAGCCGCGTCATTCTGAGGCAACGGAGTTGCCGAAGAATCTCAAAAAACGAGATCCTTCGCGGAGTTTACCCTGAGCGTAGCGAATGGGCTCAGGATG
>CAYJVC010000025.1:0-24805 GCA_964373505.1 uncultured Planctomycetia bacterium
TGGAGCGAGCGTCCACTGGACGCGAGCGGAAGGCGGCGAATCCTCTTCCGCCCACGTAAAACCCACCGTAGGCTAGGAAAATTCCATCCTGAAAAAGCACTGCTTTAATTAATTTGTCTTTCCGGGGGAAATAAGCGTTTACATTCGTAAACGGATACTCTATAATCCTGTCTCATGCTTGAGAATTTCCTAACCCCAACCCAATTTGCCAAGAAGCTTCGTATCACACGTCAAGGAGTCCACAAATTGATACGTGAAGGCCGGATCAATTATGAGCGGATCGGCAAGCGTTATTTCATTCCCAAAGACTCAAAAGTCAAAGGAGCGCAGCCCAGGAAGGGCTAGACAAGTTTTGCGGGAGTAACTCAGCGGTAGAGTGCAACCTTGCCAAGGTTGAGGTCGAGGGTTCGAATCCCTTCTCCCGCTCCAGTTTAAATGAGCGCGCGACTTACGTTCCTAACAAGGAACGTCAAGTCGCCCGCGCGAATTTATCCTGAGGAGGCGCCCAAGCGCCGACGAAGGATCAAAGCAGCATCAACCAAGTGGAGTCATCATTTAAAAATGAAAATCATAGATTTCCTGAATGAAAAAGCGGTGATTGCGAATATGAAGGCCACGAACAAGGAAGCGGCGATCCGGGAGCTCGTCGAGGTGCTCGCGAAAGCCGAGGGGATACGAGGCAAAGACGAACTCATCCAGGTCCTCATGAATCGCGAGACGCTCGGCAGCACCGGCATCGGTCAGGGTGTCGGAATCCCGCACGGCAAAACCAACGCCGTGAAAAAATTAGTCGCCGCCTTCGGGATCTGCCATGGGGGGATCAACTTCGAAGCGCTCGACGGTGAACCGGTTTATCTTCTTTTTCTACTGGTTGCTCCCGAAGACTCCGCGGGGCCGCATCTCAAAGGCCTCGCCCGGATATCCCGGCTTCTTAAGGACAAATATTTCAGGGAGTCTTTGAAAGCCACGACGGATGAAAAGACCGTTCTGAAGCTTATCAAAGAAGAAGACGCTAAGAAACCTTAAAAACAGCGGTAAGTCGTAAGCGTTAAGCGATAAGCAAGAAGGTTTGCTTATCGCTTACCCCTTAACGCTGAATGGAGTTTGTTTTGGGCCTGTTCAAGTGGCTATATCCCGGCATGAAAGTGAAGCGCTGGGTGCTTTTGTGCGCATTCGGCACGCTCCTGTGCTCGATGGGATTTGTGCTGACGATCATCGACAATCAGAAAACGAGCGGCAGCCTCGTCGTGCTGTTCGGTGCCGCGCTCGTCGTCGTCAGTGTCCGGAAGATCATCAAATCGGTCGTCACGGTCCTCTTGCCCCAAAGGGAGGGCGAATTGGTGAACATCATGTACCAGAAACGCTACCTCGAGAGAGGGCCAAAGATCGTAGCCATCGGCGGGGGATCGGGGCTTTCCGTGCTATTGCACGGCTTGAAGGAATTCACGTCCAACATCACGGCTATCGTCACGGTGGCCGATGACGGAGGCTCCTCCGGACGGTTGAGGAGCCAGTTCAACATCCCTCCTCCGGGTGATATCCGGAATTGCCTCGTGGCGCTGGCGGATGCCGAGCCGATCATGAGCGATCTTTTTCAATTCCGCTTCCAGGAAGCGGGCGAACTGGAGGGGCACAGCTTTGGGAATCTTTTCATTTTGGCGATGCTGAAGGTGACGGGCGATTTTGAGAAGGCGATCACGGCCTCGAGCAAGATCTTGGCGATCCGAGGGCGCGTCGTGCCCTCGACGTTAAAGAGGGTGACGCTCGTCGCCCTGCACAAGGACTGCACTCAAACGGAAGGCGAGAGCAATATCTCCATAGCGACCGAACCCATAGAAAAACTTTATCTGAAGCCCGAAGGCTGCAGTGCGACCGAAGACGCGCTTCAAGCGGTCCAGAACGCCGACGGCATCGTGATCGGCCCCGGCAGTTTGTACACGAGCATCCTGCCCAACCTGCTCATAGAAAATTTGGCGGATGCGCTGGCGCGGGCGGCAGCGCCAAAAATTTACATCTGCAACGTGATGACACAGCCTCATGAAACGGACCGGTTCTCCGCATTCGACCATGTGAATACGCTCGTCCAGCATACGCGCCCCGACATCCTGACCCACGTGATGGTGAACGTCGGGCGGATCGCGCAAAGCTCTTTGCGAAAATACGAAAAAGAGCAAGCCTTTCCAGTGGACCCCGATGTGAGCCGTATCCGGGCGCTTGGCTACGAGGTCATCGAATCCGACGTCCAAAACAGCGTTGACATGATCCGCCATAACCCGAGGAAACTTTCAAAACTGATCGTCGATGTCACCCAGGACTTCAAAAAGAAAGCGGCTGATCTGGAGAAACACCGCCGGAAGGTCGTCTATGCCCGAAACCATGTCTAAAAGCTTCATTTTTTGCGTTCATGCGCATCAGCCGGTGGGGAACTTTGATTCGGTATTCAGCGAGGCGTTCGAACGATCTTACAAGCCGTTCTTCGAGGTGTTGGACCGGCACCCTCGTTTTACGTTCGCGTGCCATCTTTCGGGAAGCCTGATCGACTGGCTCGAGTCGCACCAGGCGGGTTTTGTGCAGCTCCTGGGACGTATGGCCGGCCGGGGACAGATCGAATTTCTCGGGGGCGGCTATTACGAGCCGATATACGGAATGATCCCCAAGCAGGACCTTGCGGGGCAGATCGCAAAAATGTCGAAGAAGACCCAGGCGCTTTTTGGAAATGCACCTCAAGGTGCCTGGCTCACTGAGAGGGTCTGGGACCCGGAGCTCGTCCCCGGGCTTGCGGAAGCGGGTGTTCGGTACACGATCCTCGACGATCATCATTTTGAGAAAGCCGGCAAAACGCTGCCGGTGACCGGCTATTACCGCACCGGAGGCGCGGAGAAAGGGATAGATTTATTCGCTTCGATGAAACAGCTGCGATACCTCATGCCGTTCCGGAAAGCGGAGGAGACGCTCGATTTTATCCGTTCCAGTTCCGCCGCGCCCGGAGATGTATTGGTGTTCGCCGATGACTGCGAAAAATTCGGGATGTGGCCGGGAACCTTTGATTGGGTTTACAGCCAGGGCTGGCTCGATCATTTTTTGACGCTTGTGGAGAAGGACGACACGATACGGCTCTACACCTTCTCGCAGTTTCGCGACCGATTTAAGCCCAAGGGATCCGTCAGGATACCCCACGCCAGTTACAGTGAAATGATGGAGTGGTCAGGCGGGCGGTTTTATAATTTTTTAAACAAGTACGCTGAGAGCCGATACATGCGGGACCGGATGTGGCAGGTGAGCGCCGACCTTCAAAAAGCGATCTCCCGGAACGGCTCGGCCCCCGCCGCCGGAAAGATACTCGCGCAAAAAGCCACGGAAAATCTATACAAGGCGCAGTGCAATTGCTCCTATTGGCACGGCGTATTCGGCGGGCTCTATTTGCACCATCTGCGTTCAGCCGTATTTGAAAATCTTATCCAGGCGGACAGCCGGATCCATGCAGGCGCCCGAAAAAAAACGGCTCCCGAATTCCGGCGCGTGGCGCTTGGATCGGGCGAGCGCTGGGAGCTGCGCCAGAAGGACATCGTCAGTTTTTTTAACCCCCGCTACGGCGGGAGCCTTGAGGAGCTTGATTTTATCCCGATATCCACCAACCTGATGTGTAATCTGCAGCGTCTCGAGGAGCCTTACCATGAAACCGTGTTGAAAAAAAAGCCCTCGTCGACGCTGACCCATGAGCCGCTTTCGATCCATGAAATACTCGGCAGCAAGGAAAGCAACTTGGAGCGTTACCTGCGTTATGACCCCTACCGACGCCTTTCTTTTATGGACCACGTGTTCGAGGCGCCGATCACGAGCCTCCAGTTCAGCGAGTGCTCTTACGAGGACAAGGCCGGTTTTGTGAACGCTCCGTTCAAGGCTCGTGTACGACCCGGGCGAAGCGGGAAAAAACTTGTGTTCGAGAGAAAAGACCCCGTGAAGACGAGCTTCGGGCGTCAGGTCCTCTGGTTGAAGAAGACCGTGACACCGGAAGGAGGCAACTCCATGACCGTTTGCTACGAACTTACGAACCAAAGCGCCCATCCTTTACGGTTCACGTTTGCGACCGAGTTTAATTTTTCGATCGGCGACGACTTCGCGATGAAGGGGATCAGCGAGCCATCCGTCAAGGAATGGGTATTCAAAGACTCCTGGCGCGGTATCACGGTCCGGTTGACCGCCCGGGACGAAGTCACGCTCCTGGCCGTTCCCATCGAGACGGTTTCGGAGTCGGAACTTGGTCTTGAGAGGACTTACCAGGAACTGGCTGTTTTGATGCAAAGGAACTTTGATCTGAAACCGGGCCGGAGCATGGAGCATAAAATATCCCTGACGGTCGATGGAGGGTCGGTTTAGGCGTGCTGGTCAAAAAGAAAATAAAGATCAAAAATCCGCAGGGTTTGCACGCCAGGCCCGCGTCCACTTTTGTAAGGATCGCGAATAAGTTCGAGT
Organism: uncultured Planctomycetia bacterium; assembly: GCA_964373505.1. GTDB lineage: Bacteria > Omnitrophota > Gorgyraeia > 2-02-FULL-51-18 > 2-02-FULL-51-18 > CAYJVC01. Next base: position 4,474 of record CAYJVC010000025.1, read on the forward strand.
CGGACATTATCGTCAAGAAGGGTTCCGAGAAAGTGAACGGCAAGTCGATCATGGGGCTTTTGATGCTGGCCGCCAGTGAAGGAAGCCATGTCGAGATCGAGGCCAGCGGCCCGGATGCGCTTGACGCCGTTCGGGAACTCGAAAGATTTCTTGTAAGCGACCCGGAGGAAGAAATTCCTCCCAAACCATAAAGGATCCGGTTAGTATGAAAAAACTCAACGGCATCGCCGCCTCTCCGGGAATTGCGATAGGGAAGGCCGTCGTCGTAGGCAGCGAGGAGATCTCCATTCCGAAACAAAGCATCCGAGAATCGGCGATCCCTCGGGAGATCACGCGGTTCGAGGACGCGCTGACGAAAACGAGAGCCGAGATCCTAAATATCCGCGACAAGGTCACGCACGAGATCGGGAAAGAACACGGCGACATATTCAACGCACATCTTTTGGTCATCGAAGACCGTGCGCTTATCGAAGAAGTGATCGGCCGCATCAAAAAAGACAAATTCACCGGCGATTATATTTTTTCCCAAGTACTCAACAAATACATGCAGTCCTTTCTCAAGATCGATGACGAATATCTGAGGGAAAGGGTCAGTGACATCAACGACGTGGGCCGGCGCATCCTGCGGCATCTCATAGGCAGCCAGAAGTCGCCGATCGCGGAATTGAAAAAGAAAACGATCCTCGTGGCTTATGACTTGTCCCCGAGCGACACGGCGATCATGCACCGAAAGAATGTGATCGGATTCGCGACGGACATCGGCGGTCGCACGTCTCACACCGCCATCATGGCCAAATCCCTTGAGATCCCAGCCGTCGTGGGCATTGAGTACGCGACGCAGGAGATCAAAGACGGTGACACCGTGATCGTCGACGGCATCCACGGAACGGTGATCGTGAACCCCAGCGCGGTCGAGATCCAGAAATTCAAGCATGAGCAGGCACGCTACCTGGAATTCAACAAAGCGCTCGCAAAATTCAAGGACTTGCCCTGCGTGATGACGGACGGCCGGCGCATTGAGCTGGCGGCCAATATCGAATTGCCCGAAGAAGTTGACTCGGCCATCTCGCACGGCGCGGACGGCGTGGGGCTTTACCGCACCGAGTTTTTGTACCTAAACCGCGTGGATCTGCCGAACGAAGAAGAACAGTACCGCGCGTATAAAAAGGTGGTCTCGAAAATGGGCGCGAAGCCCGTGATCATCCGCACGTTCGACCTCGGAGGCGACAAATTCCTCTCACACCTGGAAATGCCGAAAGAAATGAACCCGTTCCTGGGATGGCGCGCGATCCGGTTTTGCCTGGCCAGGCCCGAGATCTTCAAGGTACAGCTCCGCGCGATCCTCCGCGCCTCGGCGCACGGCAAGCTTCGCATCATGTACCCGATGATCTCGGGTCTGGCGGAGTTGAAAGAAGCCAATCGGCTGCTGGCGGAGTGCACGGCCGAGTTGAAAACACGGAAAATGGCGTTTGACGAGCAAATGGAAGTGGGCGCGATGATCGAGATCCCCTCCGCCGCGATCACCTGCGATATCCTTGCGCAGGAGGTGGATTTTTTCAGTATCGGCACGAATGACCTGATCCAGTATGCGTTGGCGGTGGACCGCATCAACGAAAAGATCGCCTACCTGTACGAGCCGGCACACCCGGCCGTGCTGCGTCTTTTAAAGACGATCATCGAGACCGGCCACGAGAAAGACATCTGGGTCGGCATGTGCGGTGAAATGGCCGGCGATCCGGTGCTCACACCGGTACTTTTAGGGCTCGGCTTGGATGAAATATCCACCTCTCCGCTTCTTCTTCCCGAAGTAAAGAAGATCACGCGCTCCCTAAGTTACGAAGAAGCCAAGGAAATTGCCGCGCACGCGCTGACGCTGGCGACGGGAGCGGAGGTGGTCGGTTATTTGAAGACCCAAAGGGAAGAATTGATGAAAAGAGTCCCGTCTTTTAAAAAATAGAAAGGGCGACTCGGATTGAAAGCGGTCATTCTCGCCGCAGGTTATGCGACGCGGCTTTACCCATTAACGCAAGACACCCCAAAGTGCCTTTTACGGGTCGGAAGCGGAACGATCCTCGACTCCTTGTGCCGGAAGCTTGAGTCCGTTCCGAAGATCGATGAAATACTGATCGTCACGAACGCGAAGTTTTTCGGACAGCTGGACGCCTGGAAAGATCGATCGCATCTTCGATGCCCGGTGCGGGTCCTGAATGACGGCACGACATCCAACCAAACGCGCCTCGGAGCGATCGGCGATTTCGATTTCCTGATCAGGGAATGCAGGCTCCGGACGGATGTATTGATGCTGGCCAGCGACAATATATTTGAGAGCGGTCTCGAAGCGTTCGTCGAGTTCTGCGAAACCAAACAAAGCTCGATCTCGGTGGGTTTGTACGACATCGGAGACCCACAGCGGGCGTCCAGAAAGTTCGGTGTGTTGGAAATGGATGCGACCGGGAAGATCACGGGCATGGAAGAGAAGCCGCAGCATCCCCGGTCGAGCCTGATCGGCATGGGGATCTACTTTTTTCCCCGGAATATGCTGCGGACCGTGGCGGAGTATTTGGGCCAGAAGGAGGCGCAGGACGCGCCCGGCTACTACCTGCAGTGGCTCTACCGCCGCGTCCCAATTTTTGGTTTTTTGTTCAAAGGCCTGTGGTATGATATCGGCGATTTGAAGGCGCTGGAAGAAGCCCGAAAGCTGTTCAACCATTTAAATGACAAATAAGGGAATTTTTACATGAAGCGCATGAGTTATCTGTTTACGTCCGAAAGTGTGACCGAAGGCCATCCGGACAAGGTGGCGGACCAGATATCCGACTCGGTCCTCGACGCGATTCTGGACAAGGACCCGGGCGGCCGCGTGGCGTGCGAGGCACTCGTGACAACCGGCCTTGCTTTTGTCGCCGGCGAGATCACGACATCCTGTTATGTCGACATTCCCAAAATTGTCCGCTCCACGATCAAGCGGATAGGCTATGATGACCCGGTGTTCGGTTTCGATTATCAGACATGCGCCGTCATCACTTCGATCCAGGGTCAGTCCCCGGACATTGCGCTCGGCGTAAATACCGGAGGCGCCGGCGATCAGGGCATGATGTTCGGTTATGCGACCGATGAGACGACCGAATACATGCCGTTGCCGATCTCCCTGGCCCATAAACTCACGCGCCGCGTCGCGGAACTGCGAAAGAAAAAGATCCTGCCGTACCTGAGGCCGGACGGAAAGTCCCAGGTGACCGTGGAATATGCCCAGGGCAGGCCGGTGGCCGTGGATACCGTGGTCGTGAGCGTTCATCATGACCGCAAGGCCACGCTTTCACAGATCGCTCACGATATAAAAAAGCACGCGATCGACAAAATGATCCCGGCCAAGTACCTTACGAAAAAAACAAGGATCCTGATCAACCCGACGGGGCGTTTTGAAGTGGGCGGACCCCAGGCGGACTCCGGTCTCACAGGAAGAAAGATCATCGCCGACACCTATGGCGGCGTGGGCTCTCACGGCGGCGGCGCATTTTCAGGCAAGGACCCGTCGAAGGTGGACCGGTCCGCTTCCTATATGGTCCGCTACATCGCCAAGAACATCGTGGCCTCGGGGCTCGCCAAAAAATGCGAGATCCAGATCGCCTACGCGATCGGGATCGCGCAGCCCGTGTCGTTGATGGTCTACACCTTCGGCAGCGGCAAAATATCGGACGAGGATATCCGCCAGCTGGTCCTTAAGAATTTTGACCTCACACCCAACGGGATCATCCGTGACCTGAAGCTCCGTCGCCCCATTTATTCCAAAACGGCCGCTTATGGCCACTTTGGCCGCAGCGAAGAGGATTTTTCATGGGAAGAAGTGGATAGGGTGCCCCAGCTCCGAAAAGCGCTGAAATAAATGACCCCACCGCCTCGTTTTAAAACCTGGTTTTTGAATCCGCCAGCGGCGGATTCTTGCGCCGTTACCAGGCACAAAAATTGCAGCGGCGCAAAAAATGAGGTGGTGGGGTGAAGTGCGACATCAAAAATAGCAAGCTGGCACCAGTCGGTAGGTCGCGTATCGAGTGGGCCTCGACGCAGATGCCGGTGCTTGAGCTCATCCGCGGACGATTCTCAAAAGAAAAACCCTTGAAAGGCCTCCGGCTCTCCGCGTGCCTTCACGTGACCTGCGAAACAGCCAACCTTGCGATCACGTTGAAAGCCGGCGGCGCGAACGTGGTCCTCGTAGCCTCCAACCCCTTAAGCACCCAGGACGATGTTTCGGCGTCACTCGTGAAGGATTACGGGATCCCCGTCTTCGCCATCCGCGGAGAAGACCATAAGACCTACTATTCGCATATTTATGCGGCGCTCAAACACTCGCCTCATGTAACGATGGATGATGGCGCGGACCTCGTCTCGGCGATCCACAAGGAGCCCGAGAAATACAGACGCCATGTCCTGGCGGGCACCGAGGAGACCACGACCGGCGTGGTCCGCCTCCGAAGCCTACAGGCGCAGGGGAGGCTTTTGTTCCCGATCGTCGCCGTGAACGACGCGGACACGAAACACTTTTTTGACAACCGATACGGCACGGGCCAGTCGACGATCGACGGGATCCTCCGCGCCACGAACGTCCTGATAGCGGGCTCCACGGTCGTTGTGTGCGGGTACGGCTGGTGTGGCCGCGGGGTGGCCACCCGGGCGCGTGGTATGGGCGCCCATGTGGTCGTGACCGAGGTGGACCCTTTGAGGGCGCTGGAGGCCGTCATGGACGGCTTCCGGGTCATGCCGATGGCCGAAGCCGCGTCATGTGGCGATGTGTTCGTTACGGTGACCGGCAACGCGGGGGTTTTGCGGAAAGAGCATTTTCTTAAGATGAAAGACAGGGCGATCGTTGCGAATTCAGGCCATTTCGACGTCGAGATCGATATCAAAAATTTGAAGAAGATAGCGCGAAAAACACGCCCGATGCGTGAAAATGTCCGGGAATTCACGCTGGTCAATAAAAAAAGGGTTTTTTTGCTGGCCGAGGGGCGGCTCGTGAATTTGAGCGCGGCCGAGGGGCATCCGGCGATGGTCATGGACATGAGCTTCGCCAACCAGGCGCTTTCGGCCGAATGGGTCGCGAACACCCATGAGTCTTTGGAGAAAAAAGTCTACCCGGTGCCCGCAGCGATCGACAAGGATATCGCGCGTCTTAAACTTCAGAGCCTCGGCGTCAAAATAGACACGCTGACGGCCGACCAGGCGAAGTATCTCGCGGGCTGGGAAGCGGGCACTTAACCGACTTTCCGGACGAGAATGATCCCCACCAATAGGAACACGATATTCGCCGACCAGGCGGATAGAGGCGGGGGGAGCGCTCCGCTTTTCCCGAGCGCAAGGCATATGGATTCTATTCCGTAGTATAAAATGACCACAAACAAGCTTGTGCCGATGCCCACCATTGCGCTGCCGCGCCGGGTGTTCATCGCCAACGGCGCGCCGACCAGCATGATAATGCAGCTGACGAACGGCAGCGCCACTTTGTAATGATAATCCACCTGCAGCCGGTGGATAAGTTTTTTTCCGGCGCCTTTTAATTTCTCAATGTATTCGGCCAGCTGGCGGGCGCTCATAAAGTCGACCTGGGTCGCTTCGTGAATGAAATCCTCCGGTTTGTCCGGGATGTCCATCGCCAGTTCCGGCAGGACCCGGGGTTCACCCACCATTTCCCCTTTTTCATCCTGCGTGTACTGGATCACGTCGCTTAAGATCCATCGGCCGTTTTCGTAGCCGGCTTTTCTGGCCCTCGTTTGCGTTCGCAGGATCTGACCGGGGTGCTCCTCAAAGATGATCACGTCGTGCAGCGCCTTGCTCGTGAGCTCCAGCTCTCGGGCGAAGATCATGTGCTGTTTTTGCCCGTAAAGCGCCACGCGCTGGATCGCGCGCTCGCCCATGTTCTTCTTTCCTCTTAGGATGAGCCCTTCAAAGATCGCGGTCGAAGTGATCGTGGATCTGGGCACGACCGTTTCGTTGATGAGAAGGATCGAGAAACTGATCAGGATCCCCATAAAAAGATAGGGAGCAAGGATCTGGAACGCGCTCACGCCGCTGGCCTTGAGAGCCACGATCTCGTTGTGGCGGTTTAAATTGCCGAGGAGATAGAGGATCGCGAAGAGGATCGAGACAGGCACGATCTGCACCAAAAGCGCCGGCATCAGGAAGACATAGTAGGACAGGACGACCTTGATGTTCGACCCGTATTTGATGTATTCGTCGAGATTGTTGAAACTGTCGATGATGATGAATAAGGCCGAGAAAAGAAAGAGGCAATAAACGAACGGTGAAATAAAACCTCTGACGAGATACCGGTCGAGGATCCTCATATCAGTTTTTTATGAGCCTGGAAAAGCAGAATAGTCCCAAACCGCCGACCACGAAATTGGAGAGTTGAAGCGCCAAGAACGGAGGGGCCAGGCCTTTTTGGGCCAGCGTCTTCCCGCCGATCAGAAGCAGCCAGTACAGGACGATCAGCGCCAGGCTGATGCCGAAGCTGGTCGATTTCTCGGCGCGCCGGGTGGTAATGCCGAGCGGAATTCCGATCAAAATAAAGGCGAGGCTTGAGAACGCGAGCGCGATCTTATTGTGGATCTCCGCGGAGAGCGGGTAGGTGGCGGTGATGCCGGCCTCCCCAAGCCTTTTGATCTCGTCCGAAAGCTCGTGTATTGTCATGTCCTTCGGCTTCTTCCCGGGCCGGTTGTCCGCATCTTTCAAGTCCGTCACGTTGAGCGGCAGGCGATACTTGGAAAAATTCGCTTTATAGAGTTTGGAAGGCTCTTTGGGGTCCGGCTCGTCGCTCGTGCCATTCACGAGCTCCAAAAGGATCAGCCCTTTTTCAGGGTCTGAGATCAGCTCGCCTTTTTCGGCAACGATCGTGCGCGTTGGCCGGCCTTCCTGGGGCTGGTAGATGCGTATCCCGCGCAGGTGGTTCTTGTCAATTTCATAAATGAAGATAACGAAATTTTTAAAACGTTTGATGAACATGCCTTCCTCGAGCGCCGCGCCCGGACTTTCCATGCCGATCTGCTCCAGGATCAGGCGGTACGTGTAGTGGGCCGTGGAGGCGACCCGGTCCGAAAGAAGCAGCGACGAAAGGCATACCACGAAGATGAAAACGAGGAGCGGCTTCACGAACTTGAGGATACTGACACCGCCGGCGCGTATGGCCATGATCTCGTTGTCATGCGACAGTTTGCCGAATGTCAAGAGCGTCGAGACCAGCACCGCCATCGGGATCAAAAAAGTCAATACGAAGGGGAGCGTGTAGAGCAGCATTTTCAAAATAAGGATAAAACTTACGTCCTTGTTGAAGATAAGGTCCGCGGTCTGGATGATCCCGCGGCCCAAGAGAAAAACGAACACGAGCGAAAAAAGGGACCCCAGGAAGGGCAGAAGGAATTCGTTCAGGAGGTGGTTCCTGAGGATCCTCATATTCCGCGGGCGCAGGCGAGCACCGTGACCGACGAAGCTCCCGCCTGTTTCATCGCGCGCGCGCATTCGGAGGCCGTTTGTCCGGTCGTGAGGATATCGTCGACCAGAAGGATCTTTTTCATCTGAAAGCCTTCTCTTCGACGCACCCGAAAACAGTCCTTGACGTTTTCCTTCCGTGCCGCCTTTGAGGCGCGGTGCTGCGGTTGGGCCGATTTCCGGCGGACCAGCGACCTCGAAAGGTCCGGCAGCCCGAGCCTTACGCTTAGGCCCGCGGACAAGTATCCTGATTGATTGAATCCCCGCGTGTTTTTTTTATCCCGGTCGAGCGGCACCGAGGCCAGAGCATCGAAGCGGTGGCCGTTCATATAGGAAGACATGAATTTTCCCATTAGGTTCACGAAAAAATGCCTCAGGTATTTGCGGCCGTTGAACTTGTAAGCGTGCAGAAGCTCTTTTACTTTCCCTTCATACGGGGTGCAGGCATACGCGCGGTCAAAATGGAAGGATTTGCCCCAGCACTCGGAGCACCGTTGGGCCCCCACCCGTAACGCGCGGCCGCACAACGCGCAGTGAGGGCCCGGGATAAACGGTATTTGGGCTTCACACGGCCCGCACACGCCGCTCGCAGGATGCGAGGGAAGCGTGCGGCCGCAGATCTCGCATCGTACCGGAAATATCCACGACAGCAATGTTTCAACGATCCGCAGAGGCATAGGCGCACTATAGCATTTGCATTCTTTGTTTGTCTAGCTTGCGGTATCCGGTATAATGGGTCGAATTTCAATGACAACCCTATCGCAAAAAAAAGTTTTACGCCATTTGCCCGAAATTCTGGCCGTGCTTCGCCGCGAGACCCTGCGATGGAAGGAGCCCGTGGTGGGCACGTTCGCGCGGGGTGAGCATGCGCCTTTCAAAGTGCTCATCTCCACGGTCTTGAGTTTGAGGACCAAGGACGCCACCACCGAAAAAGCGAGCCACCATCTTTTTGCCAGGGCGGACAGCCCAGGCCGCATGCTGAAGTTGAGTGCCTCCGAAATAGAAACGCTGATCTATCCCGTGGGTTTTTACAGGACAAAAGCAAGGAACATTCTTGAGATTTGCCGTGCGCTTCTGGAAAAATTCCAAGGCCGGGTCCCGGATGATCTCGACACGCTTCTGACGCTTAAGGGTGTCGGACGAAAGACCGCGAATCTCGTGGTGACGGCGGGCTTCGGCAAGCCCGGCATCTGCGTGGATACGCATGTGCATCGCATTTCGAACCGCTGGGGGTTTGTGAAAACCAAAACGCCCGAGGAAACCGAGAGGGAGCTCCGGCGGGTGCTGCCCAAGCGCTATTGGATCCGCTTCAATGACCTTTTGGTGGCCTATGGGCAGAACCTGTGTGTGCCGGTGTCCCCTTTTTGTTCCCGTTGCAAGATCCGGCGTTTTTGCCCTAGGATCGGCGTCGGAAAAAGCCGCTGAAGGGCGTTAAAAAATATTACGCAAATTCGTATCCATGATATACTGGCGTTTCAAAATATGAGCGCGAAAACCAAACCAAACCCGCGAAAAGAGACACGTCCGTGGGGCCGGTATGATGTTTTATTGAGAGAGCCCGGTGTGCAGGTGAAACGCATTGAATTGAACCCCCGATCGCGGTTTAGCCTGCAAAAGCACGATCGCCGATCTGAAAAATGGGTTGTGATCGCCGGGGAAGGCGCCGCGACCGTGGAACAAAAGGTTCTTCCCGTGAGGCCCGGCACTTTTGTGGATATTCCGCGCGGCTGTATCCACCGCTTAACCAATAAGGGCCCCAAACCGCTCGTGATCATCGAAGTGCAATTCGGCAAATACCTGGGCGAAGACGACGTGGTGCGTTATGAGGATGACTTTGGGCGGTGTGAATCGGCGGGTGCATGGACAAAATCAGATTAACGGTTCTTTTTATTCTGGCGTTTACTTTACTGAACGGCTGCGCGAGGGCTCCGCGGCCGCCCCTGGGGGCTTCTCTGCCTTCCATGGCCCACGGGATCTATCATAAGGTGGCTCGAGGCGAGACTCTTTATCGGATATCGAAACAATACCAGGTGGATATCGGTGAGCTCATGCGCATCAATAATATTTACAGCCCCAGCCGTCTCAACACGGGTCAGAGGCTTTACATCCCGAGGGCTAATGCGCTGCCGGATGTGGCGCGGCCACCCGCTTGGGTGGTTTTTCCCCAGAATATCCGGGACATCGTCGGTCCAAGAAACGTCGCCTCGGATTGGAGGATAGTCACAGTCCACCACAGCGCCACTTCCCGAGGCAGCGCGCGGCTTTTTGACCGCGATCACCGGCGCCGCCACATGGGCGGCCTTTTTTATCATTTTGTGATCGGCAACGGCACGAACACCGGGGACGGGGAGATCGAGGTCGGCTGGCGGTGGAAAAAACAGGTGAAGGCCAATCGGCCGAATGACATTCAAATCTGCCTTGTGGGTAATTTTGATACGCAAGTCGTTTCCGAAGCGCAGTTTGAGGCGCTCGTGGGTCTCGTAAGCATTTTAAGGGAGCAGTACTCGATCCCCTTCAGCGGTATTCGTAAGCACGACGACATCCAGGGGAAGCACACGGATTGCCCCGGCAAGCACTTTCCGTTCGATCGGCTCCTCGCGCGGCTGGCCAATGACTCCAGGTAGGATCGTCGATGCAAAAGATGACCTCGAGGTTCGCCTCGCCGCAAAGGTTCTGGCCGCGGGGGGCGTAGTTGCTTTTCCGACTGAAACCGTTTATGGCCTGGGCGCCGATGCGTTCGACGAAAAAGCAGTTTGCAAAATTTTTGAGATCAAAAAACGCCCTTCGTTCGATCCGCTCATCGTCCATGTTTCAAACCCAGAAGAAGCGTCTCTCCTGTGGGAAACCGTTCCACCGCTTGCTTCCAAACTCATCCGGCTTTTCTGGCCCGGGCCCTTGACGATTGTTCTTCCCAAAAAGGCGTCGGTGCCTGACGTGGTGACCGCCGGGCTTTCGACGGTTGCCGTGCGCATGCCCAAAAATGACACGGCGCTTAAATTGATAAGGTACTTGGGGCGTCCGGTCGCGGCGCCCAGCGCTAATCTTTTCGGTTACACAAGCCCCACGACCGCGCAGGCCGTGGCCGAAGACCTGGGGGACCGCGTGGAACTCATCTTGGATGGCGGGCCGACGATGTGGGGCGTGGAGTCGACGGTCTTGAAGATAGAGGGGGACCAATGCCTTTTGCTGAGGCCGGGGGGTGTGACCGTCGAACAAATAGAAAAAGTCGCGCCCGTTACGCGGGGGGTCCCTGAGAAAACCGGCTTGCAGGAGTCCCCGGGGCTATCCAAGAGCCACTACGCGCCGTGGACCGGCTTCACGCTTTTCGAAGGTCCTTCCGAGGCGCTCATGGAAGAGCTCACCGACCTTGAAAAAGTTATCAGGGAAAGAGGGCTTTCGCTTCCAAGGATAGGACTTCTTACTTTCTATGAAAGACCCAAACATCCTTTTTTCGAAACGGTCGAAGTTTTGAGCAAAAAGAAAGACTTGTACGAGGCGGCCTCGAACCTCTTCCAGGCGATCCGTAAACTTGATAAAATGCATCTGGACCTGATCGTGGCGCTGGGAACGCCGCGTCAGGGAATAGGACTTGCGATCATGGATCGGCTTGAAAGAGCGAGCTCCGGGGGAAAAGGCCTTCGGGATTTTTTGGAGAACTGGAAACGATGAAACCTTCCACGGTTTGGGAGACAAGTTTACCGCTGCCTCTGGTGAATCGCGGCAAGGTGCGCGATATCTACTCGATCGACGACGACAAGCTTTTGATCGTGACTTCGGACCGCTTGAGCGCGTTCGATGTTGTTTTGCCGACGCCGATCGCGGATAAGGGAAAAGTGCTTAACCAAGTCTCGCTTTTTTGGTTCGATAAATTCAAGAACATTGTTCCCAACCACCTAATCACGGCGGATGTGGACCGGATGGGTCTGGACCCGAAGATCCTAAACGAGTTTCGCCCCATGCTGGCGGGCCGGTCGGTCCTTGTGCGGCGCGCCAAGCCGCTTCCGGTGGAGTGTGTCGTCCGGGGGTTCATTTCAGGATCCGGCTGGAAGGATTATTTGAAGACGGGAAAAGTCTGCGGGCATGTTTTGCCGAAGGGACTGGTCCAGTGTCAAAAGCTACCGGAGCCCTTGTTCACGCCGGCGACGAAGGCCACCGTCGGCCATGACATGAATATAAGCTTTGAAGAAACGGTGAAGCTTGTGGGAGAGAAGACTGCCGCCCAGGTCCGTGGTCTGTCGATCCGGATCTATGAGGAGGGCGTGAAGTATGCCAAAGACTGCGGTATCATGATCGCGGACACGAAATTTGAATTTGGTGAATTAAACGGCAAGCTCATTCTGATCGATGAAGTGCTTACCCCCGACAGCTCGCGTTTTTGGCTGAAGGAAACATACAAGCCGGGCCAGGACCAACCAAGCCTGGACAAACAGATCGTGAGGAATTATTTGCTTGCGTCCGGCTGGAACCAGACTCCTCCGGGTCCCGAACTGCCCCCACACATCGCCGAGCAAACCTCCGCGGCCTATAAAGATGTGTTCAAACGGTTAACGGGGAGTGAAATTGCCTAGCCGTGAAAGCGGGTCCTGCCGCTGCGGCAGCCCCATTCGTTCTCGCGTCACTGCGGAGCGCTGCGAGCGAATGGGGCGCCCCGCCTCCGCGTCACCCGCTTTCACGGCTTTTGTTTTTCTTCTCTTAGTTGGCTTGTTGCGAACGGTTGTCGGTTATGCTGAATCAGTCCCCGGCGACTTGTCAAAGCAATGTCTAGTCACCATTCAGAGCGTGCATCTTAAAAATTCAGAGGGTCAATGGATCAAGATCATCGAGCCGGACCGTCAGATAGATGTTGTCAAAGAAGAGCCGGGGTTGTCTTTCTTCAATAACGGGCGGGTGCCGGACGGCGAATACGTGAATTTCAAGCTGACGGTCCTGAAAGAGGGGACTATGGAGCTCTTTTCACCGGAGGATCTCCGGAAGCCTTTGATCGTGAAGAGAGGTTCGTTCGTGGGCGTCTGGTTCTCGTTGGACCCGAAAGAGCCTACGCGTATTTTGGGTCTCAGCGTGACCGTGGACCAGGATACAAGAAGTCTGGCGAACGAGGAACTCCGTGTCCAACGCACTTCAGAAACAGGGCTTGCGGCGGTATAATAAACCCATGGCTCTTACCCCTTCAACGATGGCGGCTCTGGGGACTCTGGCGCCGCCTTTCTCGCTTCCGGATGTGGTGAGCGGCAAAAAAGTTTCGCTTTCTGATCTCAAAAACTCGAAGGCGCTCCTTGTGATGTTCATCTGCCGCCACTGCCCCTATGTTCAGCATATCAAAGAGGAACTTGCGAAATTGGGGAGAGACACCGTGAGCAAGGGTTTGGCGGTTGTCGCCATAAGCTCGAATGACGCGAAGAATTACCCAGACGATTCTCCGAAGGGTCTTAAGGCGATGGCCGAAGAGCTCGGATTTAATTTCCCGTATCTGTACGACGAGACGCAGGAAGTGGCCAAGACCTACGGAGCCGCGTGCACACCGGATTTTTTCCTGTATGACTCCCACCAGAAGCTGGTCTATCGCGGACAGCTCGATGACAGCCGGCCGGGGAACGGAAAGCCCGTGACGGGCAAGGACCTCCGCGCCGCGATCGAGGCGGCGCTGGCCGGAAAACCGGTGAGCAAAGACCAGAAGCCAAGCATAGGGTGCAACATCAAATGGAAACCGGGCAACGAACCTGAGTATTACGGGAGGGGATCATGAGCACAAAACAGAATGCGCCGTTCAAGATAGAGATGCAACCCGGGGATTATTTTTGGTGCGCCTGCGGGGAGTCGGAAACACAGCCCTTCTGCGACGGCTCTCACGCCCGGAAAAATACAGGCATGAAGCCCATCCAAGCGACGATCGATTCACCGAAAATAGTCGCCTGGTGCGGCTGCAAAGAGTCGAAAAATAAGCCTTTCTGTGACGGCACACATCGGACGTTGCAATAAACCCCTGAATTTAACCGTTTCTTGTGACACATTGTAAGTACAATATAGTACCTAATGAGGAGCCAGTTTATGTGGGAAATAGGGACAGTTTACTTATTATTTCTTTCAAATAAATCTTAACAAATTTTTGCCATTATGCTAGCATTCAACTACTAATGAAATACTTATGCCACGCATAGCCCGAGTCATTGCTCCAGGTTTTCCTCACCATGTGACCCAACGTGGTTCCAGAAATCAGCGTGTTTTCTTTACGAGCCAGGATAAAAGAGATTACCTCGCGATTTTTAAAGAAGAAATGGTCAAACACAAAATTGAGGTCTGGGCTTATTGTTTGATGGATAACCACGTTCATTTCATTGTAGTTCCTGGTGACGAGGATGCCATGTCGAGACTTTTCCGGGAAGCCCATAAAAGATATGCCAGGGTTGTGAATCAGAGGGAGGGCTGGCGAGGGCATTTGTGGCAGGAAAGATTCCATAGTTTTGTCATGGATGAAGGGCATCTTTTTGCGGCTGTGCGGTATGTTGAGAATAACCCTGTGAGAGCAAAACTCGTCGAAATAGCTGAAAATTATCCATGGTCAAGCGCCCAAGCGCATGTGAAAGGTTCCGAGGATCGTTTGTTAAGCTCGTGCTATCTTATGGATGAGATCAAGGATTGGCGGGGATATTTACGGGACAGCCAAAACGACGCCACCTATGAAAAAAATGTGGAAAAACATTTGAATACCGGTAGGCCATTGGGTTCGGAAGAATTTATTCTGAGATTGGAAGACATAACAAATCGGACTCTTAGAATAAAGGCCTCGGGAAGGCCTGCATTAGCGAAAGCTACAGATGAACAGGTACACAATAGTTTTGTTAAAATTATTTAGTGAACTGTCCCTGGTCGCGTGCCTGGTCGCGTGGTCCCTATGCGAAAAGTCTATTTAAAAACGTTTGGCTGGCCGTTGCTTGCCCTGAGAGAACCAAGTGAGTCGAATGGGTTCCGAGACTGCGATACTGGTCTTCCAGGCGCTAGCCGAGGGGCTATGCTTAGCGCTCAAAAATGACATATGTTAGACATTATGTATAACATATGTTATACTTCTCTCATGGAGGAGCTTCTATGAAATCGATTAATATTCGTGAATTAACGCACCATTTTTCGAGTTATCTTAAAATCGTTAAAAGGGGGGAGCGCATTGTCGTGATGCAGAGAAATCTGCCTGTGGCGGATCTTATCCCGCACAACGAAAATGTCATCAGCCCGGCCTGGAAACGCACCATTCAAAGAATTCGGGTGAAAGGTGAGCCTCTCTCAAAAACGGTAGAGAGGTTGCGGGACGAGGAAAAATATTGAGAGTTTTTATAGATACCTCTTCTCTTTTTAAAAGATACATCCAGGAAGACGGTTCTTTGGATCTCGAACCGCTTTTTCAGCAGGCGTCGGAGATTGTTGTGTCCCCAGTCACCTGGATAGAGTTTAATACCGCTTTGTTCAGACGCTCGAGCAATAAGTCTCTGACGCCGGCGCAGATTTCTTGGGCGATCTCGGAAGCAAAAAAGGATTTTGAGTTCTACTCCCGCGTAGACTGGAATGAAAATCTAGAAGAAAAAGTAATCGAAATAGCACGAAAATTTTCTCTCAAGACTTTAGACGCCATTCAGCTAGCTTCTGGGACTCTCTCCAAAGCTGACGTTTTCGTGACGTCAGATAAAAAGTTATTTGAAGAAGCGAACAAAGTGATTCGTGAAACACGATTCATTTAAAGAGCCTATGCGAAAAGTCTATTTAAAAACGTTTGGCTGCCAGATGAACGAAGGCGATTCGGAGGCGGTTGATGAGCCATAAGTCCGTTTTTCATCTTGTCTCCGAGCTGACGCAAAAAGAAGGTGTGTCGTGCATCCTGATCGGGGGGTTTGCCGTGAACCATTACAAAGTGACGCGGCAAACGGCTGATGTCGATTTTTTAATTACCAAGGAAGATTTTGACAAGATATCCGGTTTTTTAGAAAAGGCAGGTTATAAACCGACATTAACTCAGGAATCATTCACGCAGCTTAAAAGCGGAGGATTGCCTCTTCTGGATATTGATTTCATGTTCGTTAATCAAGAAACTTTTTTGAAAATCAAGAGCGAAGGTGAACAGCTTAAAATTGCTGGTCAAAAGTTTATTGTCCCTTCGTTAAATCATTTGATAGCCTTGAAATTACATTCGATCAAGCATAATTTGAAAATTCGATTAACCAGAGATTTGCCTGACATTGTGAATTTGATAAGAATAAACAAAGTAGACATCAAAGACAGAGAGTTCAAAGAACTGTGCCTGAAGTATGGCACCGAAGAGATCTATCATAAGTTATTGGAGACTCTGGAATGAAACCGCTTAATCTTCCAGTTATTCAGGGGACTCATTCAGAAGCAAAAACGCTTTCCATGGATGACTACCTCAAATTTGTTCAGTTTAATCTAAAACATGCTTTTGACAAAAAAGCCTATACGAAATGGAAGAAGATGTTGATTGTCGACGCCCAGTTTTTTATAAAAAAGTGAAAGAGAAATGAGCAAAAAACTCTATCTCCAAACCTTCGGCTGCCAGATGAACGAACGTGATTCGGAGGCGGTTGAAGGTCTCATGATCGGCCGGGGGTTTCACACGACGCCTACGATCGAAGATGCGGACGTGATCCTGGTCAACACCTGCAGCGTGCGGGATCATGCCGAACAGAAAGTGTTCGGCCGCATGGGCCACTTCCGCAAACTGAAGGAGAAAAACCCGAAGCTTGTGATCGGTATCCTCGGCTGCATGGCGCAGGAACACGGAAATAATTTCTTCAAAAAGAATCCGGAAATTGATCTCGTCTGCGGGACGGGAAATTTGAGCCAGGTGCCGGACCTCGTAGAATCCGTGGAAGAAAATCGTCAGCCCCGCCTGGCCGTCGACCGCCTGAACGAAGAGTACTCGCTCGACAACGTGCTTTACCGCACCGGCAAGCTCAAAACGCTTGTGACGATCATGACCGGATGCGATCACCGATGCACGTATTGCATTGTGCCGTACACGCGCGGCGATGAACGCTCCAGAAGCTCGGAAAGCGTTTTAAAGGAGATAAAGGACCTGGAGCAAAGAGGGTTCAAGGACGTCATGCTTCTGGGACAAAACGTGAATTCGTACGGCAAAGGCCTCGAGGAAAATATCGATTTCGCCGGGCTTTTGGAGAAAATACAGGAACAGGCGCCCGGCATTCCGCGTGTGCGTTTTATCACGAGCCACCCGAAGGACGCGCACGCCAGGCTTTTTAACGCGATGCGCGATTTGCCGATCGTTTGCGAACACCTTCATCTGCCGGTGCAGTCGGGCTCGAACCGTATTCTCCACCGCATGAAGCGCGAGCACACAGTCGAGTGGTACCGCGAGCAGATTGACGAATACCGCCGCGCCGTTCCCGAAGGCAGCCTCACGACGGATTTCATTGTCGGCTTTCCCGGAGAGACGGAAGAGGATTTTCTCGACACGCTCCGGCTTGCCGAAAGCGTCGAGTTTGACAGCGCCTATATTTTCGCGTATTCGCCACGGCCCGGCACGCCGGCCTTGAAGCTCAAGGATGACGTAACGCCCGCCGAAAAGAACAAAAGGCTCCAGAGGCTCATGGCGGTCCAAAAGGCCGCGGCGTTGCGTCGGAACCAGGCGCTTATCGGGAAGACATTCGAGGTGCTTTTTGAAAACCGCACGTGGAAGGACGAAAATCGTTACGCAGGTCGCACGCGGAGCTTTAAGCGCGTAGTCGCCGGCGCCGGCAAGGATGTTTCCGGTGAGTTTCATGACGTGTACGTTACCGGCGTGGCGGACGAAACGCTCATCGGGAGACTCGATTGAAGCAAAGAGATATTTTGATCTTGATGCTGCCGGTTTTTTTGCTCGGCTTTATCGCCCCTTTTTCCCACGCGGACATAGGCCGCGCTCAGACAAAGCGCGAGCGTGCGGCCCGGGGTCCCGCGCGCGTCCAGACCTGGGCGCCTGAAGAGACGGCCTATCAAAAGATCCACCGAAGCTTTTTGAAGGATGAGTATTCAAATGCAGACGTTTTGGCCGACCAGTACCTCGCGAGTAACCCGACCGCGACGGACGCGGATGAAATACGATACCTCCAGGCGTTGAGCCTCTTAAAGCTTGACCGGCCAGACGAGGCGCGACAGAAACTGAGACAGCTTGAAGATTCTACGGCAAATCCTGAACTTAAAGCGAACGCCTCCGCCTCGATCGCTGATTCCTATTATTACGAAGGCAACCACGCGCGCGCCTATGAGAGCTACAAGGAAACGATGAAAAAATACAGCTCAAGCGACCAGCAGGACTATCTGCGTGAGCGTTTGCTGGAACTATCCGCAGAGTTCGGCTACACGGTGCCGCCGCCCAAGCCGATAAGTCCCGCTCAGCCGCCCCGCCCTCGACAGATGTCCACCGAGGAAGCGCGTTTTTATGCAGTTCAGGTCGGTTCATTTTCGAAGCCAAGAAATGCCGATCAGCTTGCGAAAAAGCTCACGCGCCAGGGCTACGCCGCCTATGTCGCCGATGACCGATCGCATGGCATGAACCGCGTGCGCGTCGGGCGCTTTTCTTCCAAACAGGAAGCCGCCCAATGGGAAACGAAGCTTCGCAGGGAAGGTTACCCCACTAAGATCATTCCTTGAATTCCTCCAAGCTTCTTATCCTTGCAGGGCCGACCGCGTCTGGCAAAACGGAACTTGCGCTTGAGATCTCCGAACGGCTCCCGATGGAAGCCATCTCGTTTGACTCAATGCAGGTGTACCGGTCCATGCCGATCCTCACCCAGGCGCCACCCCGCTCCGTGACCCGAAAACTCAAGACTCACCTGGTTTCAATTTTAAGCCCGTCTGAAGAATGGAACGCCGCCCAATTTCGCGAGGGCGCCTCGGCGCTCATCCCAAAAATCCTTAAAAAAGGTAAAACGCCGTTCTTGGTGGGAGGCACCGGGCTTTATTTACGGGCGCTTTTGGACGGTCTTTTTGAGGCGGCCGGGAGCGGCGTGGCAAGCGATGAGAAGCTGAGGCGCAGGCTACTTCGTGAACAGGAGCTGCACGGAGGCGCTTATTTGCACGACTGGTTAAAGCGGGTGGACGCGGCCTCGGCTCTAAGGATACACCCGAACGACCT
This sequence comes from uncultured Planctomycetia bacterium, assembly GCA_964373505.1. Taxonomy (GTDB): domain Bacteria; phylum Omnitrophota; class Gorgyraeia; order 2-02-FULL-51-18; family 2-02-FULL-51-18; genus CAYJVC01. The sequence goes on from CAYJVC010000025.1 coordinate 23,084, forward strand.
TAGGAGAATTATCCGCGCTCTTGAGGTGTACGAGCTCACCGGCCGCCCGATGTCGAAAGAGATGATCCGCCGCCGCGGCATCCGCGAGTTTTATGACTGCCGGATCTTTTTTCTCGACCGTGAGCGCGGGGAGCTTTACCGGCGCATCGACCGGCGCGTTGAGAAGATGATAAAAGAGGGCCTGGTGGGTGAGGTGAAAAAACTCATAAGAAAAAAACTCAGCCCCCCTGCGCAAATGGCCCTAGGTATTAGGGAGGTAAGGGCTTACCTCGAAGGCCGCTTGTCCTTGGAAGAAGCCAAGGAGCTCCTCAAGAAAAACACGCGAAATTATGCGAAGAGACAGCTCTCCTGGTTCCGGCATGAGCGCGGCGTCGAGAACGTTCCCGTCTTGGCGGCCGACACGCCGAAAGTCATAGCCAACACGATATTAGCAAGGTTCTCGCCATGAAAGAACGCGCCTTGCTCGTCACCGTCGAGTTTCAGTCGGCGCGACGCCGGACGAGCCTCGAGGATTTCGCGGAGGAACTGGAAGAACTGGCCGTTTCCGCCGGACTTCAGGTCGCGCGGAGCATTCGGGCCCGGCAGAAAGCGCCCTCCGGCGCTCTGCTGGTCGGGGCAGGTAAAGTGGGCGAGATCGCGTCGATCGTCACCCAGGAGAAGATAGATGTCGTTGTCTTCGGGAATGACCTGAGCGCCACACAGCAAAGGAATACAGAGGAGATCGTGCATGCAAAGACGATCGACAGAACGCAGCTCATCCTGGACATCTTCGCGCAGCGAGCCAAGTCCAATGAGGGCAAACTCCAGGTGGAGCTCGCACAGCTCAATTACCTCCTGCCGCGCCTGGCCGGCAAAGGTATCGCGCTTTCGAGGCTCGGCGGCGGCATCGGTACCCGGGGTCCCGGCGAACAAAAACTCGAGGTGGACCGCCGCAGGATCCGTGAGCGCATCGGACGCCTTTCGCGGGAATTGGGTAAGCTTAAAGGTCGGCGCTCGCAAAGCATAGAAAGGAAGAAAGAAAAGGAAATCCCCCTCGTCTCGCTTGTCGGCTACACGAACGCCGGAAAATCGACCCTTTTTAATGCGCTCACGCGCGCATCCGTGGCGGTGAAGGACCAGCTTTTCTCGACGCTCGACACCACGACACGGCTTTGGACGCTTCCCGGGAACCGGAAGGTTTTTTTGGCGGACACCGTAGGTTTCTTGAGAGAGCTTCCGCACCACCTAATCGAGGCCTTTAAGACGACGCTGGAAGAGGCAAGACAGGCGGACTTGCTGCTCCACGTGGTGGATTCAAGCCGGCCCGATGCCGCGCTTCTCATGGAAGCGGTCGATAAGGTGCTCGGTGAATTAAGAGCGGATCCGGGTAAAGTTTTGGTGGTGATGAATAAGATCGATCTTTTGAAGAACTCCCAGCCAGTGATTGATTTGAAAGTATCTCCTCTTGATCTGGTCTCGATCTCAGCTAAAACAGGGCAGGGTCTTGAAACGCTTTGTCTGAGGATCTCCGCGATCGTGGCGAAGACCAGGAAGCGAAGAAGCGTGTTCGTCCCCAAAGAACATTTGGGGGCGGCCCATTTTCTCTACGAAGAAGGTGAGGTTCTGGAAAGGAAAGACGCGTCACAGGGCGCCTATTTTGAGGTGAACCTGTCCGATAAGGCGGCAAAGATTTTTGCAAATAAAATCCAGAAGTCTTCGCTAAACGGGGGTCAGGATTGTGTA
>CAYJVC010000026.1:0-7120 GCA_964373505.1 uncultured Planctomycetia bacterium
GGGTCGCCAGTAAATAAAATAACCTCCGGGAGTCAAAAAACTCTAGGAGGTTATTTTATTTACTGGCACTACAGCGATTCTGGCGCTTAGGCGCCATTAGTCGGTCCCCGCGAAGGCGCCGAACTCAATTCGGCGCCGTAGTGCCGTGCGCAAGAGCGCACGGCCTGGGGTCGCCATTTTCCTCTCCACAAATATGGCTGGAGAGAATTTAACAGCCCAAAAGTTTAAGTGTCAGTCGTTGAAAGTTGACACGGTGTTTCAAGATTCAACGACTGACACCAAAAGAAACTCGGCAAAAAATACTTTTTTGGGTTTCCGCTTCCTATTGGCCGATTTTTGGCCCATTTTCAGAGGGGAAATTCCATTTCCTGCTTGCAGAAAAGCGGAAATTGGGCGTTTCCGCGTTTCCTATTGGGCTGGGCGGTATATTGGATCTGCCGGAAATGAACTTCTGGTGATGTTTCTGCAGATTTGGTGTATCAAACCCGGCCTAGAACAGGTCAGAAATCAGGTAAAATAACCGGAATTCGACAAAATTTCGTCAAATATCGGTTATTTTGGCTAATTGGAAGGCCAACATAGGCCAAATCGACATTCTGGGTAACCTAGATCGGGTTGTATTTCATTTATTCAAGTTTGCTTTTTCGTAACTTCATCGATTACGATTCAATAGCATCCCAGGGGGCATCCCGGGGTCCTCATTTATATTGACCCCTCCTCCAGATAGGTCTAAAGTATGGAGTCATACTGTTTAAAATGGACAACGCTAAAACTGTCTAATCGAAGGAGTAATCTTTTGTGGAAGATTTGAAAAAGTACCTGACCGTACCACAAGTCGCAAAGACGCTCGACATCACCGAGGAATGGGTTCGTGACCTTATTCGTATGAAAAAACTCAAGGCCTACCGGATCGGCCAATGGAAGATTAAGCCCGAGGATCTCGAGAAGTTTATCAAGTCGAGAAGCAATATCCGATGAAACAGCAAGTATTTATCAGCAGTGTCCAAACCGAATTCAGGGCCGAAAGAAAGGCGCTCAAACAGTATATTCAAAACGACGCCCTCCTGAGCCGCTTCTTCGAGGCCTTCATATTTGAAGACTTGCCCGCGAGCGAGCGCCATCCCAACAAGGCCTACATCGAGCGGGTCAAAAAGAGCGATATTTATATCGGCCTCTTCGGCAACGAGTACGGAGCGCTAACCAAGAAAAAGATTTCATCCACGCACGAGGAATTTTTGGCCGCCGCTAAGAACAACAAAACCCGACTCATTTTTATCAAAGGAACCAAGGATTTGAACCGCCATCCGAAAATGTTGGCGCTCATCAAAGAAGCGGGCAAACAGGTTATCCGCCGCCGGTTCTCGACAACGGCCGAGCTCACATCCTCCGTGTACGCCAGCTTGGTTGATTACCTTGAAACCAAGGAATTGCTAAGAACGGGCTCCTTTGACGCAGCCATTTGCCGCGGTGCCTCCATGAGCGATCTCTCTGCCGAGAAGATCAGAGCATTCGTCAGAAGCGCCCGGCATGAACGAGGATTCCCCCTGAAAGAAGATACCTCAATCAAGGAGATCCTCGAACACCTGAATCTTATACGGGAGGACGGCAAACTCACCAACGCCGCGATTCTCCTTTTTGGGAAAAAGCCACAGCGATTTTTGATTTCATCTGAGGTTAAATGCGCCCACTTTCACGGCACGGATGTCGCCAAACCCATCCCGTCCTATCAAGTATACAAAGGGACGGTGTTTGAAATGGCGGATCAAGCCCTTGATTTTGTCTTGTCAAAAATTGATCTTGCCGTAGGCACAAGGTCCAAAAGCGTCCAAGCGCCACGAGTCTACGAAATTCCGCCCGATGCGATTCGCGAAGCCATTGTCAACGCAATCGCTCATCGCGACTATACAAGTAACGGCAGTATTCAAGTCATGTTGTTTAGAGATCGTTTAGAAGTGTGGAACCCCGGAACTCTATCACCCGCCCTGACCTTGGCAAAACTTAGACAGCCACATACCTCTTTCCCCGGAAACCTTCACATCGCCGAAGCGCTTTATCTCACCAAATACATCGAGCGTATGGGTACCGGCACTCGGGACATGATCCGCGATTGCAAACAAGCTGGGCTCCCCGAACCCAAATTCAGCCTTACGGACGGATTCGTGGCCACCATTTACCGCAAGCCCGGCCGGGCCCTAGAAGCCGTTACCGAACAGTCTGGGGGTGGTCAGAAAAGGTGGTCAGAAAAGGTGGTCAGAAAAGGTGGTCAGAAGTTAACCCTCAAACAAACCGCAGTTTTGGATTTGATTAAACGCGATTCATCGATTTCGAGAAAAGCGATGTCTCAAAAACTGGGCATCCATGAATCGGCAATTCAAAAGCATTTAAGCATCCTAAAATCCAAAGGGCGCATTAAACGTATGGGTCCCGACAGGGGTGGGCATTGGGAAGTGGTCGGATAAATTTGGCTATGGCGAAAGAGAAGCGCTACTGAGCTTTCTTTCCGAAGGTCTCAAGCTAGGAGCCATGTCGGAGCAGATAGAGAAACTACACACAAAGAAGGGTGGCACGGCAACTACTACTATTTTGTCTATTAACAATACCAGTCTAAATGATAATTTACCAATATAATTGATATTCTTATTGAAAATATCAATTATAGATGATATATTCTAAGCCATGGAAAATGAACAACAAACTCTCTTACTAAGGGATAATGTATTGGAGCATCTTAAGGGAAAAGTGAATGACTTTGCCCTAGGCGGAGGAACTGCCCTATCGCTCTTTTATTTTAGACATAGAGAATCTTATGATTTAGATTTTTTTACGAAAAATTTTTCGGAAAGAAGAATTGAAGAAGTGATTGAAGAATTATCGAGGACGAGCGGTAAAAAGGTCTCGCTCTTATCGAACAATAGGGCTCAGAATCAAGCCAAGATTACAATGTATGAAGTTTCTGGCGGACTTAAGATCGATTTCATAGAGGACTTATTCCGCCATTTTGACGATAAGACTAAAGTAAATGAAATTCCCATTTTGTCTAAAGAATCTATTTACCTAAGAAAAGTGTACGCCGCATGTGGTATCGAAGAGATATTGACAGATACAGGACGCACGGAATTTGTTGGTGGTCGACAAGAAGCAAAAGATTATTTTGATTTGTATTATCTTTCAAGTGTTTTTATGCCGCTTTCTAAATTTGCGGAAGATTTTTGTAATCAGTCTGAAAAAGAACGGCTTATTATCTGGCACAGCCGATATGACAGAATGAGAATGAAAACCGGACTTTTAGATATTCGCACAGACAGTGCTGTGGATACAAAGGTTATGGAAAAATACTTTGATTCGGAAATTCAAAAACTGATCGAAAAAGAAATGAATTGATATGGAACAAAATATATTTTGGGACAAGAAATTAACTCAAGAAGAAGCCAAAAAGATTCTATCCAATAGCAAAAATGATAGATTCTCAGAGATAGCAGCGCTTCTTCTTTCGAGGACAAATAACTTAAAACTTGTTTTTTCAGAATATCTTACAAAAGAGGTTTTTTGTCAGCAATGGAAGCGTATAAAACCGGAAATGAGAAAAAATAAGTGGGGAGATCAACGAATCGATTTCTGGGATCAAATTCAGAAGACACTTTACAAACAAATTGGTCAGAGGATAGCAACAATGAAAAAAAAGGAACTTCCAAAAGATTCCGAGTTTAGTGATATAGCCAGAGTTTTAAGAGGTGAAAGAAAAAAACAAGAGATTACTCAAAAAGCGTTAGCTAAAAAAGCAGGAATATCACAACAAACTGTTTCTCATATTGAAAGCGGTATAGGTGATGTTTCGCTTGGAAGTTTAAAGAAAATTTCCAAAGTTTTAAATCTTGAGTTTAAAATTCACCCTATAGGTTAAGAAAACAGCTCTGTAAGGAAGCCGCTATAAATGGTTGCTGGAGGCGGAAGGACTTGCAGCGTAGGGCGCCGGATTCCGCTTAGTGCTATAATGAAGGTCGCCAGTTTGGGTCCCGTGAGTAAAGTGATGACTAACTCCTGTCATAAACTTATTAAAGAGGTGCGCTCATGTCGCCATTGTCAAGCGCATTTGCCGCTGGGTCCCAAACCCATAGTTCAACTTGGACCTCAGGCACGTATTCTGGTTATTGGACAAGCCCCGGGTAGACGTGTCCATCAAACCGGCCTTCCATGGAATGACCCTAGTGGAGATAAACTTCGGGAGTGGATGGGGATCGATCGGGATGTTTTTTACGACACATCCAAGATCGCGATCATGCCCATGGGTTTTTGCTATCCCGGCACCGGACCCTCAGGGGATTTGCCGCCCCGTGAAGAATGCGCCCCTTTGTGGCACGATAAGATCCTGTCATTTTTAGATCAAATAAAGATCACCTTGCTCATTGGGCAATATTCTCAAAAATACTATTTGTTCCAGGACAAGAAGGCAACCACTCTGACCGAAACCGTCAAAAACTGGAAGAAATACAGGCCGCAATACCTGCCATTGCCGCATCCTTCACCCAGAAACCGGATTTGGCTTAAGAAAAACCCGTGGTTTGAAAAAAAAGTCGTCCCTTTCCTAAAACAAAAAATTTCAAATATTTTAAGGTCCTAAGACGATAACAAACCTGATTTAAAGGTGAATATTTGACCAACCTTCGAAAAATGGATGAAACCGAAAGCCGGTTCTACAACGGCGTGGCGGTGGACCCGTCGCCGCGGATACGGCTTGAGGACGGCAGCAAGGAGCTTACCATGCGGGCGATGGACCTTGTGTGCCCGATCGGGATGGGCCAGCGGGGGCTCATCGTGGCGCCGCCCGGCTCGGGCAAGACGACATTCTTAAAGCACATTTGCCAGGCCGTGGCGAAGAGCCGGCCCTCGGTCAAGCTTTATTGCCTGCTCGTGAACGAAAGGCCGGAGGAAGTGACGGACTTTAAGCGGAGCGTGACGGCCGAGGTGCGTTCGTCCTCTTCGGATGAAACCTACGACCACCATGTTCACATGGCCGACACGCTCATGAAACAGGCCGTCCATGAGGCAGGGGCGGGACAAAACGTGATGATCGTCATCGATTCGCTGACGCGTCTTTCACGCGTGCACAATGCCCAAAGGCAGTCAAGCGGCCGGACACTTTCCGGCGGCGTGGATGCCCGGGGACTCGAGGTGCCGAGGCGTATTTTTGGCACCGCGCGAAAGATCGAGAACGGCGGTTCTTTGTCGATACTGGCAACCATCCTTGTCCAGACCGGAAGCCGCATGGATGAGGTTATTTTCGAGGAATTCAAGGGCACGGGCAACATGGAGATAGTCCTGTCCCGGGACATCTCAAGTCAGAGAATTTATCCCGCGATCGACATCTCCAAAAGCGGTACCCGCAAAGAAGAGCTTTTGCTTGGGCCCAATGAACTCGAACCGGTCCGGAAACTACGCAGAAAATTGCTGGAGCAGGACTCTGTGGGAGCGGCCCGAACGCTCGTGGAGCTCCTCCAGAAATACCCTTCAAATAAGGAACTACTCTCTGCAGTTTAGTTCCGCTTAAAATCAGCAATAAGGATTTAAATAAACAATCCCAAAAAAATTGCAAGCCCTGTCTTCATCAGGTAAACTTTCCCTATCATATTGTAAGGAGATCTTTTATCCCTCGTTTTATCCGCGTTATAAGTCTTAGTCTCGTCTTATGTTTGTTAGGTGAGCAGATCTTATTTGCCGATCCCGATCTCAAACCTCTCACGGAAAACCTTTTTCAAAACGACAAGCTTAAACTCGATTTCAGGTTTCCACCGGCTGTAGCGACCGTAGAGGACAGTTTCAACTCACGATCCAACGGCCCCACGATCTTCTTGCTGCAGGATGCACACACCAATCCTTCGGGCCAAGAGAACCTCTCCAAGGTCATCGATCTCATCCTTCAAAACAACAATAACCTAAAACATGTTTTTGTGGAAGGCGGCGTGGGCGACAACTCTCTTTCTTTCCTGAGGCGATACGGCACAAGGTCCCAAAGGGAAAATACCCTGAAACCCTTCCTGAAAAATGGCCAGATCCACGGGGAAGAGTACCTTGACATTCTCTCGGATAAGCCATTTGTCATTTGGGGTGTGGAGGAGATAGAGCTTTATACAAAGTCCATTGAGGCTTACAAAGATGTCGTGAAAGATAAAGAGAGATTTCATGACTACCTTAAGAAAATCAGGTATACCCTCCGTACTCTCTCGCCTAAGATCTTGAACCCGATGCTTCAGGAATTCATGACGTCTTACGATCTCTACCAGGAAGGGGAACTGTCCCTGACAGATTATTTTACGGTGCTCCTCCAATACGCAAGGACCGAAAGAATTCGTCTCCAGGCCTCGCCGCACTTAAAAGTCCTCGCGATGCTCCTCAAAAAAGAAAAGACGATAAATTTTTTGGCAGCTCAGGAGGAACAGTCAAAAGCCATTGAGGCTCTTGCTTCCGAAGACCGGCGGGAGCTTGAGGAAATTCTAAAAGACAAAAGGTCTCCGGACAGGCTCTTCAGCGGGATACATAAAAAGGATCAAGGTTTTTATGCTTTGCTTGAAGAAAAACTTTCCGATGAAAAGCATAAGTACCACAACCTTTTCCAGTACCTCCGCTACCTAAAACTAGCGCAAACCTTGGAAGCCAAAGGCGTCTTAAATGAGATGAAGTCCCTGGAGGAAGCGCTTCTCCAGTCGCTCACGAAGACGCAGGACGAAAAAACACTTCTTGAATGTAACAAGAGGTTAAGGCTATTCCACAAACTCTTTAACCTTACGCTGACGTCGGAGGAGTACAAGGCCTACCGGTCCAAAGTGTTTACGATCGCGGCCCTGACCGGTTTCCTGAACAAAAAGATCATGGATTTTGAGACGCACTACGACCGTGCGCTCTTTTTGGAAAAAGGGTATGAAGACATCGTCAGGCATTCCGAGACCTTTTATGAGCTGACCTACGAGAGGGATCAGAAGTTCGTCGAGAACATGATGAAAAAGATGAACGAAGGCTCAAAGCCCTCAGCCGCCATTCTCATAACGGGCGGCTACCACGCCGCGAACCTTAAAGCGCTTCTGAGATCCAGGGACATTTCGTACGTTTCCGTCCTGCCGCAGGTGTA
>CAYJVC010000026.1:7220-24549 GCA_964373505.1 uncultured Planctomycetia bacterium
GCGCGGCTCGCCAAATTGAAGGCGAGCCTTGCGCCCGCCACACCTTTTGGCAAGCACGACGCGCCCGACTTCTTTGTGGCGGGCGCGCGGGCGGCTGAGAAAACTCCAAGAAGACTCGCCCAAGAGCAAATTATCCAAATCAGGAAAAACTTTAACAATTTGTCCGCTGAGGAGATTGAGTTTCTTACTAAAATTCTGAGGGGTTCGCCGGATGATTTAGCAGCCTTAGTCAAAAGCCCAGAGTTTGAAAAAAAATTCGGCTCTTTGACTGGCAGTTTAAAATTAAGCGGCCTGTCACCTGAAGAGATCATTGCACGGCTCAAATCAGCCTTTCGCAAGCCAACAGATCTTGGAATAATCAATGCCCGTTTGACGGAATTACGCCACGGCGCGCGGGCTGCATCTGTGGACACAGAGCCAGAAATACCTTTGGTGAAAGAACGGTTTTCAGATTTTTCAAAGTACAGGATTCTTAGAATGGAGGGGCTTACAAAGAGCCAAAAAATTCTTACCAAAAGACTTGCGGGTTTCTTTTTGCCTCTTGAAACAGCTATGTGGACCTACAGGATCTTTGTTCTTTTGACAGGAGGAGTGATTTTAAGTGTATGGGCGCTAGTAGGATTGCCTTGGGTGGCGGTTAGCGGGAGTGGGATCACGGTGGCTGTGCTTGCCCTTGTCGGTCCCTTAGGTATTATGCGTTTTGTCACATTCAGTTTCCTCAAGATCTTTTCAAAAGAGCACAGATCATTTATTAACGTTAGGGTCATAATCTCTAGTCCTATCCCTTTTATTGGTTCCATTTCCTTTCTTTATTTAATATCCCGATTGACTACGCGCGATATTTACCGGCTGTGGCGTATTTCTGAGAAAGTTTATCAAGCAGCTGAAAAGATACGAAAAAGTGAAGCGATGTTAAATAACAAATCCAACGGTTGGCCTGAGTTTGTTGCGGCTAACGCTTATAAAATAGCGGAGATCATACTTCATTCTCAAAGATTGAACTTTGGTACCCATTTTTTTGAAATGTTACCGAGTCCAAGAAAACGATTCAGGATCCGCAGCAGTTGGGTGACACCAAAGACCCTTGATTATTTGAGGGACGGTAAATATTTTCTCTATTTTGGTTCTTCGGAGACATATGAGGCCACCCGTGCCCAAATTTTAGAACGTCTTGAATCCGAAAATTGGCCGCTGATACTCCAAATGTCGGAACCAAAGATCAAAGAACGTTTTTATCAGTTTGATTTAGAATCGTTTAAAGATTGCTTGGCGGGATCTCAAAAGGGCCGCGAGTTTATCAAAGGACTTTTTGACCCTGGATCCGGCGCGCGGTTCGCCGGCAACAAAGAATATTCCACAGAACGGGCTTCGGTAAGAAGCTGGCTTCGGACAGGAATCGTTGCGTTGTCGCTTTTTCTGCAGGTGGCACAGCCTGTATGGGCGGGGCAGTGGTCATTGGTCCCGACTGTGATGGGAGACAAACATTTTGGGTTGAGGTTCAAAGCGGAGTTTAACGGCGGGTCCGGCGGGCGAAGTCATTTTCCTTCCTTAAGTTTGAGCACGGGGGCTTATATTCTCGCAGTCGGAGGATATATCTGGATCGAATTTGTTAAAGATAGGAAAGACAAGGTTGAAGAAAAACTTAATGAGGAGATGCCCCGTCATAATTTCAATGCGGATCAATCGGGTCTGCTGAAACCGGGGGAATTAGTTCCACGAGCTATATACTTTAATGGCCAAAGTGAGTTCACCAAAAGGCCAAAAAGCAATGGGCCCTTTAGCAACTCTAGAATCGATCCAATAAAAATAATTAATAGAGGCAAAAGGGAAAAGCTCAACATTTCTCCCGAATTCGATAGAATCCTTAACCCAACCCTCTTAAATAAGCCCCAAGTACCTGGCAAGGAAGGCGCGCGGATGGCAAAAAAGCCAGGCGAATTATCCAATTTATTGGAACGGTCCGCAGGCAGCCCCGACTATTGGATAGAACGGAGCGGCGGGGTGACCAAAACTTATTTAAGGGATGGACTGGTTGGATTAGAGTACAAGCGATGGATTAATTCTCATCAAGAAGAGCCACCCACAGCGGAGCAGTTAGTTGAAATCGTAAACCTGCGGATACAACCCGATCAAGAAAAGTTATCGGAGGATTATGTTGTAGAAGCTGCCAGGAGGATGAAATTAAGCCTTAAGCGGACCGGCTCTCCCGCTTCGGGGGCTCGTTCCGCCGAGTGGGGTACGGACGGCGATGAAATAGCTTTGGGCCGCGCAGGTTACAGATCGACGGAGGAAATAGGCAGAAGTCCCAAGGAATTTATAGAGTCCATCCCAAGAGTTTTGTCGGCGGCTTTAAAGAATTTGAATGATACTCAGGATAATTTGACGCAAAACAAGATGTTGTCAGTGACCCTCAGACTTCTCCAGCGCTTGCGGCAAAGACTCTCGTATTGGTATGAGTTGGGGTATATCAGTGAGATGAATTACGGCCCAATATTTCAGTCGATCGTCCCTCTGAACAAAAGAGCGACCAAGATCGTCGGGCAAATGAGAGCTCGTTCTTCAAGAGGCCTGGCCACCTACGGGGAGTCGGAGGCCGAACAGATCCTACTTTTGACGGAAAACTGGATGACATCCCTCGGGGGTGTTAAACGCGGCGACCGGTGGACGCGCGTCGGCGTCTCGGGAGCCATCCGAAAAAGATCCGAGGGACTTTCTACGCTGGATGATTTTCTGGAGGCCGTGGGAGCTGAAATTGGGGATCTGTCGAAAGCCGTGAAGGATTTCAGCAATGAGCCGGAGGAGTACGCAAAATTGAAATTAAGACATCCGTCCCAGCTCATTGCTTATCTTGAGGACTTTACGAAAAGGATCCGGGAGCGCCCCGGGCAACAGATCACGGGGGATCGCCTCATCACGGTTTATTTAAGCCAGAATGTGTTGGCAAGATCTCACCTGAGAACACTGAAGACTCTCCACCGGTCCCTGGCCAAGGCCGTCCAACAAGGGTCCATTTCTGAAGGACATTTGCCTCGATCGTCTTTCAGACTTCCGATCGCGAGAGCCCGCTCGTTGTTGGAAAATAATATGGCATTCAGCTTTAAAGCAGGCTTCGACGTGACAGTGAAAGGTGTTTTAATGAACTTGGTACGTGACAAATCTCCCGTCTATTACCTGGCTGAAGGAACTAATGTTGTTTTGGCTCATGGGGTCAATTTGTGGGTGCAAAGACCAGGTCAAAAAACCATGAGGGGGGTTTACCTGCACGGCTCACTGAAGAAAGGAGATGTGTTATGGGCCACCCGACAGAAGTCTTCACCCACTCAGGCCAGGACGGGCGCCCGCGCGGCGAATGAACCAGGTGGAAGGTCGAAGGTGGAAGGAAAAGCCTCCAAAGGTTCTGGCGCGCGGATGACGGAAGAATCCAGAGTGATGACAATTAAATGGCTGCGGGGTCTTCATCAACGTTCAGCCATAATTTTGAGTTATCTTACTAAACTTGTAAAACAAATACTGGAGGTAGATACCACGTTCAATAGAACTGAAAATTCCGTAATTCCTGTGAACAATATACTTGGCCTTCAGGAGTTGAAACTTGGGAAGGATGGCGAACTTACCGTTACTTTAAAGGGCGATTCAGCATTGTTTGAAAAGCTTTTTGCTTTATATCAGAAATTTCTTTGGAATGAAATTTTCAGCGATGTGGCTATGGATAGGGATCACATTGAATATCACTTGCCTAAACATTTAAGTGACCCTGAAAAATACCCCTACAAGCTTTCACCACTTATTAGAGCCTTCGGAAAAATTCATAAAGAACTGGAGAGAATGCAAACCAGGCTAGATTCTGAAAAAGCCGGCGCCCGGATGGCGGAAGCAACCACACTTGAAAAGTTGTCAGATGAAATGATAACGACATTGGATCAATTACCGCTCGAGCGATTTTTCTCGTGGCGGGAAACCCAGGTCGTGCTTAAAAGTTTATGGCCGATTCGCAAAGCCTTGGCCGACTCTCGTTGGCCTACAAAACCAAGGGAACGATATGACAACAGTTATGATGACTGGGACACTATTGAATTTCATATCAATTGGCAACTTGGATACGCTGCAAAAATGCTTCGATTAAGAGTAGAAAATGAAAAAAAGCAGAAAATATCTGCGGGGATTAAAGCTTTAAGGGATCTTGTTCTCTTAGATCCTAAAATGGCTCAGATTCATTTGGGACGATTAGAGGATCTTTTGTCTAAGAGAACCCAGCCAAAACCTCTGCCTCCGAATAATAATGGAACCTTTGCGGGAGAGAGTGATTTCCTTTTTCACGGGTCAACTCTTTACTCTGTATATGGATCTCTGATTGCTAAACGGCACGGAGGGCCAGACGCGGCTCTTTTGTCTGAGGAGCAAGCTGAGAGATATAAGGTTCCGGTTTTCAAGAGAGAACCTGGAGGTAGGCAGATATATAGTTATATCGCTACCGCTTTAAAATTTCGTCAAGGATATCTGTATGCCAAGGAAGCTTCCTCACCAGGTCACTATCCCCCAGGGAAGATGTTTGGGATCTTGGATGCAGTTTACGCCAGTAAGACCGAATTCATATCTAAGGTGCAAAAAGTCTTAGACGAGCTAAAAGCAGAGGATTTAGAAGGGCCGTGGCCGGATAAGACAATGCAAGGCTACCAATCCGGTAGGCGTTTTTTAAAGGCCTTGTCTTCCTTAAGCGAGGACGAATTTCAGTATGTCCAGAAGCTTGTCCGAATCCCGGTTGTAATGGCTGTTTCCCGAGGGTTATATGATCATTATAAAGCTATGCGTGACGATAGATCCAGTGTTACGTGGAACATTGAAGACAATGATATTGGGGCTCATGGGTACATTATTGAGACACGTATTGAGAATTACGTGCGTTATGGCACGGAAATTCTTGCTATTTACATTGAGAAGCAGCATCGGATAGAGCTTGAGCGCTTGTTGAAAGAGTTAGGAGTAGACGGTAAAGTTCAAATTATCGAAACGGAATTTCCTATGGAAGGCGCAAGAATGGCTGAACCAAAAACTAAACTCGTCGTCGTTGCCGATGAGTACGGGCGATATGGAGAAATGTTGATGGGTTATCCCTTAAGCTATTATTTAGTAGATGAGGAACATGCAATAACCATCCCGCTGGAAGGAGATACGGCTGAAGAGCTTTTAGCTGATTTTCGCCAACGCTATCCTAAACTCAATCGATATCCTGTCCATGCGATACGGGATGGATCAACATGGTTACTTGTTGCGGGAAATAAGATTTCTTCAAAAAAGCAGGTAGAGCAAACAACCACTCACAGCGGTCAAGTGGTGCGTCTGTTACCCGAGGTGCTTAGTCCCTTTGATCGTGGTCGCATGACACTTGATCTGTCAAAAAGTTGGACCCCCAACTTACATGCGCTCTTGCAACACATCAAAAACACGGCTCCTCAAATTTATGAAAAACTAATCGACAAAGGTATGACACTAGCTTATAACGGCAAAGCTGTAACAGATCTTGAATCCCAGCTAAGGTTCCAAGCAGGCGACGAAATCAGTTTTTTGCCGCCTATCAGGATTCCACCAGAACCAGATTCAGGTAAACGACCCGCCCAGATTCTCCGATCTGAAGATTTGCATGACGCGGAGAAGGTACGAAAATTCCTTTCTTCTTATGAGGATTTAGATAAAAAGCAGAGAACCCTCGTCGATAGTATTCATGGAGGAGAACAGGAGCGCGAAATTCTGGCCAATTATTTGATTCGTCCAAAGAAAACAAAAGAAGAGGCAATCAGTGAGTTTGTGAAACTAGGGTATGACCGACAACTCGCAAGTGGTTTTGTGAGTAAAATTTTCAAAGTCCCTCAAGGCACCCGCGCGGCAGTGGGGGGAAAAGAGGATAATGGATGGTGGATAGTGGACGGTGGAAAGGGCCACCAACCACCAACCACTATCCACTATCCACGATCCGCTCTCGGCGCCCGGACGGCGGGAGTGAAAAAAGAGATAAAGAGGGAAGTTTATACGCCGACTTTGGATTCTAGCAGCGTGACGCGCTTCTGGAAATCAGGAATTGCAACGCTTACGACAGCCTTGATAGTTGCCAGATCGTTTTTGACTTCCTTCATATCATCTTTGAGTGTGGCAACATCTTCTTTGACTGAAGACAGATCTTCAGCGATGACCCGTATATCGTTACGAAAGGATTCAACCAGCGCACCGACTTGGTTTGGAGTAAAATCTTTGCTTTCTTTGCTTGGCATTACGTTTCCTCAACTGGCGGAGGTCACTGTAGCAAACGATGCTAGGTTTGTCAACCCACAACTGAGAGCAGTTCAAGTTATCTCGTTTGGAGCCCGTGCGGCGAGCGGGGGCTTCGTCCCCGAGGTCGAAGGTGGAGGGTCGAAGAAAGAGGAAGACAGCCACCCTGTACACCTCCCGGGTGTACATGGTTACATTAGAAAAGGATTGAATAAGCAGATTGGCGAGGAGCCCGGCGCGCGGATGGCGGTGCATCCGGTTTTTGATGAAAATGGCATTGCCCTCAACGATGAAGGTAGAAAGCAAGCCATTGACCATTATCAGCGGGCGATCAATAAAGTTGCATTATGGATCGAGCGGATTCATGGAAGATCGATAAAGGATATGCCGACGCTTGCAGTTGTCGGGAGTTTCGCCACAATGAAAGATCCCGTTCCGAATGTGAGACTTGGTATTTTTCCCGATAGATCCCCCGGCGTTCTTAAAAATTTGCCCTTATCGCCTTTGTTTAAGAACATGCCATCTGACATAGACGTTACTATCCCGTACGGGCACTCCACCACGGAGCAACAGGCGAGGCTATTGAGGGAAGCGGATGAACTTAAACGCACAGTGTTTCAAGAACAGGGGGTGTTCCTTGAACTACGGTTCGAATTGGGCACTGCAGAGAAAATAGAAGAAAAGAATATCGCTTTGTTTGAATTAGCCGATCATGGTTTGATGCGGTTTTATAACGCGACTTCTGGCGCCCGCACGGCGATCAAAATCAGGGAAACGGGAAATGGTAAAGGGGAAATAGAAGACCAAGAGTCTCTTTTTGCCATTTTCCATTTACCTTTTACCTCGACGACGCAGTCGTCGCTTGGCGCGCGGATGGCTGGGAGGAGGGCAAGTGACTTTTTCCTTGAAGACGACGAATTGGTCATGACAAAACTAGGTAGAGAAATTTTAATAGAACCGAGACCTTTGATAACGCATCAATTAACGCGGATCTATCAGGCAAGGGATGTCCAATCACTTAACCCATACGTTTTTAAACAATTTGTAACCAATGATCCGAATTTGGAATATGCAGCCTCCATAGCAAGAGCGAATGAGGTAAGAGCCGTGCAAAAGATACTCGGAGGCCTTTTTAAAAAGTATGGGGATACTTACTTTGGGCCACAAACAGTTCTGCCAGGTTTTAAATACCGTAAAGGAAAGATGCATGGCGTATTAACCCCAGAACTGGGTCCCGCTATACCCAGTGTTATTTTTTTCATGGGTCCAAGCTATCCAAAAAGTGATATTCCAAATCGTCGATTTCACTCTGCGACTCACTATCTATCTATAGCGGCACAAATGGCAGAGGGAGTTACCCTTTTTAACCGCTTGGGCATGGTGCACGGGGATGTCACATACAATAATTTTTTGGTCAGTGACAATGATGGTAAAGATGTGGTGACCTTGTTTGATTACGCGGTCTCATTTCCGACTGGCCACAAGCGACCCGGCCCTGCTTACTTGGCAGGATTTGCTTCACCGAATCAAGTTCGCGGCGGTCCGGCCCAATTAACAGATGACGTTTTTGGGTTGGCGGCCACTCTTGCGTGGTTATGGTCGGGAAAAACACTGTTTGACAAAAAAGGAGATACCGTAAAAGGGCAGAAAATCTCAAAGAGAAATGAGCAACTCAAGCCCATTTGGCGGGATTTCAACGGCCTCTTGAAAGGAAATCCGATCCGTGAAGAAATTATGAGAGGGTTGCGTCGCCCCGGGCTTAAGCCCTACAAGCGAGCTTCGGAAATGTTGGATGATATCCAAGACACACTCGCAAGATCCAGTCCTGCCGTCGGGCAAACGAAAGGAGCCCGCGCGACGACACAACATAGGTCGAAGGTCGATGGTCGAAGGCCGCCTTCCACCCTCGACCTTGCCGAAGGCGCTGGCGCGCGGATGGCAAGAGGTTTGAGATGGGGTATAAATATGAGTATGGCTGTGTCCGCTGAACTTAGGAATTTTGCTGGTGATCATTTGAATGAATTCAATGGAAGAGAATCATTTCTGAAATCGTACGGTGAGGCCATTCTTAAAAGAAAGGTGATAGAAGAACTGTTCGTCAGTGCTCCACTTGCCACGGCAAAAAAGTACGACGCGAAGTTTCGTGCGATAAAAGGCCTCATTAAGACCTATGCCGAATATAGCAATACCTTATCGACATTGCGAAGCCGAGAGGGTTATCCAGAAATAACCAAGGGATCCAATATGGATTTTTTAAAAATTTGCATTGGAGCCATGGCCGTTTTAGATCCGGCTGAAGCCAATGCATTTGTGAGACGGATCTTGAAAGAGATATCAATGCAGTCGGGCGGAAATGATTTTGTTGCGCATGGCCGTCGCGATTTTAACCTTATCGCACGGTCCGTATTAAAAAGGTATCAAAATTTGGGGAGTAAAGCTCACTCCAATAAAATCGGGGATTTTCATAGAGTGTTAGGTATTTCGATCCCCGAGAAAGGTCTTGTGTATTTGACAGCTGGTTTGATGGATATTTTGGATGAAGACCTGGGACATTATCATCCTTTTAATCAGCGTTTAGCCATGCTTGGGGACGCACTTTTGGGGGAGTGGTTGGCAAAAGAAATGAAAGACTACATGGCTGTAGGAAAGCTCGTTCGAGAGGAAAGGTCATTTCGCAAGAAAGATCTAGAACTATTGAATAGTGACAGATTTTTCTCAAAAGTAGCGCACGGTCTTAATCTTGCACGGTATCGGCCTTATAAAAGTTCCGATGCCGCAAAACCGCTGTATCAAACTGCGGCAACGTCTTTTGAGGCTGTGGCTGGAGGAATTTATTTAGCGACGGGTGGTGATTGGAACCAATGGGATGCGGCTTTAAAAAATCTGTTTAGACAGGGAGCTCAAGTAGACTCGTCTGTGTATGACTTCAAGCAAGTACTGGAATTAGCTCGCGCCATTCGGGATCCAAATGGAATCACTCAAACGCGAACTCCTCCCGCATCTGGCGCCCGCGCGGCGAGCGGGGACTCCGTCCCCGGGGTCGAAGGTAGAGGGTCGAAGGTGGAAGCAAAAGACGCCGAAGGCGCCGGTGCGCGGGTGGCAATTTCAGATCTTGGCGATCAAAACAAAGTACTCTTCTCGGGTGATGCCGGCCGTACGAATGTTGTTCAAAATAATGAAAACGGGCACGGCACGATAACGGGGAATAACGATGGGACGCTCAACACCGGGCTTAGTGTAAATTCGGTGATCCCCTTCTTCGCGGACGAGCTTAAACCCTTTAAGCTCAAATACGCGGCACAGGGTTTGGTAGGGGACAGGGGTGATACGGCTCAAGTAACGGGAACTGCTTTAAACAGCGACTTCGCTATGTTCGGTGGCTACCAGGGGAGGAGACACCCACTCATTTCCAGTGGCATCCTCGGTATACCCTTCTTCTTCCAAGATAGTTTGGATGGTTCCCATACGCTTGCTTTCCGTCAAGAACAGCCGAACGGCCTCGTTCCCGCGCTTTCTGGCTTCTTCGACCGTATCACCGCAACTGGAAACGTCCAACTCGGGGCAGTAGGCCACGAAAGTAGTGCCTTCTTTGAAGATGAGGAGAGTGAATTCGATTCGCATACCGAAAGTATACCACGAGCCGGTTCCCGGGGCAAATCTCCACAGGTTGCGTCCGGCGCCCCCCCCATCCCCCATTTTTCTGGATCGCAAAGCGATCCGTCCGCAATTGCGGACAAAACGGGGGATGGTGCCCGCGCGGTGAAAAGACCAGAAATTCAATTTTCAAGCTCTGACCCCACGGTTGCTAAACCTAGTAAGATAACCACAACGACACCAACTAGAAGAACCATTTTTGATGGTATTGTCACTTCTCTGAAAAACTCGGTCGCAAATGCCGCGCCAATACCCACCGTTGCAAGTCTTTCGCATATGGTAGAAATGTATTTGCGACGGCCTTTTGTGAGCACAAGCCAATTTATAGCATTCTCTTCAGGTTTTGTCAACGTGACCGGCGCCCGCGCGGCAACTTCTTCTGTCATCTCGAGGCGCGTTAGCGCCGAGAGATCTCATCACACGGATGATAAGATTTCTCGCTTTGCTCGAAATGACGAAAACGGCGCGCGGATGGCCGTTACTTTGTCCGAAGAACCGCAGGATGAAATAAAACGGGTCGAAAGCTTTCTCCACTCATTAGGCCTTGGTCCCGGAAGCAAGATTCTTTCAATAGGCCCTTCGGGGCCTAATTATTCCTATTGGACATGGGAGTGGTATTTCCTAAAATTAGGTGCAGAGCTTCAAGTCTATGAGCCAAACATTTTAGCTAACAAAGAATGGGTAGAATTAAAAGAAAAATTAGGCGAAGAAGCTAAACGCCTTCATATTGTTTCAGCAAGGTCATCTTATTTTGGAGATAGTAGGGTATCTGAGAAGTCAGCCGATGCGGTTGTCATGATGAGTGTACTGGATAGCCCTCAGGTTGACCCTATCCCTATGGCTATGAAGGCTGCTAGATCTCTTCACTCGGGCGGCTATCTTATTTTGGGTTGGTACAAAATAAGCGGCCATGATGAACTTGAGACCAATTTGACTATGTCATGGCTTCAGAAGAAAGGCCGATTCAAACTCACCGAAGTTCCTCTCCCGGAAAATTTAGCGGGTCTGAGTTACAAAGGTCTTTATGGTTTGAAGGTTTATCAAGTGGAACCTCCGGATCCTACTCGTATACAGCGTTTATTTAAAAAAGCACAGGAATATCTTTTTGGCGCGCGGATGGCTATGCAGGATTCTTCAAAAGAAAAACCAACAAGCGGCTATACGATTACAGAGAAAATCGCTTTTGCTGCCATGATGGTCGTGTTTGGATGGGGCATTATTGTTCCGGAAAAACTGGAAACTTTCAGGGATATTTTAAAAAGTCTCATTCAGCGTCAGTTGAATCACGCCACTCAACTAATGCCTGCGACGGGCGTGATTGGATGGGTTGTTGGTGGGTTCTTCATCTCGGCCGGAATATTAATATCTATCCGTGGTTATCGTCTTCATTCTCAAAAGCAGCCCAACCAAATATTGACAGATAATTTGTATGCTTATGTCCGTCATCCGATTTATTTGGGGCGCATTCTTATGTTCACCGGTATTACCATCTTGGGTATACAAGCCATTTTGTTTGCTGCGCCATTCATTATTTATACAATCTATGATGCCAAGCGTCAGGAGAGAAATTTTATAGAATCCGATCAATCCGGAAAGTACCAGGAATATATTCGTCAAACACCTCGGATGATAATTCCAAAAATCAAAGACTGGCCAGCGATATTAGGGTTAAAGGGTCAAGCCTCTCGTGGCGCGCGGATGGCGGGAATAAAGGAAAGAAGAGAGAGGATAGAGGGTGAACAAAACAATCTGAGTTTATCTGAATATCTCGTACCCTTCTTTGGTAAGAATGACGATCTTGCCACGCAAATAATCTTCAGTAGTATTCTTCAACAAGTGAGCTACGGCTTGGGTTATGTCCTCGGCGATCGATGGATGAATATGGACGTAAACGATACCGGAGAGCCGCGAAGGCAAAAAGGTCAGGAAGTCTTTATCGCGGGTGAGTATGATCGCTTTCCGTCGGTGAGCCAGTTCCAGCACATCTTTATCGATGGAGGATTTAGTGGCTTCCAATACTTGATGACCACTCTTCCGGAGATAATCCTTCGTATCGCCGGATATATTTTCATCAAGGACAAGGATCAAGATCTTGCCGGCTTATTTGGGGGAGAAGGCGATAAAATCCCGACTCTTCAACTGCTCGGCGGTCCAGTGCAAAGCCGCCTGAACGTGCCGGAGCGTAAGCTGTGGGAAGTACTTCTTAGAGGTGATTTCTTTTGGGGAAATACCGGCCTCCAAGAGTTCAAGAAGCTGCCAAAGCATAATGCGCGTGCCCTTAAAGCAGGGTTGACCGTGGCATATGTCGGGGTCTATAGAAATCAGCTCGTTTTTCATCTTGTTTTTATCCTTATTGGAAATACTATCATCCCCTTGCTTGTACGTCAAGGGTTGGGAGAGGGGGGATGGAGGGAATCGGTCACCCGGCTTTCGGGAGCAGAGCAGAAGTCAGGCGAAACACCTCAACCGATAGGCGCGCGGATGGCCATGACAACTGCTATAGAAATCGTGGGAGGCCGAAAAACGGAAATAAAGGTACGGTCGGACCAGCGAGGGGCTACGTCAGCCGGTCTAACCAATACCTGGGATGCCGCTGCGATTGCAAAAACGCTTCCTGAAAATATGCTGACTCGATCAGAAAGAGAACAAATCAATCATGGGCGCATTTTGGTGTCCGGCCCTGGCGATACGGCAAAGGAGATTATAGCCATCTCAAGCCTTTTTCCCCACGCAGAATCTGTATCTGTCGTGGATGCTCATTATCCGAACTTAGAAGCGATCCAGGTGGAATTGAACGCTCAGGCCGGTATTCCTCATGACCGCATTAAGCTTCATCACGCTGATTTATCGCATCTTCCTTTTGAAGACAGCTATTTTGATTTGTCCTATTCGAGCGCGCTCTACGAATCTTCTTTGGCTGGACATCAAGGTTTTATATGGGCAAATGAGCAGAGGCGTGTGCTTAAGGACGGCGGCTTTCATTGGTCTAATTTGGAAGATCTATATTTTGAATCGGGATTCAAAAAACGATATGAAGACCCTCGAACCATTCTTTACGTTAAGAAATCTTTTCCGCATGAGTCTGGCGCGAGGATGGCTTCTACACAAAGAAAGCATCAACTCAACATTAGGCAAGTTGACACGATTTATTACTGGGCCGCTGGGCGTGACTTCGAGACCGTTGAATTCATCCGAAACCTTTTCCCAAACGCCACACGTTTACATTTAGAGGATGCTGGTTACGCTCATCGCCTGTTTAGAGGACTTTTGCCAAGCCAGTGGCCGGGTCCTGCGAAGGTAAAGGATCTTTATAATGCCATTCAAGCAAAATTTGAATTGAGGGAAGAGCGCTCGGATGGCTTTACTGCCTACGATAGAAATAGAGATCAAACGGTTGAAGTCATTTTGGATGGGGATTATATTTCTCAATTTAAGCCTGAGGCAAGTGAGCAACCGTCTGTTTATATTATCAGGAACCCCGATGACTCGGCCAATCTCTCACGGTTTGCTCCCTTTTACGCAAAGCTTGTGCGAAACATGAGGGTAGGTGATTATGTATTTATTTCGGAAGCGTTTTTAAGAAGCGAAGTATTGGATGATAAGCGTAGTGGACTCAAGAGAGTGCCAAACTCCGTTTTTGGTTTGCCGGATGCAAAAATAGATCATGGTTCGTTTGTATTAAATAAAAATGAAGAAGGTCTACCATTGGTGAGGGAAGGATGGGTCATTTACCAGAAATCTAAGCCGGAAGACAGAGGTTTTATTGAAAGTATCGAGCAACAGGGGGCGATTGATTCACCTCCGGAGATAATAAATCTCGATTTTAACATTTCTCCAAAGGGACCTCAAAAAGCAAAAGATGGCGCTCGATTTGCCGAGAGTGCCTCGTTAAATGGCTTCGCCGAAAGAGTGAGCAGGTCGGCATTCACCGCAATTACCTCGGAAGATCAATTCATTGCTGTTTCTTTTGACCCGAATGCGCCGCCATCTATCCTGAGGTTCAGCTTATCTAAAGAAGGGAGCAAGAAAGTAGACATTTACATTGGCGGAACTTTCTTGAAGACCGTCCGCGCTGTGGAATTGAATAAAAGTGAAAAGAAGGCCGTCATCACCCAATCGGACCTTGTCCAATCTTTGAAGGAGTACGATTCAAAATACAATAAAGCGCTTCCTTTAAGCTTTCAAACCACCCCCCTTGAAGCGTGGGTGCATTTAGACAGTTACAAGAATCTTCCCACAAAAGAATCAAGGCAGTTTGTTTTGACCGCCGAGCTTTCAAATCTTGTATCACGTCATGTCAACTACAGCGCCATACATCTTGTAGGAAGCGAAGAAGTCCAAAAAGAAGCTTCACTTGTAATCTCAAAACTAAGGCACAAAGAAAACCTCTTTATTTTTGATTCTAAAGTCAGATACCCTGACATAAACCAGGTGCATATTCTCACCAAAAACTATTTTCTTGACAATAAAGAAGCTCTTCTTAAATTCCACAATCCCCGATTTGTTACGATGGATGATATTCTCTATGACTCACATAAAAGGACCTTGGATTTAGTATTGTTTAACCCGGTCTTTTCTCTTGTTGAGAGGGTGGGTGTTATGGCCGTGCTTTCCAAAGAAGATCCCATGTTCCAAGAAGCTTATGAATTCTTCAAAGAACTGACAGGTTTTGATATTACGGAAGACGAATTCTTAGGCTTTATACAAGGCAACCCCAGTCTGATCAAAAAATTCGCTCTACCTCCCGCACTCCGAGCCATCCCCTATGAAGCGGCCATCCGGGCCATGGCCCTCGGGGCCCGCATGGCTCTGCAGGCCGCCTGATCCCCTTAAGAGAAATAGGGCGTTTTAAAGACAAGGTGCTGTACAATGTTTCGGAGATAAGGGGAGGACTTATGAAAAAATCAGTTTTATTCGCGTTTGCTTTTATTCTATGGAGTTTACCGGCAGGGGCGACGGTCGTGACGGAAGCCGTGGAATACAAACACGGCGACGCTGTGCTCGAAGGCTTTTTGGCATACGACGATGCGACCCAGGCCAAACGGCCGGGGGTCCTTGTGGTCCACGAATGGAAGGGCTTGAACGATTATGCCAAAAAGCGGGCCTTGATGCTGGCTGAAATGGG
This sequence comes from uncultured Planctomycetia bacterium, assembly GCA_964373505.1. Taxonomy (GTDB): domain Bacteria; phylum Omnitrophota; class Gorgyraeia; order 2-02-FULL-51-18; family 2-02-FULL-51-18; genus CAYJVC01. Next base: position 22,261 of record CAYJVC010000026.1, read on the forward strand.
GTACGTGGCTTTTGCCGTTGATATGTACGGCAAGGGGATCACTGCGAAGGATCATGCCGAGGCGGGCAAGCTCGCGGGTATTTACAAGAGCGACCGAAACCTTATGCGCGCACGCGCCAAGGCCGGGCTTGAGGTTTTAAAATCCCACCCACTCGTAGATCCTGAAAAGACGGCGGCGATCGGCTACTGTTTCGGCGGAACGACCGTGTTGGAACTGGCGCGCGCAGGCGAGCCGCTTTTACTCGTAGCGTCTTTCCACGGGTCGCTGGATACGCCCGTGCCTGCCAAGGTAGGGGAGATCCGGGCGAAAGTGGCCGTTTTCCATGGAGCGGAGGATTCCTTTATAAGCCACGACGATATCCACGCTTTTAAGGACGAAATGCGCACGGCAGGGGCCGACTGGACCTTTGTCGGGCTTGGCGGAGCGGTGCACAGCTTTACGGTGCCGGAGGCGGGGGACGACCCGTCGAAGGGGATGGCTTACAACGCGCTGGCTGACCGGAGGTCGTGGGCGATGCTCAAGAACTTTTTTGACGAGCTCTTTAGAAGTGTTTAGGCTAAAAAGTTAGAATTTTTTATGGCTCATTATTGCTTAAAATTGTTTAATTCAATTTTGCGAGATTTAATTGGATATTACGAGAAATTGGGCAGTATTTGAGGCGTGTGTTTTCTTAACGTAACTGTCTTGAAATTCGGTAGTTATGCGTGTACCATTGACGGTATGTTCGTATTCCAGAGAGGGAAAGGTTCCATGCAGAACATAATCATCGGCGCAGCGCTCCTGGCGTCCGTAGCCGCTTGTTCGGCCAATTATTTCCATCATCGGGTACAGGTTCCCGACGCCGCGATGGTACGCTCCAGTGCTCCGGAAGCCGCTAAACCCAATTGTGTCGAAGGCGACTGTTTTGAATCAGCGGTTCGGATCGGCGACAACCAGGTCCCTCTCCGAGGCCAGGCGATATTCCGGGTGCTCAATAACAACATTTATACAAGTGCGTTCTATGTCCCGTTCGAAGCCAAGACGACCATGGACGTGCTGGGTGAAGTGCCCAAACGCCTTGTGATCCACTGCCTCCGGGATTTCAAGAAGGAGGACATTCTCAAGGCACTCGAGAAGACCCTGAGGTCGAATCCCACGCTGGATGTCGAAAACCTCGCTCCTGGGATCGACACGCTTTCCGAACACATGGATATGGTCCGGCAGGGTGATGAATACGCGTTGACCTACCTTCCGGGCCTCGGCACGCAGTTCGAATTTAACGGCCAGATCCGCGTGATCATCCCGGGCTCGGATTTCGCAAAGGCGCTTTTCGGGATCTGGGTGTCTCCCTATTCCATGAACCAGAAAATGAGGCTCCAGCTTCTGTCCTTCCAGCGCTAAAACCTCCCCAAATTTTTTTTGCCATTATATTTGACAAATTAACTCATGTATGGTATACATTTTAGTGTATAAATAGTACTAAATAAGTCATATTTATCCTACTTCGCCGTGTCCTTAATGGCACGGCTTCGAAGGACAAGGGGAATGTATGGACCATCTGGATAAGCTGGAGAATCAGTCCGTTTTCATATTGAGGGAAGCCCATAAGAAGTTCAAGAAGCTGGCGATACTCTGGTCGATCGGCAAGGACTCGAATGTGCTCCTGTGGCTGGTGCGCAAGGCGTTCCTGGGCCATGTGCCGATACCCCTCGTACACATCGACACCAGCTACAAAATGCCCGAGATGATCGAATTCCGGGACAAATACGCGAAAGAATGGGGCCTCAAGCTCATTGTCGGCCAGAATAAGCAGGCGCTCGCCGAGGGCATGAATTACACGAAAGGCCGCATCAACTGCTGCACGGCCTTAAAAACGAACGGCCTGCATCAGATCATGGAGGAGTATGATTTTAAGGGGCTGATCCTCGGCATCCGTCGCGATGAGGAGTCGACGAGGGCCAAGGAGAGGTATTTTTCGCCGCGTGACAAGAATTTCGAGTGGGACTTTAAGGACCAGCCGCCGGAGCTTTGGGACCAGTTCAAGACCAATTTTGACGAAAATACGCATATCCGCATCCACCCGCTCCTCCACTGGACGGAGCTTAATGTGTGGGAGTACATCAAGCGCGAGAATATTCCGGTCGTGAGCCTTTATTTTTCAAAGAATGGCAAGCGTTACCGGAGCCTGGGCTGCGCGCCCTGCACGTTCCCCGTGGACTCGAACGCGGCGAACGTGGACGACATCATCACGGAACTCAAGGCGGGCCAGACATCCGAACGCGCCGGCCGCGCGCAGGATCAAGAAGACA
>CAYJVC010000027.1:0-23769 GCA_964373505.1 uncultured Planctomycetia bacterium
GGGCCACGAACATCGACGTGAACCCGGAAGGCGCCACGTTTTATTTGGATGATATAAAGTACGAATAAAAAGTTTCAAGAAAGGATGTCTGTTTTGAAGCGAAATATGGATCGAACACTCAAGTCTTTCTTTATCGTCATAACCTTGCTCTCTTTGGTTCTTCTCGTGCCCACCCTTTTTAATAAGTTTGTTTTTTCTCCGGGAAGCTCTGTTGTCCGGATCGAAAAACAAAACGGTTACAAACTGCTGGTCAACGGGAAGCCCTATTTGATCCAGGGCGTTTGTTACGCGCCGATCCCGGCGGGCAAGGATTATGAGTACAATTTCTGGGGCGATGAAGGCAAGCCGTGGCTTGTCGACGGCAAGCTCATGAAAGAAGCGGGCGTCAATACGGTCCGTATCTATAATGTCGGAAAAAATCCGCAGGAAGTCAAAAGGGTGCTGGAGGATCTTTACAAAAAATTCGGGATCCGAGCGTTGGTGGGCCATTACCTGGGTTTTTGGGACTGGCCGCCTCCGAACTACGCCGATGAGGCTTTTAACGAGAAGGTGCGGGCCAGTGTCTTAGAAATGGTCCGTCTTTACAAGGACAGCCCGGCGGTCCTCCTATGGGTGCTCGGCAACGAGAACAATTACAGTTTCGAGCGGAATATCCAGCGATGGACCACCGAAGAACTGGACGCCTTGCCTCTCGAGGAGCAGTACAAAGAAAAAGCGAGAATCTATTATACTTTCATCAACAACCTTGCCAAAGAGATCAAGAAGATCGACCCGAACCACCCGGTCGTGTTAGGAAGCGGCGAGGTCAAAAGCCTTGAGATCGCCCGGGACAACTGCCCGGACATCGATGTGATCGGCATGATCTCCTACCGTGGCCCCACGTTCGGGAATTTATTCCGCCAGGTCAAACAAAAGTTCGACCGGCCCGTCGTGATGATCGAATGGGGCGCGGACAGCTACAATGCTTTCACACGCGAACCGGACGAGGAAAACCAGGCGACGTTCCTGAAACAGCAGTGGATGGACATCGCAAAAAATTCAGACGCAAAATCCGGAGCGGGCAATAGTCTCGGAGGGACGTTATTTGAATGGAATGACGAATGGTGGAAGGGCAATGAGAACATCCCTCACACGTGGTCCGTGCACGACACCGCCGCCCACTGGTACAACAACTCCTATTATTTCGACGCGGAGGTCGCGGAGAAGCTCAACATGAACGAAGAGTGGTGGGGGATCGTATCGCTGGATCCCAAGAAAATGGAAAGCGGCAACCAGGCGCGCATTCCCAAGAAATCCTACTACACGCTCAAATCCCTCTGGACAAAAAAGACCTAGCCTATACAGAGAAACGCCAGTATGTTCGCATGAACACCGTTTTCCCGGTGGAGATCTCGAGATTCCGGGAAAGCGGTCAGGATCCCGCCCCACCCCTTTTGCAGGGCTTTACAAGAGACATAAGCGCCGGAGGCATGTGCATCGAGGTCAAGAGCGCTGGCCTCGAAGTGGAGGACCTCATCGCCGCCCCCGGCGCGTATCTTTCCCTGGCGATCGATCCCCCTTTTTCAAAGCATCCGATACTCGCAGTGGCGCGCGTGGCCTGGCTCAGAAAACAATCCCAGACATTGCCCGCGCGGTACCTCATCGGAGTCGCCTACACCCAGATCGATGAAAAGGCGAAGCGCCGCCTTTTCAAGTACGCCAAGCGCCTTGTCTGGGTGCCGCGCCTGACGGCCGTGGCAGGTCTTGTGATGATAGCGCTGTTGGCCGGCCTTTTTGTGAACAACCAGAAGCTTATTCTTGAAAATAAGACCCTTGTAAACCGCTGGGTGGAAGGGGCCGCGGAGAGGTCCGCCGTTTCTTCGGAGCTTTATGAACTTGAAAAAAGAAGATCCGTTCTTGAAGCCAAGCTCAAAAAGGCGGAGTCCAAAATTAAAGAACAGGATATCGCGCGGGAATTGACGGCGCTGAAGGGCTCTACCCAAGAACTGGAAGCCACTTATCGGACGCTTCGGGAAACGGAAAAATTAACGGCCACGGCCGCGCTTCGCCAGATGGCGGATTGGATCCGGACGCATCAGAACCTTCGCACCGGGCTTGTGGCCAGCTTCGAGGGGGATACAGAGCTTGAAGACTGGGCGTTCACTTATGATCAGTCGTTGGCCTGCCAGACCTATCTTTTATTCGGCGATCTGGAAAACGCCAGGCGCATCCTTTCTTTTTATGCGTCCAGGGCCGAAAGGGAAGAAGGCGCTTATTTCAACGCCTACCATGCGGGTGACGGAGGCCCACTAGAGCGCATGATCCACGCCGGCCCCAATCTCTGGATCGGGATCGCGGCGCTCCAGTACGAAAGCAAAGTGAAGGACGGACAATTCCTGGGTATTGCCGCCTCCGTAGCGGATTGGGTGATCCGAATGCAGGATGAAGAGGGCGGCCTGAAGGGCGGTCCCGCGTTCGACTGGTACAGCACCGAGCATAATTTGGATGCGCACGCGTTTCTGCGGATGATGGCCGAAGTCACGGGGGATCGCAGGTACAAAGTGGCATCGGAAAAGGCGCTTGAGTGGATCAAAAAATACGCGTACAGTGTGAAAGAACGGCGGATGAACCGGGGCAAGGGCGATGCGACGATCGCGACCGACACGTTCAGCTGGGCGATCGCGGCCGTTGGCCCGGAGAAGTTAGCCGCGATCGGTCTCGATCCGGAAGCGATCATCCAGTTTGCTGAGGAACATTGCGAGGTTTCCGTGAATTACAAAGATCCCCGCGGCAGGATAACCCAGGCGCGCGGTTTCGATTTTGCGAAGGCCCAGAACATCGGCCGGGGAGGCGTGATCTCCACCGAATGGACAGCCCAGATGATCGTCACCTACCGGATCTTGTCGGATCACTTCCGGGAAACGGGTGATGCCGGCCGAGCCGAGCTTTATTCGAAGAAGGCCGATCTTTATCTCAACGAGCTTCAGAAGCTCATCATTACAAGCCCTTCGCGGACCGGCCAAGGAAGGGGTTGTTTGCCGTACGCTTCCATTGACAATGTCGACACGGGACACGGCTGGCGGACACCCAGAGGTCCGCGGACCGGTTCCGTATCCGGAACCGCTTATGGGATCTTCGCATGGGTGGGATACAACCCGTTCGATCTGGAGAATAAGAAGGTGGTCCAATAATGCCGGTTTATGAGACGAAAGACCGCGTAAAAAAAGGGCTTCCGTTCGGGGGCATCGGCGCCGGGAAACTCGAGATCCTTCCCAGCGGCGCCTTCGACGCTTTCACATTTCAGAACAACTGGTCGGAACCGCTGACGGGACAAGGAAAAACTGTCGGCCTTTTGGGTTATCACCTCGGAGTTTCCGTGACGCCCGCTGACAGGACAGACGCACCCGAAAAAACAGTGCTTCTTCAAACGGAACGGATCCTGAATATCCCGACCGTCCAAAACATCCGTTACGAAGGCGTGTTCCCGAGAGCCACGCTTTTTTATGATACGCCTAACCTTGGGGTCCGGGTGACGCTCGAAGTTTTTTCGTCGTGGATCCCCGGGGATGTCAGGAACTCGTCGCTGCCTGCGGTCTTTTTCAAACTGCGCGTGAGGAATCTTAAGAATATTCCGGTAAAAGTAGGCCTCATTTTCATGGGTCGGAATACGAGCGGCGCGTGGTGCGTGGGGCGCCGGAACAGGATCCACGAGAATAGAAAGAGCGTGCAGCTTGAGTTTTCAAACCACGACCCGGCCTCTTTCGACCCTCGGCGGGGCGCTTTAAGGTTCAGCTTCGAGCGGCAAGGCTGGGATCTTAGTTTTATCGAGAGTTGGAATGCCGTTTCCAAAAATTTTTCTTTCACAGCCGAGGACATCCGGCTTGTAGCCTGGGAAGAATTCACGCGGAATGGCCGGCTTCCCAACACGCGACCGGGCTTCACGACACCTGGCGAAAACCGCGAGCTATGCGGCGCCGTGGCCGCGGCAGGGAGACTTGCGCCCAAGAAGGAAAAAGAGCTGTGCTTTACCGCCGGTTGGTTCTTCCCTCACCACGCCGCGTTTGGTCATCGTTATCAAAAATATTTCAGAAATGCCGGAGAGGTCACCCGAAAGACGGGCACCCTGCGGGACAGGATCGAGAAAAAAATAACCCGGTTGCACGAGCTGGCATTCTCCCTGCCTTTTCCAAGATGGTTCAACGACGCGCTGTTGACGTCCCTGGCGCCTTTCTTTGCTTCCAGCTGGCACGCGAAGGATGGACGATTCGCGTTTTACGAGGCGCCCAAGGTTTGTCCGCTCATGGGGACGCTCGACGTCGGTTTTTACGGCTCGATCCCTTTGAGTTATTTTTTCCCCGAGCTTGAATTTTCCCAACTTTGGCAGTTTGCCAGGGCCCAAAGGCCCGATGGCTATGTTCCGCACGACCTGGGCCGTAACCGGCTGGACCTTGCCTCCGACGGCACCACTTTTTACCGCTGGAAGGACCTGAACCCCAAATTCATCCTGATGGCGGCTCGCGATCATGCATGGTCCGGCCGGAAGGACCAATTTTTAAAGCTTTACCCGCACATCAAAAAAGCGGTTCGGTGGACCCTTAAGACCGACAGGGACGGGGACGGCCTTCCCGACCACGAAGGCGCGGATCAGACATTTGATCTGTGGGATCTTCACGGCCCGGATCCCTACACGTCGGGTTTGTGGCTTGCGGCGCTCCTGGCGGCCCGGCGCGCGGCGCGTCTTTTTAACGATAGAGAATTTTTCGAGGAATGCAGCGCTCATTACCGGCGCGCTCGAAAAAGTTTTGAAGAAACTCTTTGGACCGGCCGGTTTTTCGGAAAAACCTGCTCTCTGTCGCAATTGAACGGCCAGTGGTATGCGGGTCTTCTGGGTCTTGGGCCGATCGCCGATAAAAGGAAGATCCGTAAAGCGCTAAAACACGCGCTGACGCTGAATCGCAAACACTCGCGTTACGGACTCGTGAATTCCGCGCTTCCGAGCGGGCGGCTGGACACCTCCAACAATCACGCGAAAAATATTTGGGTCGGCATGAATTGGGCCTTCCTAAGTCTTTGTGTTCTTGAGGGTTTTCCGCTAAATGAGGTATTGAATCGGGCGCGCGACGTATGGGATAATATAGCCAATGTGCAGAAAAGCCCATGGGACCAGCCGGACATGATAGACGCCAAGACCGGACGGTACCTTTTCGGGGATTTTTATTACCGGAACATGGCGATCTGGTCGTCGCCGATCGCCTATGCGATGAAGGACAGGAGAACGGCCGCGATACTTCAAAAAATGAGGGCGTTAGGCATCTCAAAAGCATAATGCGTTTTTTTTTAGCGCGTTCATTCATCCTTCTTATAAGTTTTTCATGGGCGATCTTCCCGTCCTGTCCGGCGCTTGACGCATCCGAAGATCCGGCAGATCCCTCCGATGCACGCACGGTCGGCCCCACACTGTCCCCCTCCGAGTATTTGGACAAGGTAGAGCGCGGTGAAGAAGCACCGGAGGCCCCCCCGAGTCCGCCTTCTGTAGACGCTTTTACTATTTCTCCCGACGCCCCGTATGGGGAATTGACCAAAGAAGAAGGCTCTACGCCTTCCGGAGGCCGGGTCAAGATGAGCGGCCATTATCGCCTCGCGATGGGTGTCGACAGCGAAGACGTGATCGTGAACGACGCGAACGCGGACCTCCAGGAGCGCAACTTCCGTTACCTCTTTGGGGAGCGGTTGAACAATACATACGACCCTGCCATCTACCAGCAATACCTTTTAAACATCGATTTTTCCCCTCGGGAGAAGTTTGATTTTTATGCACAGCTTGTCGCGGATCCGTGGTCGTGGGTGGGGACGACCGGCGAGCAGGAAATTCGTAATAACGGGGACGGCGCAAGTGTGATGCGGCCGAATTTCAAATATTTCGGCGCTTCTAATAGCGTCTTGAATGAGATCTACAGGACGAACGTCGGCGACGCGATCGCGACGCCCCTGACCAAAGTGCACGACGGACACATGACGAGTTTCTCGGTGCCGGGCTTCACCGATTTTTCCACCCGATACAATGTTCCCGAGATCGATGTGGATTTTGAATTCCGCCCGGTTCGAAAATTGTGGATGGATTACACCGAGGACGAGTGGCACGTGCGCGTCTTTGCGCTCGCGGATCAAAGCCAGGCGCTCACAACGGACGACCCTCTGGAGTTATCCAATCACAAGGATTATTGGCAGCAAAGCCCATGGCTTTACCAATATAAACCTATCCAGTTTTTTTCGGACGGTTCTATTAAGAGGGGATTTTACGACGATGCGTTGTCCTTTTTAGCCAGAGACAGTGCGGGAAACCGTTTGGTCCTGTTAAGAGGTATATCTTACGAAGGGGATTTCGGCAACACGTACCTGGCGGCGACCGTGGCAGCCCCGTTCACGCCGTGGGATGAGAAATTTTTTGCGGCCGACAATGTTCCGGGCGCGGTTCGCCTGAAACACCAGGTCACGGAGCCTTGGATGGTGGGTGGTGTTTATACATTCCGCACGGGAATGATCGACAACAGCGCCGCTGATGTCAATCAGGTGGTGGGTGTGGATACCCAATACAATATCAGTCCGGCCGTTACATTCAAAGGTGAAGTGGCCGGCTCTCAACGTGATCAGGACCTTCTGACGAATGATCGGATCCAAGCGAATAGCGATGGCTACGCTTACAAGTCTGCGCTGGTCGCCGATTTTGATCACAAAGTCGACGGCCATACGAATTTTGAGTTCAGCTACACGCAGATGGACAGGCATTTTAACCCGAATCTTTCCCGTTACACCAGCACCCGGGACGACAATTTTTGGGATAAACATTTGACCTTCAGAGAGCTTTCCCCGGATCTCGAGGCTTTTCGCATTGGTGACGGCATTGACACGAATCGCATGGTGTTCCGCATTCGCTGGAAGGAACAGCTGTTCAAGGAGCGTTTTGAGAACCTGTTCGACGTGAGAAATGTGCATAAAACCGAGAATACCGCCTACAAAGAAACGGTCCTGAGGAATGAAACAACCCACCGTTTTAATTCTCAGCTGACCGCCAAAACGCTTTTCCGCTGGCACGGCCTGCCCAAAACCACCGACGATATGGAGCCATTCTTGAGCGATTTTTATTTTGCAGGGAGTCTTTACAGCTTGCTGGATCCGTCAGGCAGTTTAAAAAATTTCGACATTCCGGAAGGCAGGGACCCTTCCCGTTTCACGTATGCGGGAGCGCTTCAATATATTTTCAATAAAGAATGGACCGCCGAAGGATTTGTGGAGATAAGCAATGATCTCGACAGTTTCCCCCGGGGCCTGCTCAATGACACGTTTCGCGATACGAACGACCGGATCGACGGCTTGCTCATCGATCACCTGACCTCTTTTCTTTACAGCCAAGGGCCGCTCGGCGGGATCCCCCCGTACGAATATCACACGACCGTCAAGGAGCGTCTGATCTATAAACCCGATGACAAAGTGACGATCATTTTCCACGCCACGCAAAACGGGTATAAATTTGCTTCCGGCATTGACGACAATATCAATCATCAAGGCGTCAGTGTTAGTTTCGATTATTCGGACAAACTGAACATTTTCTTTGACTACACCCATTCACTTCAAATAGACGTGCCGAAGCTTATTGCGACCAGTTTGCGGGAGAGCGATTTCCGGGATCACCATAATTTTTATGCGAGCGCGCAATACAAGATCAACCCCTCCCAGGTTCTAAGAGCGGAATACGGCGTCATCGGCCTCGGTCTAGACACGCCCTACCTGCCTTTGGTGACGCCGTACAGCGCGACGCCTTTTTCGCTCCCCACGATTGACACCGAGCACCTTTTTCGGTTATCTTTGGAAGGGGAGTTTTAAATGGCCGCCCGAGGTCCTGTAAGAACCCAAATACTATTTTTCATTTTTATTCTCGCGTTATTCATGCCGGCGGATGCCTACGCTCTTTTTGACCTGTCTGTGACGCCGCGCCGCGGCGGACAGGACATCCGCTTTGAGATGTCCGGGCCGGGCGGTCTTCTAAGGAATGAAGAGGCTACGGTGACCGTGACGACGGACCGAGCCCGGCAGTATCTCATAACGCAGACCGTTTACCAACCGCTTACGAATGAATTCGGAGACACGATCCCCCAGGGCGCCTTTTTCGTTTTTTCGCCCTCAAATCCTTTGGGCACGCTGCGCATTGAATCGGAAATACCCGTCACGATGGGGCAGTTCCCGATTTTCACTTCCAACGCGGCCGGTGATTCAGACAATTTCGTTCTGGTGTTCAATGTGCGCGTGCCGGAAAACCAGCCCGGCGGGGTCTACCACGCGCGCATGACCTTTACAGCGGCGCCCGTGGAGCCTTCGGCCGGCATGTCGCCGAGCACCGTGAATCTGGACGTGCGTGTTGAAATACGCCCCAATTTCAGTATCGTCGTGCAAAGTCGGCAGGGCGGTCAAGGCCTTGATTTCGGCCGCCTGACAAAGGACCGCTTGACGGCCGCTGAAACCCTGAACGTGACGATAGAGAGCAATATCGGCCGGCCTTATCGCATCCTGCAACAGCTGCGCGAGCCACTCACCTCGCAGGAAGGAGAGATCCTGGAGGAAGCCGCGGTCCGCTTCACGGCTTCGGGCGGCGAGAACGGGACGCTCGCGGCCAGATCCGGCGCCGCGAATATTACGGAATCTCCCACCGTTTTGTATACGTCCGATGCTTCCGGCGGGAGCGACGCGTTCCAAATGCAGTACACGGTGGCGCCGGAACCCACTCAGAAGGCGGGCATTTATTCAGGTACGCTAGCCCTAAGAGTCGAGTCCGATTCGCCGTTGGCGCCTTCCCAGATCTTCAACATTCCTCTAAGGATCGAAGTGGAGCCCATTTTTTATCTGGAGGCCGTGATGGACCAACCCTCCAATATTCATTTCGGCACGTTCAGGTCCGGCGATGAAAACCAGGCGCGCAAGGTCCTGATCACGGTCCACAGCAACTTAGGGGCCCCCTATCAGGTGACGCAGATCCTTTCAAAAAAATTGACTAACGAGGAGGGGGCGACTCTGTCCAATGATCATTTTGTCTATTCCGGCGCTGAGGCTCAAACCGGCACTTTGTCGACGATGACCCCGGCCAGCGTTCAAGAAGGGGAACATGTGGTCTTCACCTCTGAAACCAAAGGCACGCCGGAGAAGTTTGTCTTGAATTATTCGCTGACAATCCCCAAAGGCTCAAAAGCCGGCTCCTACCGTTCTGAATTGAGATATTCAGTTACTACTTTATAAAACAGTTTACATAATAAATAGTTTTAACTTAATATGATATAAGTTATTCAATTTAAATAGCTTATGAAAATACAAAAAATATTCCTTAATGACATCCAGCATTGACTTTAGAAAGTTTGTAGTGTAAAATTCAAATATCGATGAGAAGCTGTTTTGGATGCTTCTTATCGCGCTCTTTAAAGAACGACTTTTTGAAAGGGTAAACTGCCCGAAAGGGCAGGACACAAAACTACGGGTCCTATCAGAATTCACAGGGACAGCCGGGTTGCCAAGGAAGTATTAAACCTTCTTTAGCTTCCCGGTTTTTTGTTTTTTGGGAGAAAGAAGCCAAAAACGAAATAGGAGGAAATTCCAATGACCAAACTTACAAAAATAGCGGCTTTGACAGTCGCCGTTCTTGTAGCGTCTTCGTCAGCGACGTTTGCCGCGACGGCGACCACGCCCTCGATCAACGTGAGCGCGTCCGTTACGTCCACTTTGTCGATTTCCGCTGACCTGTTCAAAAACTCGGTCAGCGCGGCAAACGACATTCCGGACACCGCGATGAACTTCGGCACGTTGAACACCAATCTCGGCGGCGGGATCACGAGTGCCAACCTTCGTTCCACGGTCAATGGCAGCACGGGGACGGGCAGCGTGGTCGCGCTTATCTCGGCGATTTCGAGCGGCATACCCTACACGATCACTCAAACCGGTACGGCGATGAGTAACGGAGGCGCGACACTTCCCGCCGGCGCATGCACGGTGGTTCCGGTTTACGCTGCTGCGGATAATGGGGGAGCAGCGGAAGTGGGGACTAAGGGTACAGCAGGCAGCTGGGTTGGCACACGCACGATCTACACGAGCAATGCGGCGGGGGATCTTAGGACGATTCAGGCTCATTATTCGGTCACCGACGATCCGGCCGCAGGCGCTACCACTGGGGTGCCTTTGAACCAGGCCGCAGGAACTTACACGGGGACGGTTACTTTCACGGTCACGGCTTAATTCTATCCGAATTAAGAAACAGTCCCGCCCTTGCTTGCTAATCTGGCAGGCAAGCAAGGGCGGGATTTTTATTGGATGCTTGGCTCCGGTTTCATTGACAGTCCGATTTACATCTGTTAGAATTAATTAAAATTGTTAAAAGGAGTCGAACTTTTGAGGAAAAACGCTTTCCTTCTCTCCCTAGCCATTCTCATTTCCCTTCTTGCCGCTCCAGCCGTACAGGCCATGACGATCCGCATCAACGCCCCGAAGGTCATTTTGGATCTATCTCCGGGCGAAACGTATACGGGAGAGATCATCGCGGAAAACCCCGAAGACACCGACGTCAAGGTCAAGATTTATTTGGAGGACTGGGTCTATAAAGAAGGGGGCACCGGCGAGAAGGTCTTCAGCCCCATGGGTTCTACGCCCTTATCGGCAAGCCGTTGGATCAATTTTACCCCTTCGGAAGACGTCCTAAAGCCCTATGGGCGTGTCGTGGTGAATTATACGGTGACCGTGCCGCCGGAGGCTCAGGGAGGGTATTATTCCGTGCTGTTCTTTGAGACTCTTTTCGGGACCACCACGAACGAAGAAGGGGCAATCGTCAATGTCGCAGGCCGTATCGGATCGCTTTTTTTCATTCGCGTGAAGGAAGCGCTCGACCTGACAGGCCGCATCCAGTCCGTTGAGATCCAAAGGCCCGAGGGGAATAAGCCGATGGAGATCGTGACGACTTTCGAGAACACGGGCAACGTGGACATCACGCTCGGCGGCAACTTTCTCGTCATGGACTCCGCCGGCAGGATCCAGGGACGCGGAGACCTGAACAAGATCTATACGTTCCCAGGCAGCACGGAGACGGGGCGGACCTCATGGGTCGGGCGCCTTCCGAAGGGAGCGTACGACGTGCTCTTGACCTACGATCTCGGAAGCGGAAAATCACTCGTCGAAGAAGCGAAACTTCTGATCGAATGAATAAACGCGTCCCCGCCCCTTGTGCAAGTCATTATTTCTTATAATTCGTAATTCTTTCCTGATCTTCTCCCTGTTTCTTTTTTGTGCTATTTCCCTCGTAGAGGCCGCCCCCTCCAATTTTTATTACCTAAATGAAAAATGGGAAAAGTCGAATGCCGCGGAGGAAACTAAAGGCGACGCCGTTGACAGCGCGTTTGCGGCCGCGTTTTCCGGCCAGATCCAAAATCTGCCGATCGTGGCGCGGGCGCCGACGCTGCGGAAAACCCTGACGGAACTTGTCCGGTCCGGCTCTTTTGAGATAGAGCAATACCAGTCATTGCTTGTCACGACGAATGGGGGCGTCAGCAAATTCATCTCCACCGATGAAGGCATCGTGACGCTGGAGACCGCCGATTCAGGGCTTTTGCGGGTGTTGGGTACGGGCATTGGGAAGACGTTCGTCCATGTCTGGGATGCCTCGGGCCGTAGCACGTTTGAAGTGAGGGTTAGGCAACCTGCGATCGTCATCACGCGCGCTCAAATCGAACAACTGGAGAAATTTGAAAAATCACGGCCTTTCAAGATCATCTACGAAAATGACCGCAACGCTTTTTACAGCGGCGATAAGTTCCAGGAAAAAAGAAGGACGACGCTTGATTTCCGCCAAAATTTTAAAGTGGAAGGGGACACTCCTTACGGGGCGCTTTCAATGCGTGCCCAGTCGCAGAAGAACAGAACGAAGCATATCATCGACGACATTGGGGCAAGGCTCGAAGACGGTCAGATAGGCCCGTTTAAGAACTTTGATCTGGCCGTGGGTGATACGGAGGTCCGGCCGGATTTCATCGTATTTCCCCAGGGCCGTATTCGGGGCGCGGATCTCGTCCACCGTGATCCCGCCAAGCGGGTCGATTGGGACGCCTTTTACGGCCGCGAACAGTCGAGCATTGTCGGCGTTTTGACGCCCGGGCTCGTTTCCAAGCGGACGATCGACTCCTTTTTGTCGGGCGACATTCTTGATTTCAAGCTGAATGAGGACGCGCGCATGAGAACCGGTGTTTTTACGGGTCACGGACGGTCGAGAGCCGACAGCCAGAATAAATTCGGCGCCGCCAATGAACTGAAGCTCAATTTAGGCCCTCACACAAAGATAGAGTCCGAAACGGATTTTGACGACGAACATTTTGCTTCGCGGCATGCGCTCATCTCGCAGTTCGACAACCTCCGGTTCAAGCACGAGGTTAGGGATATCAGCAAGAAATTTTTTACGATGCTGGGCGCGCCGGGGCAGCAGGGGGAGATCGGCTACCGCGCGGATCTGTCCGCGAACCCATCCGACCAAGTTTATTTTTCCGGTCATTTTAACCTGTTCCGAGACCGGCTCATTCCGAATCCCGAAGAGCTCGATGCGCTGAACCGCCACACGGACCTTTTGCTGCGCTTGGTTCCGTACGACAACGGGAGCCTGGCATTCAGCTACCAGGATTTTGACGATACCGGCCGCGTCGGCCCCACGAAGCAAAGAACGTTCGGCGTGCAGTGGAACCACAAACAGGACCTTTGGAATCACGCCTATACCTTTTTTTCCCGTTACCAGAACCGCGAAAGTATACAACTCACAAACTCCATTTTTAATTATGAACAGGACCAGGCGATCCTGGGGCTGTACACGTCGATATTCTGGGGTATCAATTTCTCGATCCAACAGGAATGGAATGACCTGGAGGAGCGGAATGCACTTCGCCATTCTTATCCGCGAGCGCTCGTATACAGCCTGGACACTTCACGGCAAATCGAGGCCACCCCTTTTACGGTCAACTTGCGCCTGAGGATACGCGATGAAGAGGACACTGAATCTCCCAACAGCTTCATGGGGGGCGAGGACACGACGGAAGTGTCCGGCGGACTTTATTATCGCCCGGACGGAGGCCGGGAAATATTCCTGACAGGGAGCTTCACGAATTTTAAGCCCGAAAGCCTTGCGGTCACTGCGCCGCGCATCGAGGCTCAATTCCTGACGGGCATGAAATACACGTTCGACACCGGCATTCGTTGGAGCGCGGTGGGGAGTTTCGACGGTACCGTGTTCAAGGACGTGAACGGAGACGGCATTTACCAGTCGGGGGAGCCGGGCATTCCCGGCATGGTGGTCCAGGCGACCGGCGGACGCGAAGCGAAAACCGACGAGAAAGGCTATTACCGACTGGATTCCGTGGTCGGCAAGCGGGTGAACCTCACGTTGGATAGTTCCCACATCCCTTATGGTTATTCACCCACAAGCCCCGTGCAACGGGGGGCCGAGATCATACAAAATAAGACCCAGCAGATCAATTTCAGCCTCGCGCCTCGTTCCGAGATCACGGGCATTCTGTTCAATGATCTTAACGGGAACGGAAAATATGACCTCACGGACGTCGGCCTGAAAAGAGTGAGAGTGTCCCTCGAGGGAGGCGTGACGGTCCGCTCCAATGATCTGGGCGTGTATTCGTTTTCAAACGTGGTGGCCGGCGAACACACGGTGAGCCTGGTGCTCGCGACGCTGCCGCCGGGTTATCTGCCTGTCGAGGCGCCGAAGAAAACAATTACGGTGTTTGAGGGGATCCGCTTTGAGCTGAACTTTGCCGTCCGCGCCATGCGTGCCCTCACGGGCCGCGTCTTTTTGGATAAAAATAAGAACGGGTTGTTCGACGAGGAAGAAACGCCCCTGGCGGACATCAGGATCCGGCTTGGTGAGTTTGAGGCCGACTCCGACGGGGAAGGATGGTACCTTTTTGAAAGCGTCCCAAAAGGCCATTTCGAGCTTTTCACGAACCTGCTTTCAGTTCCTGCCGGTTTTACGGCGCCTGAGAAAACAACCGTCGATTTTCCCGTGGAACCGATGACAATGACCGACGTGAATATTGCTCTTCGCGAAAATTAAATGGTGGAGGCGGTGTAGGTAAGAAGCGTGGAGTAATCGCCCGCCGGCTGATTCGGGGGGACCGTCAACGTGTAGTCAGCGGAGATCGTGTCGCCTTCTCCCAGTTCGTTGGACACGTAGATGGTTTGATTCAGTCCCGAGACGGGAGTGAGGGAACTGACCGTTGTGACGCCGGCGTTGAGCGCGGAGCTCATGAATTTCAGACTTTCCGCGCTAATCGTATCCCCGTCGGCGTTCTGCAAAGCGCCGTTGGCGGTCTGCGTGACTTGATATTTTTGGCCTGAATTGGTGTCCACTTTCACCGCGACGGTGACGGGACCTGCTTGGGTCACTTGGGAGGCAACCGGCTGGATATTGCCGAACTTGAGCTCCGACTGCCCCTCGGGCGATACCGAAAGCTGAATACTGACGGGCACCTCGGCCTGCATATTGACCGTGACCGTTGAGGTGGCGGCCTGCAAGGCCGGGTCCGTAAGAAGAAAAGCCAGAATTGCGAAAAGCGATGCGGTTTTTTTCATGTTTTGTAAAAATTCAGCGAGACTATACCACATAACCCATCCGATTACAAGGCGGTTACGGTGCGGATCTGGAATGTGACCCGGTCTTTTTTAAGAATGGACTGAGTCGTGAGGTACTGCGGACGGGCCGCGGTTCCCGACGGTGCTCGGGAGGATACCTCTAGCGTCGGAAGGATCGTGCAGGTGACCCGGATCGTCGCGGAAGCAGACACTGCATGAACCGGGCCGCTATTGGCTAAAAGCGCGCCCACGACCATGACCCCTGTCCAGAACCTTAAGGAGGATTTTTTCATGTTTCACGATATCCTTTCCGATACCGGCAGCCCAACCGTCCCGCAGGACTTGTGGCTTTGTGTCCCATCCTTTCAGACTCGCCCTTTTGACGAGTGCGCCGACGCTTTGTGGCGCATGGTTTACCCTTAATGCTATAAATGTACATTACGAAACCTCATTCTTCAAGATTCTATGCGTGCGCTAAGATTTTCATAACTTATTTAATATTAGTGAGTTAAGAATATATTGAAATTTTTATTGAAATTATTAATTACAAAAGTCAATTTTTAATAAACCTTAGTTAAACGTATGTCTAGTATTGGCTTGAAATACCGTCTTGAGCGCTTGCCGCTTGCGGTCATTCATTGTAAAATACAAGTTTCGCCTTGGCCTAAAATTTAGAGGAATTTATGCCAGTTTCCACGCCCGGCAAGGAGTCGGATTATAGGCTCTATACGGACGGCCGGTTTGTCATAACGGACTACAACCAGAAAAAGCCCTTCAGCAATTTCCTGCCTGGCATCGCGGGCCTTTACGGAATCCCGATGTGGGCATTTTATGTGAACCGCGGGCAGGGGATCGCGAGTTTCGGAACCAGGAACAAAGACAACGCGATCCTCGAATTTTTCCCGGCCAACAAAGCCTACCAGAACGTTACGAGACTTGGTTTCCGCACCTTTATCAAGCCTATCCCCCGGACAAAAAACCGACCCTCGGTGTACGAGCCTTTTGGGGAGACTTTAGCCGGTAGTTTTTCCGTTGAACAAACCATGGAGATCAGTTCATCTGAGCTTGTGATGCGAGAAACCAACCGCAGTTTAGGGCTTGAAATAACGGTCCGGTATTTCACGGCGCCCAATGAACCTCTCGCCGTTCTGGTCCGGGAGCTTGTACTCCACAATATTTCGAATGGGCCGCTTTCGTTTGAATTGCTGGACGGCCTGCCGCAAGTGCATCCCTATGGAATGAACGAATATTTTGTGAAGCATATGAGCCGGACGATCGAGGCGTGGATGGTCGTGGAGAATTGCCAGAAAAAAGCGCCTTTTTTCCGTCTCAAGGTCGACGCGAGCGATAAGCCGGAAGTGGTGGTGATCGAGGAAGGGAACTTTTTTTTCAGCGTGTTCGAGGAGCGGGGAGGCCGGACGAGGCTTCTCGACCCGATCGTGGATTCGGCGAAGATATTCGGCTCACTTTTAGACTACAGTTTCCCGAAGCTTTTTTCCGAGAGCACACCCTATAAGGCGCCGGGCGATCAGGTCATGGAAAACAAGACGCCTTGCGGGTTCAGCACGGCCTCGGTGAAGCTTGGGCCCGGGCAGTCCAAGAAGCTTTTTTCGTTCTTCGGCCAAACCGGAAGCGTGAAGCTCTTGAACCGTTATGTGGCGCGCGCAAGCCGCAAAGGTTACGTGGACACCAAGCGCGAAGAGAACCAGCGCCTGATCGAGTCGATCAAAGCCAAGACGTTCACGGTGACCGCTTCCCAGGCGTATGACCTTTATTGCGGGCAAACCTATCTCGACAATGTGATACGCGGCGGACTCCCGATCCATTTAGGGAGCGACGGCGAAGGGGTTTTGTTCCATGTCTATTCCCGAAAACACGGGGACCTTGAAAGGGATTACAACCTTTTTTTGCTCGAGGACACTTACTTTTCCCAGGGGGACGGCAATTACCGGGACGTGAACCAGAACCGGCGCAATGACGTGTGGTTCGACCCCCGGATCAAAGACGCGAACATCCGGACATTTCTCAACTTGATCCAGCTTGACGGTTTCAATCCTTTGGTGATCAAAGGTGTCCGGTTCCACTTAAAAAACACCCGAGAGCCAAAAAAGATCTTGGCACGCACTTTCGGGAAAACCCAAGCGCGGGTGATCGAATCGCTTTTAGGCAAGTCGTTCAGCCCCGGCGGGTTTTACCGGGCGCTCGAGGAAAAAGGGCTTATCACGCGGCCCCGCTTCGAAAAGCTCCTTTCGGAACTGGCGCCTTTCATGATCCGGGATGAAAAGGCGGAGCACGGCGAAGGTTTCTGGGTGGACCACTGGACCTACAATCTTGACCTCATCGAAAGTTACCTGGCGATATATCCCGAGGACCTTGGACCGCTTCTTTTTGAAAGAAAGGAGTACACGTTCTATGACAATGACCACCGCGTGCTCCCCAGAGATGAAAAGTTCCATTTGAAACAGAACGGCGCCGTGCGGCAGTACCGCGCGGTGGTGAAAGATGTGGAAAAATCGGCGCTTTTGCGATCGAGAGATAAAGAAGCCGGGTGCGTGCGCGTGCGCCAGGGCCGCAGCGAGATCTACCGCACGGATCTTTTTGTGAAGCTTCTGTGTTTGTTGACGAACAAAGTGGCGGCGCTGGACCCCGAAGGCAAGGGCATGGAGATGGAGGCCGACAAACCCTCCTGGTACGATTCCCTGAACGGTCTCCCCGGGCTTTTGGGTTCTTCGCTCCCCGAGACCTTTGAGCTGAAGCGCCTCGCGCTTTTTATGATCCATGCGCTTGAAGATTCTCAGCCGGATCCCGGTCGGAAGCTTGAGTTGCCGGTCGAGCTTTATGAATTCATAAAAAAAATGGATGCGCTTCTGGCCAAACACTTCAGGGACCCGTCGGCCTCCAGGCATTTCAGTTTTTGGGACGGGGCGGGCGGGCTCAAGGAAAAATACCGGGCCCAGACCCGTTGGGGCCTGTCGGGCCAGGAAAGAAAGCTCTCGCTCCTAGAGATCAAGATCTATCTGGAACACGTCCGCGAGAAAGCGGATATGGGGCTTGAACGCGCCTATGACGCCAAGAAGCGCATTTTTCCCACCTACTTTGAGAACGAGGTGGTCCGCTACCAATCCCTGGGAAATTCTTTCGTCCGGCCGCTTCAATTCAAACAGCGGCCCCTGCCTCTTTTTTTGGAAGCGCCCGTGCATGCGCTTAAGATCGAGAAGGACCCGGAGCGCCGCAACGAACTTTTGAAGGCCGTGCGGGAAAGCGCGCTTTATGACGCAAAACTTGGCATGTATAAGGTGAATGCTTCCCTGAAGGAGATCTCGCTGGAGGTCGGGCGATCCCGGATCTTTACGCCGGGCTGGCTTGAGAATGAGTCGGTCTGGCTCCATATGGAGTACAAGTTTTTGCTCGAGATCCTGAAAAGCGGCCTCGATGAGGAGTTCTTCAAGGATTTCAAAAAAATGTTGATCCCTTTCCAGCCGATGGAGCGTTACGGCCGCAGCGTCCTCGAGAACTCGTCGTTCCTGGTTTCAAGCGCTTTTTTGGACCCTTCGCTCCACGGCACCGGATTTGTGGCCCGGCTTTCCGGGTCCACGGCCGAGTTTCTGTCGATGTGGCTCATCATGAACGCCGGGAAAAAGCCGTTCATCCTGGGGCATGACGGGAAGTTGGCACTCCGGTTCGAACCTCATTTGCCCGCTTTCCTGTTCTTGAAGGAAGACACTCAGAGAACATTCGTGGACCCGAAAGGGGGATCGGTCAAGATCCGAGTCCCTAAAAACGCTCTCGCATTCATGTTTTTGGGCAAGACGCTTGTTGTGTATCATAATCCGAAGAGGCTTGATACGTTCGGCAAGCTCCGGGCGACGGTGAAGAAGGTCACCTTGAAAAAAGCAAGCGGCGATGCGATCGCCGAATTCAGGGGCGACACGGTGCTGTCGCCGTTCGCGGGGCGCGTCAGGGAAGGTTTGGTGCCGAGAATTGACATTGAGTTGGGGTAAGCAGCAGATGCGACATTCGCGGGTCCTGCCGCTGCGGCAGCCCCATTCGTTCTCGCGTCACTGCGGAGCGCTGCGAGCGAATGGGGCGCCCCGCCTCCGCGTCACCCGCGAATGTCGCTGCAGTATTACGTATAGGGTCATTATATGACGAACGTGAAAGTCCGTTTTGCACCGAGCCCCACCGGTTTTCTTCACATCGGAAGCGCCAGGACCGCGCTCTTCAACTGGCTTTTTGCCAGGCACGAGGGGGGCAAGTTCTTCCTGCGCATCGAAGACACCGATAAGGAGCGCTCCAAACAGGATTTCCTGGACGAGATCCTCGACAGCTTGAAGTGGCTCGGCATGGATTGGGACGGGGAGCTCACCTTCCAGTCGAAGCGGACCCAAATTTACCGTACGATCGCCGATCGTCTCATCCAAGAGGGGAAGGCATACCCGGAAGAGAATGCGGTCCGTTTTCGCGTGCCCAAAGAAGGCAAGGTCGGCTTCGAAGACCTATTGCACGGCCGCATCGAGTTTGATCTGAACCAGCACGGCTCGCTGGCGGAAGACCTCGTCATCTTAAAGTCTGACGGGAGTCCCACGTACAATTTCGCCGTCGTCTGCGACGATGCGGACATGGGCATCACGCATGTGATCCGCGGCGACGACCATATCATGAACACCCCCAAACAGGTCCCGTTGTACGACGCGTTGGGTTACAAAAAACCCGTTTTTTGCCACATTCCGCTGATCCTGGGCGAGGACCGCTCCCGGATGTCCAAGCGGCATGGCGCGACGAGCATCCGCGAGTACCGCCAGGCCGGGTATTTGCCGGAAGCCATCGTGAATTATCTGGCGCTTTTGGGATGGTCGCCGGGAAATAATCAGGAATTGATCGAAAAAAATGAGCTGGTCCGGAAATTCGAACTAAAGCGGGTCCTGAAAACGGGCGCCGTATTTGGAAAGGAAAAGCTCGACTGGATGAACGGGCAATATGTTCGGCGGTTGGATATTCCCTCATTGACCGAACGGCTCATCCCGTACCTCGAAGCGCGCGGGTACTGGGAAGACCGGGGGGACCGAGCGTGGCTTGAGAAGCTCGTCCTGTTGTTCCAGGAGAGGATCTTCACGCTGGCTCAGTTTCCGGACCTGGCCGCTTTTTTCTTTGAGGATAAAATTGAGTATGATCAGGAGGCGGTGAACGAATTCTTGAAAGACCCCCGGCTCAAGAACGCCTTCCGGAAGTACGCCGAGCTTCTGGGGGGCCTCGAGCCCTTCGAGACGAAAGCGATCGAAGAAAAAAGCCGCGCCCTCATGAAGGAGCTGGGCATGAGCGGCAAGGAGTTCATCCATCCCTGCCGCGTGGCGCTCACCGGCCGCACCGTGAGCCCGGGGTTTTTTGATACGGTAGCGCTTCTCGGCCGCGATAAGGCCGTGGGCCGCTTGCGCCAAGCCGCCGCGGTATTTGACAAATGAGCGTTTTAATGCTACACTTGTTAAAAAGGGAGATAAAAAATGAGCATTGTGCCGGTGACGGAGTTTCGTATTCATGCGCTCGAAGCAGTCCGCCGGGTCAACCGTCTGGGTGAAGAGGTAGTCATCACGTCCAAAGGAAAACCGACGGCCGTTCTTGTACCTTACGAAGAGTGGGAATCCATCGCCGAGACGATCGCCATCAAAGATGACCCCAAGCTTCTCGCGCAGATCCGAGCTTCGCTTAAATTCTTACGGAAAGGAGGTAAAGGCATTCCGCTGGAAAAGGTGGACTGGGGCAAGGCATGAAATGGAAGCTGGTCATTACCCCGAAGGTCCAGGAAATCATCCGGACGTTGGCTCCGAAGACGAAACAATACGTCCGCCAGGCCTTGCTTGAGATCAACCGCAATCCTTCCGCCGGCAAACCCCTGCGGGACGAGCTTGCGGGGCTTTATTCATTTCGGGTAAGACGTTTTCGGATAGTCTACGAGATCCGGCATCGGGTGGTAACGGTCATAGTCATCGGCATCGGCCGCCGTGAAACAATTTACGAAGAACTTTTTCCTTAGCAGCCCACATTGATTTGCCCCGTGGTGTAATGCCCGCCACAAAACGTCGGCGGGTCCGTCCAAAAATCGCGCCGATCGTTTTGTGGACGGGTCCGCCGCGATTTTTGGCGGAGTAGGCCGCAATCTCTTGATTGCGGCACTCCGCGCCGATCTTGAGGATCGGCGCTTCGCACAGCAAGTTTGGGATAGATAAGCTCGTATTAAAATTTTGCCCTGTGGTGTAATGGTAGCACAGCAGCCTCTGGAGTTGTTTGTCTAGGTTCGAGTCCTAGCGGGGCAGATAATTTTGTAGTAGAATGAGGCTCTTCGCGGAAGTGGCGGAACTGGCATACGCGCATGTTTGAGGGACAAGCCGAGCCAATTCTCGCCTCTTTTGACCTGTTTATATCTCTTCGCATTTCATTGGGAAAGCCCTGACCGTCATTCAGACGAGTTTGCATGAATCCCTGCAAACTTGGCTCTTTCATGGACACCAGTTGGACACCAGAAAAAGTCGCTTCGGGGGGTACCCCCGTAGGGGGTTGAAGTAGTAGACGTGTTTCTCAAATCGCAGAAAATTTTTAGAAATTGACCGCTTATTGGACGAGGAATAGAATGACGGGCATACTTGCAGAAAGGTTTCATGTCCCCTCTGAATAACAAAGACCACCTATTTGGCAAAGTAGCCGTTTTTATTGACGCAGCCAATATCATCCATTGCTACAAGGACACCGGCTGGAAAGTCGATTTTAAAAAGCTAAAACGATATTTTGAATCGAAATGTACACTCGCTGGGATTTATTACTACAGTGCGTACTTTGAGGAGTCGGTTTCTCAGCAGTCCTTTTTTGAGATGCTAAGTCGGAAAGGGTTTGTTCTGAGGCTCAAGAAGATCAAGAAAATTGTTACCGAAAGCGGCGAAGTCGTTTTAAAAGGCAACTGTGACACCGATATCGTGGTGGATGCCGTGTCAATCATGGACAAGTATGATACGGCTGTCTTAATGAGTGGCGACAGCGATTTCGTGTCTTTGGTGAATCTACTTAGGGGAAACAAAAAGAAGGTAATAATCATTTCGACCCGTTGGCATGTGGCCAAAGACCTGATACATGCGGCAGACCACTATTTCGACATCAATAAGTTTAGGGCAGTTTGGGAGTGGGAAAAAGGGGCTTAAATCACAAAACCCGCCGCACCTTTCGGCGCTAAGCGGGTCTCGGATGAATTGTCTACCCAAAATATACATCATCCCGACAGAGAAATCAAACTATTTGAACAGTTTAAAAATCCAGCAGTTTTGAATGGGTGGTTTTAAAGGCTTTGGCGAGTTTTGCGAGGGTAACCAGTCTGACGGCATGGGGCTTACTTGATTCAAGCTGTTGGTAATGCCTCACTGACAGATCGGCTTTCTCTGCAATTTGTTCTTGAGTGAAGCGACTCTCTTTTCGGAGCCGCCTTAACTGCCTTGCGAAAGCTAGTTCAATTTGTGATTTTCCCATGTGCTTATTCTGAAACGACACGGGGTAAATCACCACGAGACAAATCACGTGTATAGTGTTATATTCAGCTCTTGAAAATTCATTAATCAAATGAGGGGAAACGATGAAAATACGGATGCTGATCCTATTACCCTACGCTCTACTTTTATCATCCCATTGCTATGCTGATGACGAGTATTATTGGAACCGAAACCGAGGAAGCTCCAACTGACCTTCCCCCTGAATCTGTACAGTCTAGGGATAGAGTTTCTGGGTATTTAGGTTATTGTTTTTGTCCTGCCATTGTCTAGCAAATTTATTTGGTGTTAAGCCTTCAAGAGATCTGTGAGGTCTGAAGGTATTGTAGTTTAGCCGCCACTCCTCGATCGTCCTTCGGGCTTCTTCTAGATCCACAAAGTAGTGCTGATTTAAACATTCCTGTCTTAACCTACCGTTGAAAGACTCGATAAAAGCGTTTTCAACGGGTTTACCGGGACGAATGAAGTCGAGCTTAACGCTTTTGGTATAAGCCCACCGGTCAAGAGTCATTCCCGCGAACTCCGGTCCATTGTCCACCGTGATGGTCTCTGGTAACCCCCTAGTCATTCCAAGCCACTCCAAGACTCGTGAGACCCTGAGACCTGTCAGAGAAGTATCCACCTCGATCACAGGACACTCCTTTGTGAAGTTATCAACGACCGTCAGCATCCTGAACTTTCTGCCGCCCCAGAGAGCCGCTTGAATGAAGTCCATGGACCATCTCTGGTCAGGACAATCGGCCTTAGCTAGGATAAGCCTTGTCGCGGAGGCTCGCTTGATTCTCTTCCTGACCTTAAGCGATAACCCCTGTTCCTGATAGATCCGCTCGGTTCTTTTGTGGTTCTTCACAAGACCCTCACGATGCAAGATGTCATGCATCATGGGAAGCCCCATGCTTTTATTCTTCTCCACCAGTGTCTTCATGCGCTCCACGATCTTTTGATCTCTGTTGTCCTCTTTGATCGGCTTGTAATGGAATGTGGATCTGGAAAGATCTGTCAGCCCACAAGCCCTGACCTTGGACAGCCCAAAGGACTCGACAAGCTTAAGCGCCGCTTGTTTTTTTACTTTGGGCTTAAGAAGTTTTTTGAGGAAAGGGCCCTCAGAGCTTGAACATCAAGCGTTAAATCTGCAACGATGTGTTTAAGGCGCCTGTTCTCGTCCTCCAGAGTTTTAAGGCGTCTTGCATCCGACACATCCATGCCGCCAAACTTGGCCTTCCATTTGTACAAAGTAGCGCTTGAAATATTCTGTTCCCGGCAAATTTCAACCGTAGACATTCCTTGATCGGCCTTTTTTAAGATCGAGATGATTTGTTCTTCTGTGTGGCGTTTGCGTGACATATGAGCCTCCTTGTTATGGGTTTTAACACCCGGAGACTCTACTTGTAAACTGTCCAGTTTTTGGGGGTAAGGTCAAAAATCGCCGAGAACCGCTTCTTTGACATAAAGAAAGAAGAAAAGGTTAAGTTTGGCGAACTCGCCGCAATGTTCATGGAGCTTCACTCGAAGCCAAATAAGCGCTCATGGAAGTCCGACGAAAACAGCCTGAAATTTTTATCACCCTTCTTCGGCGACCGTTATCTGCATGAGATAACGCCTGACCTTATCGAGCGGTACA
>CAYJVC010000028.1:0-22167 GCA_964373505.1 uncultured Planctomycetia bacterium
TCAACGACGCGCTCGGCCGCTCATGGCAGTGCAGCACGATCCAGTGCGACTTTGCGCTGCCGGAGCGTTTTGATTTAGAATACACGGGATCTGATGGGCAAAAGCATCGGCCCGTGATGATCCACCGCGCGATTCTCGGAAGCGTTGAGCGCTTCATGGGCACGCTTTTGGAACATTATTCCGGCGCGCTTCCTTTTTGGCTTTCTCCGGTTCAAGTTTCAATCATTCCCGTTGCCCAGGCGCATGAGGAGTACGCAAAAAAAATGTTCGAGAAAATAGTGTCTTCAGGTTACCGGACCGAGATACAACCTTCAAATGAAACACTGGGCGCCAGGATCCGTCAGGCCCAGAATGAAAAAATCCCTTACATGATCGTCGTGGGGGACAAGGAGATTCAGGCGGACAAGATCGCGGTCCGATCCCGTAGCCAAGGGGATTTGGGGCAAACTGATCTCAAAGCGTTTATTCAGAAATTGGAGAAGGAAGTAGAAACAAAAGGGCACTAAATGTGTCATCCCCGCGAAAGCGGGGATCAACCAGGACTGTCATTCTGAGGTCGCCGCGGCGACCGAAGAATCTCAAAAATGAGATCCTTCGTCACTTCGTTCCTCAGGATGACGGGCTGATTCCCGCTTGCGCGGGAATGACATAAGTTAACCACAGGAGGTGTTTCAATTTCAAAAGTACATATAAGAATCAATGAAGGGATACGCTCCCCTCAAGTGCGTCTGATCGACCAGGACGGAAATCAAGCGGGTGTTGTGGCTATCGGCGAGGCTCTGCGGATGTCGAAAGAGGCGGAACTCGATCTTGTGGAGGTGGCGTCCCAAGCCGCGCCGCCTGTATGCCGCATCATTGATTTCAGCAAGTTCAAGTATGACCAGGAGAAAAAGGAAAAAGAAGCGAGGAAGAAGCAGAAGGTCATTCATCTCAAGGAAATAAAATTCCATCCGTTCATTGACGAGAATGACTATAAGGTCAAGCTTCACAACCTTGAACGATTTTTAAAGCAGGGCGACAAGGGAAAGATCACAATGGTGTTTCGCGGGCGCGAGATGAATTACGTCTCGAAGGGCAAACAGGTCTTGGAAAGGCTCTCGCAGGACATAGCGCCTCTCGGCGAAGTTGAAAAGGCCCCGTACATGGAAGGTAAAATGATCACGATGATCATCATGCCAAAATAAAGAATGATTACGCAGATCAAACAAACGATTTCTCTGATTCAAAAATCTGCGAAATCATTCCTAGGATCAGCGTAATCCAAATATGAGAACAGGAATACAATGCCAAAACTCAAGACCAACAAGTCAGTCAGAAAAAGGATCCGTGTCACCAAACACGGGAAATTCAAAAAATCGCGCGCAGGGAAAAGGCATCTTTTGGGGTACAAGCCCAGAAAGCGTAAGCGCTCCTTAAGAAAGAGGGATCTTGTCTCGGGCGGGATGGAACAAACGATGAGGAGGTTGTTGCCTTATGCCTAGAGCGAAGACGGTGCCCGCCGGGAGGCGGAGAAGGAGAAAATTTTTAAAGCGCGCGAAGGGCTTCGTCGGTGGGCGGAGGAGACTTTACCGCACCGCGCGTGAAACGGTCCAGAGAGCGCTTGCGTTCGCGACGCGAGACCGCCGCGACACGAAATCCGTGATCCGGAAGCTTTGGATCACGAGGATCTCGGCCGGCGCGCAAGCCAACGGCTTAAGCTACAGCCGTTTTATCGGCGGCCTTAAAAAAGCCAAGATCGAACTCGACCGCAAGATCCTGGCGGAGCTGGCCCACAATGACAAAAAAGTGTTCGCGGAGCTCGTCGGGATCGCCAAAGGGAAATGATAGAAGCTTTAAGAGAGATAGAGGCGCAGGCGAAGGAAGAGGTCTCGCTCGCTCATGACCCCAAAGCGTTCGAGGCGCTGAAAAACAAGTATCTCGGACGAAAGGGGCTTTTTGCGTCCATGACGGGCCGAATTTCCGAAATGCCGGCGGCGGAGCGCCGCGAGGCCGGACGGGAAATGAACCGCGTGAAGCAGGCGCTTGAGGATATCTTTGCGGCGGGACAGAATTCCCTAAGCTTCGCTTCGGGAAGCGATCAAAGGGACATCGACACGACCATGCCCGGCACATTTTTCGCTGCGGGCAGCCTGCATCCTCTCACTCAAGTGATCACGGAACTGGTGGAGATCTTTAAGGGCCTTGGGTTTACCATCGTCGATGGTCCGGAGGTCGAAACCGAATACTACAACTTCGAGGCGCTCAATATCCCTTTGGACCACCCGGCGCGCGACAGCTTTGACACGTTTTATCTCGACAACGGCCGGCTTCTCCGGAGCCAGACCTCGCCCGTCCAGATACACGTGATGGAGAAAACAAAGCCGCCGCTCAAGATCATCGCCCCCGGCAAGGTGTACCGGCCCGACGCGACGGACGCCACGCATTCTTTTATGTTCCACCAGGTCGAGGGCCTGATGGTAGACGAGGGCGTGAGTTTCGCGAACCTGAAAGGCGTGTTGACCGCGTTCGCGGAGGAATTTTTCGGTTCGGGGACAAAAGTGCGTTTTCGGCCCCACTTTTTCCCGTTCACCGAGCCGAGCGCCGAGATGGACATTCATTCGCCGACCAAGGGGTGGCTCGAGGTTTTGGGGGCCGGCATGGTGCACCCGAATGTTTTGCGGGGCGTAAAGATCGATCGCGAGTAATACCCGGGCTTGGCTTTCGGCATGGGCGTCGAGCGTCTGGCGATGCTGAAATACGGTGTAGAGGATATCCGGATGTTTTTTGAGAATGATTTGAGGTTTTTGGGACAATTTTAAAGGAGAGCACGTCATTCTTCGTCCGCTGCTGGCGGACTCAGAATGACGCCCAAATTATGAAACTTCCTATTTCTTGGCTGAAAGAGTACATCGCGGTTTCGCTCCCGGCGGAGAGGCTCGCGGACGCGCTCACGATGTCCGGCACCAAGGTCGAGCGCATCACGAATAAGAACGGCGAAACCGTTCTTGAGATCGAGATCACGACGAATCGTCCGGATTGCCTCTCGATCCTGGGCCTGGCGAGGGAAACCTCCGTCTTGACCGGCAAAAAGATCAAGTGGCCTGAGTTTTCAAAAAGCCGGCCTGCCGGTGGGAAAAAGCCCGCGATCCGGGTACTCGATAAAAAAGGCTGCCCTCTTTACACCGCGCGGCTCATTGAAAATGTGTCGATCGCGCCGTCACCGCAAAAGATCCAGAAATTTCTTGAGCTTGCGGGCGCGCGCGCCATCAACAACGCCGTGGACGCAACGAACTTCGTTTTATTTGAAACCGGACAGCCGCTCCACGCGTTCGACTATGATAAGATAAAAGGCGGAGCGATCATTGTGCGCCGGGCCCGAGCGGGCGAGAAGTTTTTGGGGATAGACGGCTCGGAGTACACGCTCGACGACAAAATACTCGTGATCGCCGATGCCGAGCGGCCCATCGCGATCGCCGGCGTGATCGGCGGAAGATTCACCGAAGTGACGCCCCATACGAAAAACATCCTCCTGGAATCGGCTTATTTTGACCCGCATGCGGTCCGCCGAGCCTCAAGGTTTGTCAAAGTTTCCACGGATTCGAGTTATCGGTTCGAGCGCGGCGTGGACCGGGGAAATGTTACAGCGGCGTCAGCCAGGGCGCGGGATCTGATCCTGCGATGGGCCGGCGGCGCTGAAAACGGAAACAACTTCCAAGAGATCAAGGAAAAACGAAAGCATTCCAAGATCACGCTGCGCAAAGATCGCATAGAAAAACTTCTGGGCATGCCCGTGAAACCCAGCCGAGTTTCATCGATTTTAAAGAGCCTGGGTTTGAGCGCCAGAGCCGCCGGCGCGGGCCGGTGGTTGGTGGCGCCTGCGAGCGAGCGCCGCGACATCGCTCAGGAAGCGGACCTGATCGAAGAAATACTTCGGATCGAGGGATTTGAAAAGATCCCATCCATTATTCCTCCGACGCACCATTCGGCACATCGTCTTGCCCGCGACCGCACGACCCGTCTTTTGGAGCTCAGAAAATTCGTCTCGGGCCTCGGTTTCAGAGAAATCATTTCCTACAGCTTTCTATCGGAAAAAGAGATCCTGGATTCCAGTCTCCCACTCGAAGGCGAAAACCGGCCGCACAGGCTTGTCAACGCCTTGAGCGGAGAGCTTCAGTACTTCCGGCCGTCGCTTTTGCCGGGCATGCTTCAAAGTGTCGTTTTCAATATTCACCGGAAGGCCTCATCACTCAAACTTTTCGAAGTCGGCAGCAGGTATTGCAACGGCCGTGAAGAAACCGCGCTTTCGCTCTGCCTCTACGGCCACTTCGAGGAAAACTGGCTTAGAAAATCCCCAAGTTCTTTTTTTGACCTGAAAGGGGCATTGGAGCGCGTCTTTAAGCACATCGGCCTTGAAACCTACGAGTGGAAGGAAAACACGTCCTGCTCCAAGTACGCGGCCTCAAGCTTGGTTCATTCGGACGGAAAAAAGCTCGGCACGCTTGGGATCTTGAGTGTAAAGGTGCTTGGGAATTGGGATATTCCTCACGACGTGATCTATTTGGAAATCGCCTTGGATGAAGCGCTCGACAAGGCCCGCAGACGCGGAGGATCGAAACCGACCCCAATTCCCAAATTCCCTGCTGTGCGCCGCGACATCGCGTTCGTGGTAGGTCAAAAAACTTCCGTCCAGGCGCTTGAAGGATCAATCCTAAAAGCCGGCGCTCCGTATCTCAAGGCGGTCGAGCTTTTCGATCAGTACATTGGAAAAAATATCGCCAAAGGAAAACGAAGCCTCGCGTTCTCGCTTTGTTACCAGAAAGAATCAGGCACGTTCACGGACGAGGAGATCAATTCTCTGCAGGCCAGGGTCGGCGAAGTGTTGAAAAACGAGCACCGGGTAGAGTTCAGATGACCCCATCCCCTGTTTGCAACGATTCAAAGAATCGGTTCGCTTCGCGAACCAAAAAGGGGATGGGGTGATGGCTGGCGACTGGATAGAAAAAGTAGGCATTGTGTCGAGCGTCGCTTTGCCCTTATTCAATATTCCCCTTATTTTGCGCCTGATAAGAAGAAAAACTTCGGAAGATTTCAGCGTTGCCTGGGCCGTCGGCGTGTGGGTGTGCATTATTTTAATGACGCCGCAGGCGCTTCGCTCGAGTGACGTCGCCTTCCGGGCCTATGGCGTTGTGAACATTCTATTTTTCAGTGCAGTGGTTTTCTTGGTCGTCAAATACAAAAGGAGGACAAAGTCATGAGGAAGATCCTAAGTTCTACCGGTCTGTTGGTCGTTGCTCTATACCTGCCGCAGGAGGGTTTCGCAGGCCAATCCGTGACCGCTTACCAAAGTACGCAAAACACCGCGTCTTCGTTCCAGGAAGGCCAAGCTGCGGGCGGCGGCGAAGTGTCGCTGGACGCACGTTACGATAAAATTTCACAGGAGCTCGTGAGGAACAAGGAACTTCTGGAGATATGGAAGGACCATGTTCGCTCGGTCACGAAAGAGCGGGACGAGGCTTTTAAACAGATCGAGGCGCTGAAAAGCGGTGTTCCCGGTGTGTCAAACGAACCCGCCTTGTCAGAGCTTTCGGAACTTAAAGCTGAAAATGAAAGGCTGAAGCTTTCCATCCGGGGCCTCGAGGAGACGCGGTCCGATAAGGAAGTGATCTTGCGAGAGAAGGAACTGGCGCTTCAAAAAATCGATGAACTTGAGGCACAATTGAAGGCCGGCGTATCCTCAACAACGACGGCAGCGCCCGCCGCATGGCAGGAACAAAAGATCAAATCCATGCAGGATGCGTACGATGAACTTGAGGCGAATTTCAAGGAACAGCAGGAAAAGATCAGGCGCCTCCAGCTGGAAAAACTGGAAGATAAGACCAAGGCACAGGAACTCAAGACCCAAATATCGAAGCTTCAGTCGGGCAGTGAAGACAGGCTGAACGCGCAGGCTGTCGAATTGCAGGAAGCAAAGGCGGCGATCCAGACGCTTCGTTCCGAGAAAGAAAAAACTCTCGAGCAGATGAACTCAAGCGTGAGGACACTCGAGGCCAAGAACGAAGAGCTTAGGAAAAGCTTCGGCAAGCTCGATGCGGATTACAAGGCGCAAACCCAGTCGCAGATCGATAAATTGATGGTGTTGTCCACCGAGAAGGATACCTTGAACGGCCAGATCGAGCTCTTACAAGCGAAAGTTGAGGTACTCGAGGCTGACAACCGGCAGGCGGCCGAACTAAAGCAACAACTCAACACCATAGGGGCTGAAAAAGAAGCACTGCAAAAGAATCTGAGTGTCATGATCCAGTCCCTGAAATCGGACGTAGATCAGCTTCGGACCGAGAATCAGAAAGCGCAAGCCCTGAAAGAGGAATTGGACAGAACGAATGTCCAGCTCAGGAACGAAAATAAAATGGTCTCGCAGAAGAATCAGGAACTCCGGGCGGATCTTCAGGCTAATCTTTCCGACATCCAAAAATTAAGGTCCAATTTTGGATCGTATCTCGACTCTTTGGAACAGAGTTTCACGGAAAAACAAAAAGCCCACACCAAGACCACCACTGCTCAATAGCACTGCTTGTGCTATAATGAAGCCGTCCCTGCGGTGCGCGTGGATCATGAGCGCTTAAAAGCGGGAATCCAACACATGATCTAATGGGGGCCGGAGTTTAGTCGTTCCAAGCGCCGCCTCGTCCTTGGATGGGGATGGCCGAAGGGCACTAACAGGCTTCCACCTTGATTGACTGGGGATTCAACCAAAGAGCGCGGCAGCACGGCACCTGCGGGGCTCACAATTTATGGATCTATTTCAAGAGCCGTCCAAAAAAGGACCCTCCTCACACCTCCCGCTTGCCGTAAGAATGAGGCCCGTGAGCCTAGAAGAGGTCGTGGGCCAGGAACATATCCTGGGGCCCGGTAAACTCCTCCCGCGCGCCATCAAATCCGATAAAATTTCATCGCTTATCCTTTACGGACCGCCGGGCACAGGCAAAACGACGCTCGCGACCGTCATTTCTAAAGAGACCAAGTCCCATTTCGAGCCCTTGAACGCCGTCACGAGCAACGTCGCCGAGATCCGCAAGGCCATCGACCAGGCCAAAAAACGCTTTGAGATCAGGGGCCGCAAGACGATCCTTTTTATCGATGAGATCCACCGTTTCAACAAGGCCCAACAGGATGTCCTGATGCCGGACGTTGAGAACGGCAACCCGATCCTCATAGGCGCTACGACCCACAACCCGTTTTTTTCCATCGTCTCTCCGCTTTTATCCAGGTCTTTGATCTTCGAGCTCAAACCCTTGAGCGAAGAGAATGTCAGGACACTTTTGAAGCGCGCGCTCTTGGATAAGGAAAGGGGACTCGGTGCCGCCGTGGTCATGATGGAAGAGGAGGCCCTGGATTTTCTGTCGAAGATCTGCGATGGGGACGCGCGGCGGGCGTTGAGCGCCCTGGAAATAGGCGTTGTCACCACAAAACAAGAAGAGGGTATCGTCCATTTCACGAAAAAAGTCGCCGAAGAATCCATCCAGAAAAAGGCCGTCGTCTATGATGCGGACGGGGACCAGCATTACGACACGATCTCTGCTTTTATTAAATCGATGCGCGGTTCGGACCCGGACGCGGCGCTCTATTACTTGGCGAAGATGCTCTACGCCGGGGAGGACCCGCGCTTCATCGCGCGGCGCATCGTGATCTGCGCGTCGGAAGACGTGGGGAATGCGGATCCCCAGGCGCTTCTACTCGCGAACGCCGCGATGCAGGTGTCTGAATTCATAGGCATGCCCGAGGCCCGGATCCCTTTGGCGCAGGCCACGATTTATGTCGCCTGCGCCCCCAAGTCGAACGCAAGCTATCTCGGTATAGAGAAAGCGATGAAGGACGTCGCAGAAAACAAAACTCTGGAAGTGCCGAATCACTTGAAAGACGCCAGTTACAAAGGCGCCAAAACCCTGGGACACGGGGAAGGTTACAAGTACCCGCACGATGAACCCACCGATCAAGGCTACGAAAAAAACTTAAAGTCCCGTATTCATTGACTTTATTATCATTTTTTAATAAAATTAATCGGTAATAATGCATAAAACGCGCAAGGCTAGTTCTTACCGCCTGACGGCCGCAATACTCGTTTTGTTTCTCTTTCAAATTTTTAACTTAAGCATTTATAAAAGTTTTTCTTATGCGGATGAGAGCATGACCAGTCTTGTCCAAGACGTGGTCTACGCGAAGCAAAAACAGCAGATCATAGCAACGAAGGTCGAAACAATCAACACCGCGATTGAGAAT
The DNA here is from genome assembly GCA_964373505.1 of uncultured Planctomycetia bacterium. Taxonomy (GTDB): domain Bacteria; phylum Omnitrophota; class Gorgyraeia; order 2-02-FULL-51-18; family 2-02-FULL-51-18; genus CAYJVC01. The sequence goes on from CAYJVC010000028.1 coordinate 8,257, forward strand.
GAGAAATCAAAGCTCATGACCTCGGAAGCGGACCGGCTCATACAGGAGCTCTCCACCCAAAAAAGCGCCCAGGCCGCCCAAATTCTCAAAGCCGACGTGAAGATCGACACGCCGAAATCACCGGAGTTGGACCTGCCTTCGAGGCTAAAAAATTTATTGGTCCAAGACAAGCTCGTCAAAAAAATTTCCGAAAAGTCTGCTGAAAAATCAAAAAAAGAGCCGGCCAAATATGGCAAAAATCCGATCGCCTGGGTGTGGCCTCACTTCGGACATGATTCCACCCCACTCACCGAAGGACAGGCGCTTTATAAGGTGGCCGTTTCCGACAATAAGGTCACGCTGAGAGAAGCCGAGGAGATAGGCCTTGCCAACAGCATCGCGCTTCAGGCGATCGACAGAAAGATAGACGTCGCCCGGTCGAAACTGACCGAGGCCAAGCGAGCGCTCTTTCCCACGGCGCAGGGCGAGATGTTTGATGGCCGCGGCAAGCAGCCTCAAACCAGCGGAACCAGCCGTTTCAGGATCTTTAAGACGCTGTCTTACAAGGTCAATATCAACCAGCCGCTGTTTTACGGAGGTGAGCTTATTTTTACGATCAAGCAGGCCGAGGAAAACATCAGGTCTTCGCAGGCGGAGTATGCAAAAACAAGGACGGAAACGATCCAGAATATCCGCACGGCATACTATGGGGTGGTGAAGGCGGAATATAATCTTGAGTATCAAGGCGACCTTCTGAGCCGGGTCACAACCGTTTACAAAAGAGTCAAAGAGGAAAAAACCCAAAAATTGGTAACGGAAGTGGATTATTTGAATGTAGAATCGCAGTACACGCAGGCCTTCTTTCAGGCGGATTCCTCCCGGAACGATCTTTTGTCCGCCGATATGGTCCTGCATCAAGCCTTGGACCTGGAAGCAAACCAAAAACTTCCCGTGGACTTGAAACTCAGTTTCCAGAAAACCGTTCCTGAATTTGAACCACTTTTGCAAGCGGCGCTGGCGCGCAATCCGGACCTCAAGATCAAAGAATTCGCGCGCGAGTCCGCCAAGTACGGCGTGGAGATCTTCAAATCCAAGAAGCTCCCGAGGTTTGATCTGAGGGCTTCCTACGGCAAGCTGGGGGAAAGGATCTTTGATGATACGACCTTTTCCACGGATACGGACCCGGAGACCGGAGGCTCCAACGGCCGGGAAGTCGATTTCAATCTGGACAAGGAATGGTTCGTTTTCGTAAAAGGCAGCATGCCGTTAGGCCCCAACTCGGTGGAGTGGGAGCGGTCGAAGAGGGTGTTCGCCCCGACGGTCATCTCCCCGACCGGCGGTTCCGAGGATTGGGGCGAGAAATGGACATTCAATTTATTTGACAAACTTTCCGATATCACGGACGCGAAAAGCGCCGAGGCCACGCTATTGCAGGCGGAAGCGGACTATGAAAAAGCCAAAAATGACCTCACGATAAAGCTACGGGATGAGTTTTATAATCTCCAAAAATCAATGATCCAGGTCGACGCGGCGGTCGCGAAGATGCGCTATCAGGAAAAACAGAATAATATTCAGGAGTACCTGATGCGGCTGCAGGAAGTGCCCACGCCCACGTACCTGGAGGGGCTCATGGAGCATGCGCAGGACAAATTTTCCTTCATTCAGGCTGTCGCGGACTATCATCTGGCACTGTCAAACTTAAGTATCGCGATAGGAGATCCTTACTACTTTGACAGATCCTGAACCGGGTCCATCCAAAAAACGTTTTCCTAAGAAACTCTTCTTTACGGCCATAGCCGTGGTATTCGCCGGGTTCTTTTTGTTTTCATTCATCAAGGATCACATAAGCTGTGTCGGCGGGTTTCCCGTTTACAAAAAAACAAAATCTCAGATCACTGAAAAAGCCGCCGAGCAGCCCCCGGTGCCGGTCAAGGTCTATAAAGTCGCCCGAGTGAGTTTCCGGGATACGCTGCCTTCTTTGGGGACCATCAAGGGTTTTAGGGATTTTGATCTTAAATTCCCCGCGAATGGCGTCATCGAATACATCAATTTCAGGGAAGGGGAACGGATCACTCAAGGGGATATTATCGCAAGCCTCGATCAGACCGAGGCGCTTTTGAAGCTCGAATATGCCAAAGTGGAAATGGAGAAACAGCAGAAACTTTTTGAGCTCGGATCGATCCTTGAGACCAAGCTCAAACAAAGCCAGTTGGAGTATCAGTCGGCTAGGGCGGAACTGGATAAAACGAACCTCGTAGCGGTCAGTGACGGCTACATCGGCTCCGTCGAGGTGGATAAAGGCTCCGTCGTCGGCCCGCAGGACAAGGTGGGTACTTTTGTCGATATCAAGGACGTGTATGTGGAATTCGGGATCATCGAGAGGGACGTGGCCAAGGTGAAGGAGGGCCAAAACGTCGAGGCGACGGTCGAGTCGTTCCCTGACCAGATCTTTAAAGGCCGGGTGGAGTCGATCTCTCCCATCGTCGAAGGCCGCTCGAGGACGCTTATGGTTCGATCCAAACTTTCCAATGTGGATGAAAAGATAAAACCGGGCATGTTCGGGCGCGTGAATGTGCTTGTTTACGAGAAGGAACAGGCGCTCGTGATCCCGAGCTCCAGCTTCAAGAAAAAAGAGGACCAGTATTTTGTTTATCTCGTTCACGCCGCAGAGCAGGCCCCCGAGGCGCCGATAGATCTGGGACGGCGCAAGAGGAGCGGAAAGGCGAAGGTGCCTCAAGAATTGCCACAGGAGCCTGAAGTGGTCTTCGGGACCGTGGAGGTCCGTCCAATCGAGATCCAGTATGCGACCCCCGATGCGATCGAAGTAAAAGAAGGCCTTGAAGAAGGGGATCTCGTGATCGTGGACGTAGAGCAGGATCTTCAGGACAAAGCCAGGGTTGAGATAACGGAGACTCAAGAGGGTATTTTTTGAGTGAGTCTTCCCGACCTATCCATCCGTCGTCCCATTACAACCCTGATGGTCTACATCGGGGTCTTTCTTTTCGGGGTTATATCCCTTAACCTTCTTTCGCAGGAACTTTTTCCGCCGATCACCTACCCACAGCTTTCCATTGTCACGCCTTACGAGAACGCCGCCCCCGAAGAAATAGAAACCCTGATCACCAAACCTATCGAAGAGGCCGTCGGAAGTGTGTCGGGCCTGCGGAGGATCACTTCCACCTCCAAGGAAGGTTTGTCACTCGTGGTCGCGGAATTCGGCTGGAACCAGAGCATGGATTTTGCGTCCCTGGCCGTGCGGGAAAAGCTTGACCTCATCAAAGAACGCCTGCCGAGGGACGCCTCGGAACCCGTGGTCGTCAAATTCAACCCGTTTGAATTGCCCATCCTGTCTCTCAGCATATCAAGCACGGAAAGAACGCCGGTGCAACTCAAGCAGATCGCCAGGAAATGGTTCAAGGCGGAGCTTGAAAAGATCCAGGGGGTCGCTTCGGCGAGCATTTCCGGAGGTTCCGACGAGCAGATCCTAGTGAACGTTGACCAAGGCAAACTCAAGGCTTCCGGGATCTCGATCGTTGAGATCACAGATGCGGTCGGGGCCTCGAACCTTAATTTCCCGGGCGGCACGATCAAGGAAAGTTTCTACGAGTATCTGGTGAGGACCCTGGGGGAATTCCAGAAGGCCGAAGAGGTCGGGGAGCTTCCCGTGCGCCGCGATAACCCGGAGCCTTCCGAAAACCCGTTCATTGACCAGGAGAACGAAAAACTGCCGTCAAACCGGCTCATCCTGCTGAGAGACCTGGCGGACATTTCCCGTATTGAGAAAAAAAAGACGAGTTTTTCCCGGTTCAACGGCCTCGACAATGTGACGATCGCCGTCCAAAAGCAGGCGCAGAGCAACACGCTAAGGACCGTGGAGCTTGTGAAGAAAAAGCTGAAAGAACTGAAGGAGGAACTGCCCAAGGACATCAAGGTCCATGTGGTTTATGACCAGTCAAAATTCATCCAGGAAGCGCTCAATGGCGTCAGGGACGCGGCGATCCAGGGAGGATTTTTGGCTTTTTTGGTACTTTTAATATTTCTGAAGGACTTCAAAAATTCGGCGCTCGTCGTCACGATCACTCCGATCACGGTTCTTGCTACCTTCACGCTCATGCATTTTTTGAATATTTCTCTGAACGTGATATCCCTCGGCGGCGTGGCGTTGGGTGTGGGCATGCTGCTGGACAATGCGGTCGTGGTCATCGAGAACGTATACCGGAGGTTCCGCGAGAAACCGGAAGACGGAATGCCCGCGGCTGCGGCGGCGGGATCGAAAGAAGTCATGGCGCCGATGGTTGCGTCGACCTTGACGACCGTGTCCGTTTTTCTGCCGATCGTGTTCGTGACGGGCATTGCGGGGCAAATATTCAAAGAGCTTGCCTGGGTGGTCGTAGTGACGCAGGTGATATCGGCGGTCATTGCGTTCACGCTTTTACCCATGCTGATCGCGAAGGTTGGGGCGAAGAGCTCTCTCACAGAGAGGGACATCCACGAGACCGAAAAGCCGCGGGGCCCTTTTCAAATTGTCCTTGAAGTCGCGTCGCTGCCGATACGGGCGATCGAAAAGGCCTATGAGGCGGTGCTCCCGGCTTTTATCCGGGCCAAATGGTTTTATCTTTTTCTGGTCCTACTGCTTTTCGCATTCAGTCTTTTGACGCTCGATTCCTTCGACCGGATCCTGCTGCCGAAAGTGGACCAGGGACAGTTCATGATCAAAGCGGACCTTCCGGTGGGTTCGCGTGTCGAATTCACGGACAAACTATCGCGCGTGATAGAAAGCTTTGTCTCCCGGTTTCCCGAGGTCGAGAGCGTGTCGGCGGTCGTAGGTTCCAGCAAAGGGGATTCGACCAAGGAGATCGTAGAGCGCATTGGTACTAACCAGGCGCAGATCGTGGTGACGCTGAAAAAAAACCGCGGGCGATCCACACCGGAGATCGTGCAGGGCATTCGGCAGTATTTTGAACTGTCTGCGGGCCGGCAGGAGATCCGTCCGGCGCGCCTGAGCTATGTGCTTTATGACAGTGCGTTCAAAGTAGGTTCCGAGAATGACTCGCCGATCGTGATGGAGGTCAAGGGGCCGGACCTTGAGGAACTCAAGAAGCTTGCGCTGAAGACCCAAAGCGCCCTTGAGAAAATAGAAGGGACCTACGGCGTCACGAACAGCATCGCAGAGCCATTCCCGGAGACTAAGCTCATTGTCGACAAGGACCGCGCCGCGTATTACCGCTTGTCCGTCACGAGCATCGCGCAAGCCGCGAATATCGCGGTCAAGGGATTTACGGCCAGCAAGTTCAAGGAACAGGGCTATGAGATCGATATACGCGTGCAGATGAAAGAAGCCGACCGTGACAGATTTTCAAAGCTTTCGCAGCTTTATATCCATTCGCCGCTTGATATGGACGTCCCTTTAAGCGATTTCGTTGAGTTCAAACAGGGCAAGGGCCCCAGTGAGATCCGGCGCGTGTCTCAGGAGAGGACCGTGGAAGTATACGCAAAGATATACGGACGCGGCTTGAAAGAAGTCGTGGAGGATGTGCAAAAGGCAGTCGACGCGATCCACGTGCCCGCCCGTTATTCTGCGAAACTCGCCGGTGAGAAAGAGGAGATCCAGGAATCCTTCGCAAGCCTTCAATTCGCGTTCGTTCTTGCTTTGGTGCTCGTCTACATGGTGATGGCGGCGCAGTTCGAGTCGTTGTGGCAGCCGTTTCTTATCATGTTCTGTCTTCCGCTTTCGCTCATTGGCGTCGCGTTTGCCCTATGGGTATCTCACACGCCGATCAGCGTCGTGGTGATCCTGGGGATCATTCTTCTGGGCGGTATTGTCGTGAATAACGGCATTATCCTCATCGATTTTATCAACCAGCTTCGGGCTCAGGGCGTGGAGTTGGAGGAAGCCGTGATCCAAGCCGGCAAGACGCGGCTTCGCCCTATTCTCATGACGGCATTTTCATCGGCGATAGGCCTCGTGCCGTTGGCGCTCGGGATCGGAGAGGGTGCCGAACTTCAGGCGCCGATGGCGGTGACCGTGATGGGCGGGATCCTGATTGCCACGTTCCTCACGCTTGTGGTGACGCCGTCCTTGTATTTGGGGACAGAGCAAATAGCCCGGAGGGTTTTTAGACGGTGAACTTACCCGAACTTGCCATCAAGAGGCCGGTCGCCGTTGCCATGGTGACGCTGATCTTTCTTCTTTTCGGCGCCGTGTCCCTTCTAAAGCTCCCGGTCGAGCTTTATCCCAATACCTCCTTCGGAGAGATCAGCATTATTATCCAAGTGCGCGGAGGGATCCCCCCCACCGAAGTAGAACAGCTTGTCACCAAACCCATCGAAGAGGCGGTCGCAACGGTGAGCCACCTGGAGCAGCTCTTGTCGATCTCCAAGGAAGGGGAATCCACGATCGTGTTGAGTTTTAAGCCGGGCACCGACATGGATTTCGCGGCGCTTGAGGTGCGGGAGAAGTTCGCAAGGGTCAAGAACCAGCTTCCGAAGGAGATCGAAAAGCCCGTCATTGCTCAGTTCCAACAGGGGGATGTCCCGATCGTGATCGTGGCCGCTACGAGCGAGAAAAGGACCACCGAAGAGATCAGAAAACTGGTCGACACGACGATGAAAGAGTCGCTGAAGAGGGTTTCGGGCGTGGCGAACGTGGAGGTGGCCGGCGGCCGCGAAAGGAAAATACTTATTGAAGCCGACCAGGTGAGGCTGGCGTCGTTCGGGATCCCGATGGATGAGCTGACATCCACCCTGGGGGCCAACAACCTGAACCTCCTGTCCGGCGAAGTGGAGAGGACCGAGGACCGGTTTTTGGTGCGGGTGATAGGAGAGTTTGAATCGCTCGACCAGATCAAGAATATGCCGATCCGATATGATCCGCTCGGGTCTGCGATCCGCGTGAAGGACGTGGCGACCGTGAAGGACTCGTATCTGGACCCCACCGAATACTCACGGCTCAACGTGACACCGGTGGTCACCGCCTACATTCAAAAAGAGAGCACCAAAAACACGATCACCGTAGCCAAAGACGTTCTCCGGCAGGTCGAACTTTTGAGAGAAAAGTTTCCCAAGGACATTCAGCTCGTCGTGACTTCGAACCAGGCCGAATTCATTCAAAAAGCGATCGATAATTTGAAAGAATCCCTGTTGCAGGGAATTGTGCTGATAGTTCTCGTTTTTTTCCTGTTCCTTTTCAAAATGAGCCCGCGGAGCCTCCTTTTGATCGCGGGGCTCGTGGCGGCGACGCTTTTTTTCAAGGGGATCGTGCTGCACCTTATTTTTGCGGGTCTTGTGGCGCTCTTGTTGGCGGTCCCGAAGTTCAGGTCCATTCTTATCGTAACGCTCCCCATCCCTGTTTCCGTGATCACCACATTCTGGTTCATGAAAAACGTGGGCCTTACGGTGAACGTCATGACTCTCTTTGGCCTGGCGCTGGGCGTCGGCATGCTCGTGGACAACTCGATCGTGGTTTTTGAGAACATTTTAAAAAAGAGGGAAGAAGGCCTGGATCTGGCAAGCTCGGCGATGCGCGGGTCGAGCGAAATGTTCCTTCCCATTGTCGCCTCGACGATCACGACGGTCATCGTGTTTTTGCCTCTGGTTTTCGTGGGGCAGGAGCTTCAAAGACTGTATTCGGGCATGGCCATCACGATCGTCGTGTCCCTTTTGGTATCCATGGTCTGCGCGGTGACACTGGTGCCTATGATGTGCGCCTTGCCGGTCCTATCGGCCTATTCGAAAAGCCATGATCCCCGATCGCAGGGTTCGTGGGTCAGGCGTTTCTCCCACTATGAGCGCAGGACTCTTTTTCATTCGATCCGTTTCCGGAAGCGCGTGCTGCAGGGGTGTGCGTTGCTTGTCTTTGTGGCGGCGTTTTTCATGTCCAGGCTCGGCCTTGAGTATCTGGGCAGCACCGAGCAGAACAAATTCACGACGTTCGTGGAAATGCCTACCGGCACGCGCCTCGACATATCAGACAAGGTCGTCAAAAAAGTCGAAGGGATCATCCGCACGATCCCCGAGGTCAAGAATGTCACCTCGCGCGTCGAGCCCTGGTCCTCCAAGGTGTATGTGGAGCTTAAATCCTCGGTCGAGCGCCGCCGCTCCGTCAAGGACGTGATCGAAGGCATCCGCCAGGAGACCAACAAACTGCAGCCGGCATTCATTTACTTCCAGGAAGAAGAACAGATCGGCACCAAGGAGGTGATCCTTGAGGTGTTTGGTTACAGCTATGACAAACTCAGGGAGCTTGCGATCGCGATCGCCAATCGCATGGAAGGCATCAAGGGCCTTACCGACACCAAGATCCGCATGCGCGAGGGACGGCCCGAGATGCAGATCCTCGTAAGCAAGAAAAGAGCGGCGGCTTATGGCCTGACCGTCAATGATATTTCAGACCAGGTGCATGGGAAAATGAGGGGCTTAAGGGCCACCGTGTATCACACCGAAGGACGCGAGGTGGAGACGATCTCCCGGCTTGATGAAAAATACAGAAAAACCTTCAAGGACCTTCATAATCTCATCGTAACGACCAAAGAAGCGGACCCGATCCTTTTGGACCAGGTTGCGGATTTTAAATTCGGCCTGGGCCCCAGCGAAATATGGAGAAAGAACAAGAATCGCATGATCCAAGTAAGTTCCAACATTGGCAAGGTCCCCTTGAGCAAAGCGGTCGACTCCATCAAAAAAAGCCTGAAACCGGTGCCGTTCCCGGAGGACTATTTTTACCGGGTGGGCGGAGACTATCCGACGCTGATCCGCTCCAACCGGCAGCTGCGCTACATGATAGCGATGGTCCTGGTGCTTGTCTATTTGGTGTTGGCGTCCCTCTTTGAATCATTCTGGCAGCCGCTCCTCATCATGGCTGCTGTGCCTCTGGCCCTCATGGGAGCGGTCGCCGCGTTGTACGTTGGACCTAGATCGATCGGGATCGGCGCGCTTTTGGGAATGATGATGCTCGCCGGAATTGTGGTCAACAATTCCATTATGCTTTTAGACCGCATCAACTATTATTCGAAAGTAAAAAAACTCTCCGGTATAAGAGCAACGGTGTCGGCGAACACCGACAGGCTTCGGCCTATCCTCATGACCGTCTGCACGACTGTCCTGGGTCTTGTGCCTATGGCCATTGATCGCTCGGAAGGGGCCAATCTCTGGTCACCTTTGGCCATCACCGTCATAGGGGGGATATTGAGCTCAACGATCCTGACGCTTCTTGTGACCCCGGCTTTTTATGTCATGTCTACTGAGGCATTACGGGTAGCCAGAGATCCTGAAGCCACTAAACTGTTAGTAGACAAATTACTAAGATTATTTTTCAGGCCTATCATGAGATCAAAATCATAAGAAAACACTCAACTCCCTCCTAAAAATATCTGTTAATAGATATAATAAACAGTTTGTAGTCTTGATAATACGCTGTAAATATGTGATAATTTAAAGCGTAGATGAGAGCTAAATGGGGTTCTATTTCAAAACTAATTAATTTCTATAGAAAAGCATTTAATAATTGAATATTTATCTTACAAAATGCGTGCTTAGATTTTTTATTGGCTTTTCTTTTGCCCTGATTATTAGTCTATTTAATAGTGTTTTGCAGCATCTAAAATATCATGGATGATAACTACGAAAAAACAGCAGTCCCGATGATTGATGTCGAGAAGCCGTTCAAGAGCCGGTGGCAAATCGGCATGAAGGTTATCGCGTGTTTGCTGCTTCTCACCTTTGCTTCGCGTGAGCTCATTTATGCCGCCGATCCAAGCACATTCAAGTTGCAGCGTGAGAAAGAAAAAGAAAGTAAATACCTGCCCAGGTATCTTCTGGAACAGCAACAGAAGCATGAAAATTTCATCCAGTCCAAAGAGGACCAACAGAACCTGTCGGAGTCGCTGGAAGATGAGTTCACAAAGCGTCTGAGGAAAAAGAAGCCGCTGTTCGACGAGGAGAGACGCCGTGTGGGGCCCGGAGGCGGAGGGGAACAGCTCCAGTATACTCTGGGGGACGAGGACGAAAATGGCCTGCCCACGACGCTCAATCTATACGAGTACAAGGACGGCAGGCTGGATAGGATCGTCCAGTACGATGTGACCGGAGTCGATATTTCGCAGTATCTGTCCAATGCGCAGGAGATCGAGGGGGAGGACGGGAATAAGTTCAAAGGGGGTTTTGAGGACTTCAATAAGCAGGGCCTCTCGGACAACATGATCGTGAGCGAGTCGTACTTTGAGGGGGAGGGGGACAACCAGCGGGTCAAGTACGTGTTGTCCGGTTTTGATGACGAGACCGGGAAGGCCACCCAGATTTCTGTCTACGAATATGCCGGGGACGCTCTCAAAGATGTGAAGTCATATGATATTGAGGGCCTTGAGGGCGACATCCACGATGCCGCCGTCAGAGAAAGTCTCTCGGAGGACCTCCTGGTGTCCCTCTCGGTCTACACCGGAGAAAAGGGCAAGGAAAAGATCTCCTACACGCTGGGCGGTTATGACGAGGAACACGACCCGACGGAGCTCACCTATTACGAGTATGACGGGAACGGCGCTTTAAAAGACACCAAGACCTATGACATCGAGGACGTCAAGAAATTCGTTAAGGATAACCACTTTGATTTTGACAGCGCGGACTTAAAAAATATTCTCGTGGCCGAGAAACTGAAGCTCCTCTCTTCCGAGGAGCTTTTGAATTTACTGATCCAGAACGGCCTGTTGAAGGACGCCAACGGGGATGGCTTGGTGGATCAGCTGGACGCCGATTTCATTTTGAATCAGTTGTCCGGACAGAGCCTGCTCGAGCAGTTGACGGGGCGGGAGCTTTTGAACCTTTTGTTCTCCAGCGGGTTTTTGTCGGAGGATGCCGATACGGTCTTAAGTTCGCTTGATTTTGACAGTGTCTTTGAGGCCCTGAGCGGTGAGGAGTTCCTCAACTTCCTGAAGGAAGGGGGGTATTTGAAGAGCGGAGAGACCATTGACTCTCTGAAAGCACGGCTGAGCTCCGAAGGGATCAATATTGCGACGGCTTCCAATCAGGCGATCCTAGCCGCTCTGACGGGAGACAGTCCGTCTGAGAATCTATTGACGAAATCGGCTTTTGATATCAAAAATGAGATCAAGGTCGAGGACCTGTTGACGGCTTTGACCGCGAATGCCGTTTTGAGCCTGCTCGATTCCAGCGATCCGGCCAAGGATTTCCTGGTGGGTTCGGCGCAGTCGGTTTTTTCAAGCCTTTTCAACACCCTCTCCTCCACCGAGCTCCTCAACCTTCTCATTTCCAAAGGTCTGGCGACCGCGAACTCCCTGTCGGCGCTTTTAGGCGAGCTTTCCTTTGATGAGGTGTTTGACGCTTTGAGTTCCGATGAATTGCTGCAGGCCCTCTTGGACGCAGGCCTCATCGCAGGAGCCAGTGACCTGGCTTCGCTAAAAGCACTCTTGGATCAAAAAGGCGTTGACCTTGCGGGCCTGACCAGCCAACAAATCCTCTCCGCTTTGGCCGGCGCCCAAGGGGGTTCGCTCCTTACCGTCTCTGCGGCTCAAGCAAAATTAGCGCTCGAAGCCGCATTCAATCAAAATAAGGCCCAGTTCCTGGATGTGTTCACAAGTGAGCATCTCCTTTTACTTTTGGCCGGTCAGTCGCTTCTAACCTCGACTGATATTTTTCTGTCTTTATCCAACAAGCTCATTCTGGACAGTTTGGACCTGGGACGCTTCCTGGAACTCTTGTCCGAGAGCGGGCAATTGCTGGATTCTCCGGAAGCTATTTTGGGGATCTTGAGCGCTCAGTACCTTGCCGGCCTTTCGACCGAGGAGCTTTTTGCCTTGATCCGTAGCGACGACCGGCTCACCGCCACGAGCGTTTACGAGGGAGAGAAGGACAAAGAACATATCGTTTACACGCTGTCGGATTATTACACGGACAAGGACGGCAATAGGGTCTTCGGGAAAAGGACGGACTTCGAATACCGCGGAGAAGTGTTGGATGAGTCCACGACTTACAACGTGCGCGGACTGGCCGTTGGCGATCGTTTGACCAAGGGCGCCGGTGAGATCGAACAGATCACCGATTATGTGGGCAGCGCCAAGGGCAAGGAATTGATCAGCACGATCTTAAGCGATTTTGAGAACGGCGAGCCGACACGCCGGCAGGATTATATTTATGGAGCGGGCGGGCGGTTGAAATCGGTCGAGCAATATTTGATCGAGGATCTGAGCGCGGAAGACAAAGCCAAGCGCGGCCTGGGTGATCTCATCAACAAAACGCTTTATGTCGGACCGCGCGGCGGCGAAAGGATCGACGAGGTCCAGGAATTCAACCTGGACGGGGAGATCATCAATATTCAGAAATATGTTTATGAGGGACAAGGCGCCAACCGTCGCATTGACTACGTGGAACAGTACGATCCTGACGATGCGAGCGAAATAACGCGGGTGGAGTACAGCGGCGCGAAGGGGAAAGAGCGGATCGTGGGGATCGTGAACCCCGAGGATATAGCATCCGGGGATTTTGGCGTGCCTCCCATGGATCCCAGGGATCTGGCGGCGATGGTGGCAGCGGATCCGGCTCTTGGGGCCGTCATTTACGCGGGCGGCCAGCCCAGTCGGATTATTTTGAAAAACCAGGATGGTGAAGAAGACGCTGATCAGGATGGGAAATTGGACAGGGTTTATGTGTTTCATTATGGCGTCGACGCCGATCCCACCACGCTCGATCAGGTCGTTTTGGCGCGTGACTACCTGACAGATCCAAACGCGGACGTGGATATTAATGCCATGCCCAACGAATTCCGGTCGAAAGCCATTGAGTTCTTATTCAACGCCTCAGGACAGATGTACCTCATCAATTTTTATCATAGAAAACTCGAGTACAGTTACGGCGGTTCAGGCGGAGCGCTGCTTCAGGTGACCGCGTTTGTCAATGACGCGAATTTTGCCTCACCGAATTGGGTCAGAGTTTCGGATACCAATTATCAAAAGAAATCCGGTGCCTCGGCCCAGACGCGTGTCAGCTCGATCGTTCAATACAACAAGGACCAGACGCTCAAATCGACTATCACTTATTTTTACGGTTCAAACGATGAGGGCCAGGCCGGTTGGTCCACCATTTCACATACGATCGAGAAAAATGCGCAAGACATGTTGAAAAACAAAGTCGAGTATTTTGGACTACAGGGGCGCGAGCGTATTGAGATGATCACCACCTATAAAGAGGATGGGTTAACGGAGGCGAGCTCAACTGTTAAGAGCCAAAGCCAATACATTTACAATTCCGATGGAAGCGAAGATCTGGATATGGTCAGGCAATTTAAGGGAATTATCGGCGACAATGTCCTTCAAAATGAGACCTATTACGCAGGCAAGCAAGGCAAGGAGAAGGTTGATTTTATATTGAGTTACGGATCCACCGGAGCGCCTAAATCCAGGACGGTGTACGATTACACCCTAGATTCGGATGATGGTTTGGATGAGACCAGGCAGTATCGGATCGTGAACTCTGTCGAAACTCTCACGGGCGTGACTCATTTTGTCGGTTTTGAAGGAAAAGAAGTAGCTGATTATTCTTACACGTACAGCAATGCCGTTGTCCGTTCAACGACAGTTTTTTATTATGAGGGCGACAAACGAGCCAGTGTGTTGGTGGATGAGGGAAATACCGAGACGGCGGCGCTTATCCAATCGGACACCTACAAAGAGATCGCGATCGGCGATATCAACTTTCAGACTAAGGCAAACCGTCGGTCCTCAACATTCTTTGCGGGTGAGAGAGGGGAGGAAAAAGCCGACTACTCCGATAACTATAAGCTCGACGGCTCGCTTCGTAGCCGCACCCTAAACTTCTATGAGGATGGCAGTGATGTGAACACCGCGCTGGATGCGGCCTCCGCTGCCGACCCCGAAGCCGCGCTTCGTAAGCAGGAGACCTTCCGCTACACCGCCGGGGTCCTCACCA
>CAYJVC010000029.1:0-22125 GCA_964373505.1 uncultured Planctomycetia bacterium
AGCACGAAATCCGAAACAATGACCGAAATCCAAAAAAAGCAAATTCGAAACGCATGTTTCAGTCATTTGAATTTTGATCGTTTGGATTTGTTTCGTGCTTCGGTATTCGGATTTCGGATTCAACATGTCTAACACGGTCGTGGTGGGCGCTCAATGGGGGGATGAGGGCAAGGGCAAGATCATTGATATTCTGTCAAAGAACGCCGACTACGTGGTCCGCTATCAAGGCGGCAACAACGCCGGCCACACGGTCGTGAAAGAGAGCGGCGAATTCGTGCTGCACCTGGTTCCGTCGGGTATTTTCCATAAAAACGTGCGTTGCGTGATCGGAAACGGTGTGGTGGTGGATCCCCAAGCGCTTCTCGAGGAGATAAACGGGCTTAAAAAAAAAGGAATTTCCGTCAAGGGGCGCCTCTTCATCAGCGACCGCGCGCACCTTATTTTCCCCTACCATAAAATTGGCGACCGCCTCCGCGAGTCGCGGCAGGGTCTGACGAAGATCGGCACGACGGGCCGCGGCATCGGTCCGAGTTACGCCGACAAGGCCTCGCGTTCCGGCATTCGGATCGTGGACCTTTATGATCCGCCCCTTTTTCGACAAAAGCTCCAAAAAAGTCTTTTTGAAAAAAATGAGATTTTTAGAAAGATCTATCGCGTCCGAGGGTTCCAGTTTTTAAAGATTTACTCCAAATACCTGCGTTTTGCCCGGGCGATACGACCCTATGTTTGTGACACATCCCTTCTCTTGAACGAGGCGATACGAAGCAGAAAATCGATCCTGTTCGAGGGAGCTCAGGGAACGCATCTGGACGTGGACCACGGAACGTATCCCTTCGTGACTTCGAGTTATGTGACCGCGGGGGGCGCCGCCGTCGGGGCGGGGGTTCCGCCCATCGCGATCGACGGTGTCATCGGCGTTGTGAAGGCCTATACGACGCGTGTGGGGGAAGGGCCGTTTCCGACCGAGTTCGACACCCAGTTGATGCAAGCGATACGACAGAAGGGCAAGGAATTTGGCGCGACCACAGGCCGCCCGCGGCGTTGCGGCTGGTTCGACGCGGTGCTTGTGAAGTATTCCTGCAGGATTAACGGGATCGGCCGGATCGCGGTGACCAAGCTTGATGTGCTGGATGATTTAAAGGAAATAAAGATATGCGTCGGCTACCGCCACCGTGGAATGCTATACCGAAATTTTCCCGCCTCGCTCACCGTGCAGCAGAAAGGCACGCCCGTTTATGAAACGCACACCGGTTGGATGGCCGATACGTCTCAGGTCAGGAGATTTTCGGACCTCCCGGAAAATGCTCGTAGGTATCTGCGAAGGCTTTCGTGGCTTCTGAAAGTCCCGATCACGATCTTGTCCGTAGGCTCGCACGAGAAACAAACGCTCTATCTTCCCGCCAAGCGGTGGGCGCGGTCATGACGAACAACCTGCCGAGGCACGTGGCGATCATCATGGATGGAAACGGGCGATGGGCCGAGAAACGCGGCCTTCCGCGGGCGGCCGGGCATCGCGAGGGCATCAAAGCCGTGAAGGAGACGCTGAAGGCCTGTCTGGAGATCCACCTTCCTGTCCTGACACTCTACGCTTTCAGCCAGGAAAATTGGAAAAGGCCCAAAGAGGAGGTTACGCTCCTGATGCAGCTTCTTGACTTTTTCGTCGACAAGGAGATAGAGAATTTGAAGAAAGAAGGCGTGTGCGTGAAGGCCATAGGCCAGATCGAGGCGCTGCCGCCGAAGACTCTGGCTAAAGTGAGGCAGGCGATCCGGCAGACCTCGGGCAACCATGGGCTGATCCTGAACATCGCGCTGAATTACGGCGCGCGCACGGAAATACTGGACGCAGTCGGGAGGATATTGAACGAGGCCAGGAACGATCCCTCCTGGTTTAACCGGCCGCTCACCGAGGAACTATTCTCGGACTATCTGTACACAGCGAGCCTTCCGGACCCCGATCTTCTCATCCGCACGAGCGGTGAGATGCGCCTCAGTAATTTCCTTCTGTGGCAAATATCCTATTCTGAGATCTACATTTCCAAAAAGCTTTGGCCGGATTTCAGGAAGGCCGACCTTTTGAACGCCGTCAAAGAGTACCAGGCCCGTGAGAGGCGTTACGGCGGTTTGAACTCACAAAAGTCCAGGGACTTTTGATGAGGCTCCTGAAGCGGGTCATTACGAGCCTTGTTTTATTGGGCGTCACGGCCTACATTCTTTTTTTTACGGGCACGCACTTTTTTGCGCTGGAAGTCATCGCTTTCATCGTATTTGCGCTGTATGAGTTTTTCACACTATTAAAAAAAAAGGGCATCCACGTTTACCGCTTGTTCGGCGTATCCATGGGGATCGTTATTCCGCTCATCGTCACCTTGGAGCTCGGGACGACGCAGTCGGGCGAGGTGTTATTTCTTGTGCTGGCGTGCCTGTTCCTATTTCTCCTGCAGTTTTTCCACAAGGACAACTCGCAGGCCTTGAACGGGATCGCTTTGACGCTCTTCGGCGTCTTGTATATCAGCTGGTTCTTAAGCTTTGTCATCCGGATCCGTTTTTTCGAAAATGGGGTCCTTTGGGTCGCGTATCTCGTGGCCGTGACAAAGATCGCCGACGTAGGCGCTTACAGCGTCGGCACTCTCTTCGGCCGGCATACTTTGATCCCGCATGTGAGCCCGCGAAAGAGCGTGGAGGGCCTGGTCGGGGGCCTGATCTTGAGCGTGTTCGTGTCGGTGCTTGTGGGGGGGTACTTGCCGATCGACTTTACTTTATTTCACTGGGCCGTCATGGGGTTTCTAATAGGAGGCGTGGGGCAGATCGGCGACCTTTCGGAGTCGCTGATGAAACGTTTCTGCGAAGCAAAAGATTCGGGGAATCTTTTGCCGGGGATGGGGGGAGTGCTTGACTCGATCGACAGCATTCTTTTCACCGCGCCGATCTTCTATTTTCATTTGAAGGTGTATTCGTGACCCCATCCCCTGTTTGCAACGATCCAAAGGATCGGTTCGCTCACGCGAACCAAACAGGGGATGGGGTGAAAAGAACCGTCACGATCCTGGGTTCGACAGGTTCCGTGGGGATCAATGCGCTCCGGGTGATCCAGGACATGTCGGACCGTTTTGAGGTCGCGGCACTTGCGGCCGGTTCCCAGGCAGCGCTTTTAGTGGAACAGATTGAAAAGTTCCACCCGCGAAACGTTTATTTAAAGGATGCCAAGCTGGGTCAGCCGCTGCGCGAAAAATACAGAGGTCGTGTCACATTCTTTTCGGAAGAGGAAGGCTTAAGGGAATTTGCAAAAACAGCCGACGCAGACATACTTGTCGCAGCGACGAACGGCACAAGCGCTCTCTTGGCGGTGATGGACGCGATAGAGCTGGGGAAGCGCGTGGCACTTGCCAACAAAGAGATCCTCGTGGTGGCGGGGGGGCTCGTGATGGAAAAGCTGCGGCAGAATCCCTCGGCGTCGCTTATTCCGGTGGACAGCGAACACAACGCGATCTTTCAATGCCTCGAGGGGCGCTCGGCGGATTACGTGGAGAGGCTTCTCCTGACCGGTTCCGGCGGGCCGCTTCGGGAGGTGGAGGAGCAGCGTTTTATGTCCATCCCGAAGGAAACAGTGACGAGCCACCCCAAGTGGAAGATGGGCCGTAAGATCACGGTGGATTCCGCAACGCTGATGAACAAAGGGCTCGAGATCATCGAGGCGTCATGGCTTTTTGGACAGCCGATCGATAAGATACAGGTGCTGATCCATCCGGAGGCGATCGTGCATTCGATGGTCGAGTTCAAGGATGGGGCCGTGCTTGCGCAATTGGGCGTTACGGACATGCGAGTTCCGATCCGTCATGCGCTCTGTTATCCGGAGCGGCTGCCGTGCGAGGCGCCGCTTAAACTGGATTTTGCCGGGATCGGGCCGCTTCATTTTTTGGCGCCCGACCGGAAGAAGTTCCCGTGCCTCGACATTGCCTATCAAGCGGCACTGCAATCCGGAAGCGCCCCTTGCGTTTTAAGCGCCGCCGATGAGGTCGCCGTCGGCGCCTATTTGGAAGACAGGATACATTTTATTGAGATACCCCGAGTGATCGAGAGCGTTCTTTCGAACCACCGTTTTGTAAAAGACCCGGATCTTTCCGAGATCCAGTCCATTCATCATTGGGCCATGGAGGAGACTAAAAGATTATGCCTAGCACTTTAGTATTTATTTTTGTACTGGCGGTACTCGTGATCGTGCACGAGTTCGGCCACTTCATAGCCGCCAAACGCGTGGGTGTGCGTGTCGAGAAATTTTCCATAGGTTTTGGGCCTGTGATCTTCGGACGTAAATTCGGCCAGACGGAGTTTGCCGTATCGCTCCTGCCGCTCGGCGGTTTTGTGAAACTTGCCGGTGAAAATCCCGAAGACGCCCAAGGGCACCCCTGGGAGTTTAATTCGAAGAGCCTCCTCGAAAAATTTTTTATCGTATTTGCGGGGCCTTTCATGAATGCGCTCCTGGCATTCGCTATTTTCACTGCGATCTTCCTGGTGGGGACCCCGACGATGACCACGAAGGTCGGCAAGGTGATGGACGGGACGCCTGCGCAGGAAGCCGGTATCCTGGAGGGGGACCGCGTGACCGCGCTCAACGATAAACCCGTAAAAAAGTGGGAAGAGATCCTGGAAGTTATTCACGAGGCTGACGGGCCGGTGGTGTTTACCGTAGAGCGAAACAACCGGACGGTTCGATTTCGAGTGACTCCGAAGACCAAGGAAGTGAAGGATGTCTTCGGGAAGGTGCACCCATTGTCCTTTGTGGGCATCGCCCCTTCCAACGAAATGATCTATGTGAAGAATCCGCCGCTCAAAGCGGTGATGCTTGGTTTTGAACGCGTGTGGACGCTTACGGCGATAATCTTATATTCGCTCGGGCTCATGATCACGGGTGCTTTGCCGTTCAAGGATTCCGTGACCGGGCCCATCGGAATATTTTTTATGACGCAGGAAGCGGCCCAGATGGGGGTTATCCACCTTTTTTATTTTATGGGTTCCTTGAGCGTCAGTTTGTTCGTGCTGAACCTTCTGCCGATTCCGGTTCTGGACGGCGGTCATGTGCTTTTCATTTTAATAGAGAAGATAAAGGGATCACCTCTGAAAGTGATCGTGAAGGAGCGCATGACGCAGGGCGGGCTCATTTTGCTCCTGGCGCTCATGGCTGTGGTGATTCTGCAGGATGTAAGCCGCTTCTCCCTGGTTGACAACGCGTTGAAAATTTTCGAGCGCCGCTGACCCATGCGCTGGACACAGACCTTGATCCCCACACTCAAAGAAACGCCGCAAGAGGCCCAGATCAAGAGCCACCGGCTCATGCTCCGCGCGGGACTTATCCGGAAGCTTGCGAGCGGCACGTACAGTTATCTGCCGCTGGGCGTGCGCGCTTTGCAAAAGGCGGCCGGGATCGTGCGTGAAGAGATGGATCGGGCCGGAGCGCTCGAAGTGTTTTTGCCTGCGCTTCATCCGGCCGATCTCTGGAAGGAAACGGGGCGCTACCGGATCCTCGGCGAGGACATGATCCGCTTTAAGGACAGGCACGGCAAAGAGCACGTGCTCGGCCCCACGCATGAAGAAGTCATCACGGACCTTGCGCGCCGCGAAATCCGCTCTTACAAGCAGTTGCCGGTCACCCTTTATCAAATTCAGACAAAGTTCCGCGACGAGATGCGCCCACGTTCGGGTGTCATACGCAGCCGTGAATTCCTGATGAAGGACGCCTACAGCTTTCACGCAACTCCCGAGAGCCTCAATGAAACCTACGAAACCATGAAAGAGGTTTATAAGAGGATATTCACGCGATGCGGGCTTGACTTTTACATCGTGGACGCGGATCCGGGCGCCATGGGCGGAAGCGGCTCCCAGGAATTTATTCTTTTCTCAGATGTTGGGGAGGACTGGATGGTGCAGTACGGCAACACAAACAAAGTCGTCAGCGCCGAAATGGCATCCCGGCGATTGAAGGGTCTTAAGTTTTCAAAAAATGCGCCGTCCGGAAAATATTCAAAAGCATACACGCCCGGCCACAGTAGCGTTGAAGGAGTGGCTCAGTTTCTAAAAAAAAGTGTTAAGGATCTGGTCAAAACCATGATTTATCAGCGTCCTGATGGTTCTTTTTTTGAAGTGTTGATTCGCGGAGATCACGAGGTGAGCGAATTCAAGCTTAGGAAATTCGAGCCTGGCTGCACCATGGCTTCGAGAGAATCCATAGAAAAAATGGGTTTTGCGTTCGGGTTTAGCGGGCCGCTCGGCACAAATCTTAAAACTTATATGGATGAGGACGTACTCCCCATGAAAGATTTTGTGACGGGCGCGAACATCCATGATCATCATTTGGTGAACGTGAATTTAGGTGACATTCGGGGCGAGGGGGTCCACGTGGGCGATTTTCGCCATGCCGCCGAAGGCGATGAAGGGGAGTTGGACGGCAAAACGATAAGACTCAACTTTCGTACCGCGATAGAATTGGGACACATTTTCAAATTGAATTTACGCTATTCGGAGCCCATGAAAGCGTTTTTTGTAGATGAAAAAGGCAAACAGAAGCCGCTTCTCATGGGTTGTTACGGTATCGGCGTGAATCGTATCTTGGCAGCTGCCATCGAGCAATCGGTGGATGAAAAAGGGATCGTCTGGCCAAAAAACATTAGCCCCTACCAGCTCCTGGTAGTGGTGCTGGACAACGAGGATGCCCAATCCCGCCAGATAGTCGAGTCGGTGTTGAATTCCATTCCGCTCAAAGAACGCGGGGTGGACGTCCTTGTGGACGACCGGCCTGACACGGCCGGCATAAAATTCAACGATGCAGACCTTATCGGTTTTCCCATAAGACTAGTGCTGGGACCCAAGAATCTTAAAAACGGCAATGCCGAGCTCAAGATCCGAAAAAGCTCCGAAACCCGCGTTGTTCCAATCCAAAATATTGTCCCAGAGGTCCTTAAGGCGCTTGACAAAATAGCCTGATTTTGTTACCTTAACGGAATCCTCATAGTGTTTCATGAAAAGTGGGTGAAGACCCACTTTTTTTTTCGCCCGCCAATGGCGGGACGAAGCCGCCGTTTTTTAGGCGGAGTTATCACGGAATCGAAATGCTGCCCATTGAGATCGAGTCACGACTGGAAGATATTAAGCGCCAAGTGGGCGCCAAGGGCGCTGAGCTTATTGACATAAGTCTAAGAAGGTCCGGGAGCCGCGGCGTTTTGACGCTTCTTGTCGATAAACCGGGTGGGATCACCCTGGAAGAGTGCGCCGACATTAATAGGCGTCTGGGTACGTTTTTGGACGAGTCGGGTTTCGGGGATATGCCTTATTATCTGGAGGTGAATAGCCCGGGACTCGACCGGCGCTTGAAGACAGAGGACGACTTTCTACGTGCGCTCGGGCAGAGTTTACGCGTGATCGCGCGGGATGAGTTTATGAAGAGCCGCGATTATACGGGGCGGCTTTTGTCGCTCCATGAGGGTGTTTTGGAGCTTCGGCTTGAGCCTGACGGCCAGAAAACCGTGCGCCTGCCGGTCGCTGCCGTCGTCAAGGCGGTCCGCAACATAAAGATTTAAGAAACCGAGGAAGTGGTATGAACACTGAATTGATATCGGTTTTAGAGAACATTGAAAGAGAAAAAGGGATCAGCCGGCAGGTGTTGATCGAGTCGGTGGAGGCGGCGCTTGTGTCCGCGGCACGCAAGGTCGTTCACGACAAAGACAAGGAGATCCAGGTCAAAATCGATCTTGAAACAGGACGGATTAAAATTTTGTCCGACGGCAAGGAGATCGTTTCCAATGAATTCGGCCGCATCGCGGCGCAAACGGCAAAGCAGGTGATATTCCAAAAGCTCCGCGAAGCCGAGCGCGATGTCATTTTCAACGAGTATTATAAAAAATCCGGTACTATCGTCAGCGGCACCGTTTACCGTTTTGAAAAAGGCTCCCTTTTGGTCGATCTGGGAAAGACCGAGGGGATTCTGCCCAAAAGGGAGCTCTCCCCGAGGGATAGCTACCGCCAAGGCGATACGATCCACGCATACATTCTCGAGGTCAATAAGACCGCCAAAGGCCCGCAGATCCTCCTGTCGCGAAGCAACCCAAATTTTGTGAAATGCCTCTTCGAGCTTGAGGTGCCGGAAGTCGCAGAGGGCATGGTGGAGATCAAATCCGTGTCCCGTGAAGCCGGCGACCGTACTAAGATCGCCGTCTGGTCGAAAAATGAAAAGGTGGATTGCGTGGGTGCCTGCGTGGGCATTCGCGGCTCGCGTGTCAAGGGTGTCGTCAAGGAACTCCAGGGCGAGAAGATCGACATCATTCGCTGGAGCGAAAATATCGAGGAATTCGTGCAGGCGGCGCTGAGCCCCGCCGAGGTGTCTTCGGTGAAGCTCTTAAGCCAGGAGGAGAGACAAGCGGAGGTTATTGTGAGCGACGACCAGCTTTCGCTGGCGATCGGCAAGAACGGCCAAAACGTGAGACTGGCCTCAAAACTTGTCGGCTGGTCTATTGATATTCGCTCCAAAAAAGAGATCGTGAAGGAAAAGCTCGAGTCCCAGATGGCCAAGGAGGTTCCCGCGGATGAGGCATCGGTGGAATCGGTCGACGGGGTCGGTCCCAAAACGGCGCAAGCGCTTTTCGCGGCCGGCTATAAAACGCTTTCGGACCTTAAAAACGCCAAAGAAGAGGAACTTCTCGAGATCAAGGGGATCGGGAAGAAAACGATCGAGAAGATCATGAAAAGCCTTAAAGGCGGCGCCGAAACTGAGGCAACGGACCAAACCCAGGCGGGGATAACTGACCCATGACACTTCGGGTTCACGAACTGGCTAAGAAATACAAGCTGACCTCTAAGGAGTTCATGCGGAAGCTTAAGACGCTCAAAGTGGACGCCAAAAGCCACATGAGCGTTTTGTCCGAAAAAGATGTGGAAAAGATAAAAACTTCATTCAAAACCCCCGGGCCCGTTGTGCCCGCAGAAATACCGAGACAGCCCGGTTCGATCGAGAGTGTAAAGCAGCAGCTCCTTTTGCAGCGCGGCGCCGTTAAATCGGCCGCGGCATCGCGCATGGCGGAGCTCAAGGCAAAACCCGTGTCCGTTGCCGGCGCGCCCCCCGCGACTCCCCCTTCGATCCGGAGGCCCCAAACGCCCCTGCCGCCGAAACCAAAACACCCACTGCCGTTGACAAAAAAACCCCCGATGCCCGGCATTCCCGGCTTCACCGCAGCCTCCGCGGCGCTGGGCATCACGACCCAAGAAGCGCCCAAGATCCGTAAAGTGCAAGTGCAAACTCCGATCACCGTGAAGGACCTTGCCGAAGGGCTCGCGGTTAGGCCGAGTGACCTTATCCAGCGTCTCATCAAGATCGGGATCTTCGCGAATATCAACCAATCGGTCAACTTTGACGTGGCTAAGAAAGTGGCCCTGGAGTTTGTCGTAGAACTTGAAGAACAGGAAGCGGCCGTTGAAGACAAGCACTTAAAGGCGTCTGAAGAAGTTAAAGACAGGTCCAAGCTTGTGATCCGCGCGCCGATCGTGACGTTTATGGGGCACGTCGACCACGGAAAGACGTCTCTGCTCGATGCGATCCGTAAAACCAAGGTGGCGGCCGGGGAAGCCGGAGGCATCACGCAGCACATCGGCGCTTATGAGGTGTTTCTCCCGAAGGGCGCGGTCACATTCCTGGATACGCCCGGACATGAAGCGTTTACCGCGATGCGCGCGCGCGGCGCCAGCGTGACCGACGTCGTGGTGCTGGTCGTCGCGGCCGATGACGGCGTGATGCCTCAGACGGTCGAGGCGATCGATCACGCCAAGGCGGCCGGTGTTCCGATCATTGTTGCGATCAACAAGATGGACCTGCCGAGCGCAAATCCTGAACGTGTCAAGAAAGCGCTGACGGAGCACGGCCTCATGTCCGAAGACTGGGGCGGAAAAACAATCATGGTCGAGGTCTCGGCCAAGACGGGAAGGGGCATTGACGGTCTTTTGGAGATGTTGGTGCTGGAATCCGAACTTTTGGAGCTCAGGGCGGACCCCTCGGCACCCGCGCGCGGAGTTGTTGTGGAGGCCGAGTTATCCAAGGAGAGTGGTGTACTAGCCACCGTGCTGGTTCAGGACGGCACCCTGAGGGTCGGAGACGTGGTTGTTGTAGGCCCTTATTATTGCAAGGTGCGGGCGATGATCAACGACCGCGGCCAACGCACGAAAGAAGCGCCTCCTTCGACACCGGTCGAGATCTTGGGTCTTCCGGGAGCGCCGCAGGCCGGCGACCGTTGCACTGTGGTTAAGGACGAGAAAACCGCCAAGGACATCCTCGAGAAGAAAAAAGCCGAGCCTCAGGAAAAAGTGGCCGCCACCACGCACATCACGTTGGAACATGTTTACGAAGACATCAAATCGGGGAAGATCCAGGAGCTTAAGCTGATCATCAAGGCCGACGTGCAGGGCTCCGTCGAAGCGCTCCGCAATACACTCGGGACGATCCAGGCTAAAGAGGTGCGCCTGAATATCATTCATAGCGGCATCGGCGACGTGACGGAATCGGACATAATGTTGGCCATTGCATCGGAGGCCATCATTATCGGTTTTCATGTGGGTATCGTGAGCGGTGCCGGAGAAGCCGCCGAAAAAGAACAGGTGGATGTGCGCTTTTACGAAATTATTTATGAGATCAAGAGCGCGATCGAGAAAGCGATGGAGGGACTACTCTCGCCCGAGGTCAAAGAGGTGACTGTCGGCACCGCCGAAGTGCGGCAGGTTTTTAAAGTTTCTAAGATCGGCCTGATCGCGGGTTGCGCGGTGACCAAAGGGAAGATCGTTCGCAACTTTCCGTGCCGTGTTCTTCGGAATGGAAAAAAGGTCCATGAGGGCAAGGTCGAGAGCCTAAAGCGCTTCAAGGACGACGCGCGCGAGGTGTCGGAGGGCTTCGAATGCGGCATCGGTGTCTCGAATTTTGACGAGATGCTCGCGGGCGATCGCATCGAGGTATTTGAAATCCAGAAAAAGGAGAGAAAACTCGAGTGAGCCGAGTCTTGTCCGGCATGCGGCCGACCGGGCCCCTGCATCTCGGCCATTGGTTGGGAGCGCTTGAAAACTGGGTCGGACTCCAGACCGATCATGACTGTTTTTTTATGGTGGCCGATCTGCACGCTCTCATGGGCGAGTATGAAAATCCGAAAGAACTTAAGAAAAATTCGATCGACATGGTGGTGGATTGGCTCGCGTGCGGCATCGATCCCGAGAAGAGCACGATCTTTGTCCAGTCCCAGATCCCTGAGCATTCGGAGCTGGCCCTGATCCTCGGGATGCTCGTGCCGCTTGGGTGGCTGGAAAGAAATCCGACCTATAAGGAACAGCTCCGCGAGGTCAAGGGCCGCGACCTCACAAGTTACGGGTTTTTGGGTTATCCGGTGCTGCAGGCCGCAGACATCCTTCTTTACAAAGCCGACAAGGTGCCGGTGGGGCAGGATCAGCTTGCGCATTTGGAGATTGCGCGCGAGATCGTTCGACGATTTAAGTCGTTATATAAAAAAGATCTCTTCCCCGAACCCGAAGCGCTTCTCACTCAGGAGGCGAGGATCTTGGGGTTGGACCGCCGGAAAATGTCCAAAAGTTATGCCAATGCGATCAATCTCTCGGACCCGGAGGAAGGGGTACGCAAGAAGGTCCGATCGATGATCACGGATCCCGAGCGCATCAGGACGACGGATCCGGGCCATCCGGATATCTGCAATGTGTACGCGTACTACGGGATCTTTTCGGATAAGACGCAGGTCGAAAAGGTCTACGACTGGTGCACGGGAGCAAAAAAAGGCTGTACGGATTGCAAGAATACGCTCGCGGATGTTTTGGTGGGCCGACTTTCCCCTATCCGGGAGCGCCGCAAGCAATTGGCAGGGGATGCCGCTCTTGTGGAAAGGGTCCTGGCCCGGGGCAGAGAGAAGGCCGGCGCGATCGCGCGAAAGACAATTGCGGAAGTGAAGACCGTATTGGACCTATTATGAATTACAAAGTAAAACTCGACATCTTCGAAGGGCCGCTGGACCTTCTTTTGTACCTCGTTAAGGAGGAAGAGCTCAGTATTTGCGATATACCCATTACGCGCATCACCGAGCAGTACCTTGAATACCTGAACTTGATGGAGCTTTTAGACCTGGATTTGGCGGGCGAGTTTCTCGTGATGGCGGCGGAGCTTATGCACATCAAGTCCCGGATGCTTCTCCCGCCCGATCCCGAAGAGGTGCTTGAAGAGGGTGATCCTCGAGCGGAGCTCGTGCGCAGGCTCCTCGAATACAAGGCGTTTAAAGAGGCTGCCGGGCGCTTGCGCGGCCTGGAGGAGCGCCGCAGCGGGATTTTCGCGCGTTTCGGGGTGCAGCCGGAGTTTGACTCAAACGACAGCCCATTTTTGGAGGTTTCGATCTTTGATCTCGTGAAGGCGCTTTCGAAAGTGCTTTTGGACATGCCGAAACAGGATTTCCATGAGGTTGAGAAGGATGAGTTTACGGTTGCCGAGAAAGTGCACGATATCCTTCACCGGCTCGTGAAAGAACCCTTGATCTATTTCAGTGCCCTTTTTAAAAGCGCGAAAAGCAAAATGGATGTCATTACGACGTTTCTAGCACTTCTTGAGCTCATCCGCCTGAAAGAAGTGCTGATCGCACAGGAAAATCACTTCGGCGAGATCGAGGTCCGGAGGAATGTTGTCGCGCCGCATGACCCGGCGTCCGGCAAAGAGGAGGCGAGTTCGAATGAGCGACACGGAACTTAAACACGCGCTCGAGGCGCTTTTATTTGCAAGCGAGCGGCCGATAGCCGTTGACGAGATGAAGGAAGCCTTTGCCGATGACGGCGGGGGGGCGGCCTTTTCCGAAAAAGAAATACGGCAGTACCTGGAGGCGCTGAGGGGTGAGTACGAGTCGCAGAAGCGGGGTTTTAAGCTCATCGAGATCGCCGGGGGCTGGCAGTTCGTGACCGACGAGAGATTTGCTTCCACTCTTAAGCGTTTCTATCAGTCACGGGAGAAAAGAAGGCTTTCGTCCGCGAGCCTCGAAACGTTGTCCGTCATCGCCTACCGGCAGCCTGTCACGAAGGCCGATATCGAGTTTGTCCGCGGAGTGAACGTGGACGGCGCGCTGAAGACCTTGATGGACAAGGGGCTCGTTAAAATGGCCGGCCGCAAAGACGTGCCCGGCCGGCCGATCCTCTACGGCACGTCGAAAGAATTCTTGGAACGTTTCGGATTAAATTCCGTGAAGGAGCTTCCGCCTCTTTCGGAGTTCACCTTAAAGGACATTGAAGAACATTTGCTTCCTCCGGAGTTAAAATCCGCCAAAGAGAACGAGGCCAACTCATGAGCGTGGACAACGAAAGAAAAAAGATCGACTCGATCGACGAGCAGATCCTCGAGCTCTTGAACGAGCGCGCGCGTATTTCCCAGCACATCGGGAAGATCAAAAAGAAAGAAGGCCAGGGGATCTATTCTCCCGAGCGGGAAAAGGAGGTGCTCGAACGTTTGAGGTCCATGAACCAAGGGCCGATCACGCTCCAGGCGATCGACGCGATCTACCGTGAGGTCATGTCAAGCTCGATCAGTCTGGAAAAGGAAGTGCGTATCGCGTACTTGGGCCCCGAATTCACGTTCACGCACCAGGCGGCGATGAAAAAATTTGGCGCGTCGGTCAGCTATTTTCCATGCACGAATATCTCCGACGTGTTTGCGGAGGTGGAACGCGGGCGGAGCGATTACGGGGTCGTGCCGGTGGAAAATTCCACGGAGGGCGCGGTGAACTATACGCTCGACATGTTTATCGAGTCTAACCTGAAAATTTGCGCCGAGCTGTACCTGGCCATCAACCATTACCTGTTATCGAACGCTGCGTCTATAAAGACGATCAACCAGATCTACTCGATCCCGCAGGCGTTGGCACAGTGCCGTTTGTGGCTCGAATCGAATCTGCCCGGCGCGAAACTCATGCCGACCTCGAGCACGGCGGAGGCTGCGCGCACTGTGGCCGAGCACGTGCAGTTCAAGAACGAAATTGCGTGCGTCGCGAGTATTCTCGCGGCCAAAGAATACCGTCTGAAAGTATTGGCGCCATCCATCGAGGACAACGCAAACAACACGACGCGTTTTATCGTGATCGCGCGCATGGACTGCCGGCCTACGGGCAAGGACAGGACCTCGATCGTGTTCGCGGTGAAAGACCGGGTCGGGGCGCTGCACGATATTTTGCTGCCGTTCCAGACGCACAAGATCAATCTGACAAAGATCGAGTCGCGCCCTTCAAAAAAAATGGCGTGGAACTATTATTTCTTCGTCGATTTTGAGGGCCACGTAGAAGAACCCCGAGCGCAGAAAACGATCGAGGCGCTCAAGAAAAACTGCACGTTCATCAGGGTCCTCGGATCATACCCGAAGGCGGACCTTTAAAACATGGCCCCATCCCCTGATTGCGACGATCCGAAGGATCGGTTCGCATACGCGAACCAATCAGGGGATGGGGTGGAGCTTTTTCCGACCGCGAAGCCCCACCTGGGCTCCGTCAGAAGTTATCAACCTGGAAAACCCATCGAGGAAGTCGAACGTGAACTCGGCATCCGAAACGCCATCAAGATGGCATCGAACGAGAATGCGCTTGGCCCTTCGCCGAAGGCCGTCGCGGCCGTGCGAAGGGCGCTTAAAAATATCCATCGTTATCCCGACGGCGGCTGCTTTTACCTGAGAAAAAAGGTCGCCGATTTTTTAGGTGTGGACGCCGGAAACCTCGTGTTCGGGAACGGTTCGGATGAACTTCTTGTTTTCGCGGTGCGCGCGTTCGTAGGAGCCGGGGACGAGGTGATACTCGCGGACCCGACATTTTTGATCTATGAGATCGCCGCCTGCGCGGAAAACGGCCGGGCCATTAAAGTCCCGGTGAAGGATTTCAAATACGACCTTGACGGCATGGCGGCCAGGATCTCGCCTCGGACCAAGCTTATTTTCATCGCGAACCCCGACAACCCCGTCGGGACCTATATCAGCGAAGAAAAGCTGCTTAAATTCATAAAGGCCGTGCCGGAGGGGATCGTGGTCATTTTGGATGAGGCCTACTACGAATTTGCCAGTAACAACAGGGATTATCCGGACTCTCTCAAACTTCTCAAGCTCTTCCCAAACCTCGTGGTCACGAGAACTTTTTCGAAGGCTTACGGCTTAAGTGGCCTACGGATCGGCTATGGTGTCATGGACGAGAGGATCGCGAATACGCTGAACAAGCTGAGAGAGCCTTTCAACGTGAATTTTCCGGCACAGGCTGCCGCCGCGGCGGCGCTTGAAGACGGGGTGCACCTTAAGAAAACGCTAAAGGCGGTCAAAGATGGACGCGCGTTCCTGACTCACGAGCTTTCCGAGATGAAACTGGGGCTTGTGAAGACCGCGACGAACTTTATGTTGGTTGATCTCAAGCGCGACGCCAAGGGGATCTATGAAAAGCTTTTGAGGGCCGGTGTGATCATAAGGCCCATGGGCGCGTGGGGCCTTAAGAATTTCATTCGCGTCACGATCGGCCGGGCCCAAGAGAACAAAAGATTTATCAAAGAGTTGAAAAGGAGCTTAGCATGATCATTGTCTTTAAGACCGAGGCTACAAAAAAAGAGATCAACCACGTCGTCGAGAAAGTGAAAGAGCTGGGCCTCAAGCCCATGCTCTCCGTGGGCGCCGAGCGCACGATCATCGGCGTGATCGGAGAAGAGGATAAAGCGCGACTGCAGCCTTTCGAGGCGTTCCCGGGCGTCGAGCGCGTGGTGCCGATCCAAAAACCCTACAAGTTCGTCTCGCGCGAATTTAAAAAGGAAAACAGTGTCATTAAGATCGCTCCGGGCGTCGAGGTGGGGGGCGAGCGGATCATTGTGATGGCCGGACCCTGCACGGTCGAAAACAGGGAGCGCCTCATCCACATCGCCCAAAGTGTGAAAAAAAGCGGCGCAACGGTCCTAAGAGGAGGCGCCTATAAACCACGCACGTCGCCCTACTCATTCCAGGGACTCGGCGCCAAAGCCATGAAATTCCTTTTTGAAGCCAAAAAGGCCGCCGGCATTCCGATCGTCACCGAACTCATGGACCCGAGGGACCTGCCGCTTTTCCTCAAATACGCGGACGTGATCCAGATCGGCGCCCGGAACATGCAAAACTTCGAGCTTCTAAAGGAAGTGGGGAAGACGAAGAAGCCGGTGCTCTTAAAGCGCGGCATGGCCGGCACTGTCAAGGATTTTCTCCTGTCGGCCGAGTATGTTATCTCGGAGGGCAATCACAATTGCATCCTTTGCGAGCGTGGGATCCGGACGTTTGAGGACGCCACGCGCTTCACGCTCGACCTCAGCGCCGTGCCGGTCATCAAGAAGTTGAGCCACCTGCCGGTCATCGTCGACCCGTCACACTGCTCAGGGATCTGGGACTACGTGGCGCCGCTTGCGAAGGCCGCGATCGCGGTGGGCGCCGACGGGCTCCTGATCGAAGTGCACAACGAGCCTGAGAAAGCTTTTTGTGACGGCCCCCAGGCTTTAAAACTTAATAAATTTGACGTGTTGATGACGGAGCTTAGGCTGATTGCCAAGGCAGTAGGGAGAACAATCTGAAGAAGCTTCTCTTCAATAAAATTGCTATTGTCGGTATTGGATTAATAGGCGGGTCGCTGGGACTTGCTGTTAAAAAGCGTAAGCTCGCACGTTGGGTTGCCGGTGTCGTGCGGAGGCACGAGACAGCCATCAAAGCCGTTGAAAGAAAAGCTGTAGATATGGCGACGTTGGAGTTAAGTGAAGCCGTTAAGGACGCTGACCTCGTCATTTTGTGTGTTTCAGTTTCGACGATCATTAGACAATTGCCGCTCATCAAACCTTATCTCAAGAAAAATACAATAGTCATTGATACGGGCAGCTCGAAACGAAAGATAGAAGAAGCCGCGCACAACTCCCTCAAAGGCTGCACTTTCGTGGGTTGCCACCCGATGGCTGGTTCGGCGAATACGGGCTTTGAGTTTGCAGATGCCGGACTTTTTGACGGGGCGCAGTGCTTTTTAACCAAACCCCATGCGAAAGTTGCCGGTTTTTGGAGAGCTTTGGGAGCCAACCCCGTTGTTTTAAATGCGCGACTTCACGATGCCTGGGTGGCGCGTGCGAGTTATCTGCCGCATCTGGCGGCTTTTTCACTGTTTCAAAAAAACGGTCTTGGAAAGTTTTCCGGAAGGCTCAAGGCACTCAACCCAAGTGCTCAAGAATTGGCGAGGCTGGCCGCGTCCGATCCAATGCTCTGGTCAGATATTTTGTTGTCCAACAAAGAAACCCTGGCAGCTCTTTCAGACTTTGAGAAAAATTTAGCCGTATTAAAAAAATTCTTAAAAACAAAAAAGCCCAACAGCCTCCGTAAATTTATAGAAAGCTCGAATCGGCTCTCCCGAAAACTCGCACCGGTGAAATGAAGAAAAAGCTCATCATTGCTTTAGACGGCCCCGCCGGAAGCGGGAAGTCCACGACAGCCAAGCTTCTAGCTGAAATCATCGGCGTGCCCTACATCGACACGGGCGCCATGTACCGTGCCGCCACGCTCAAAGCGATGCGGGCGGGAGTAGACCTCAAAAATACCAGAGAGTTGATAAAAATAGCGAAATCGGCGTCCATACGCTTTAAAGAAGGCGGCGGAGGAAAGCAACGCGTCTTCTTGGATGGCAAGAACGTGACACAGGCCATTCGCCGGCCGGA
Organism: uncultured Planctomycetia bacterium; assembly: GCA_964373505.1. Lineage (GTDB taxonomy): Bacteria > Omnitrophota > Gorgyraeia > 2-02-FULL-51-18 > 2-02-FULL-51-18 > CAYJVC01. The sequence goes on from CAYJVC010000029.1 coordinate 17,725, forward strand.
GCTGACCAAAAATATCTTTTATGTGGCCCAGGAACCGATTATCCGGCGGGAAATGGTCAAGAAACAGAGGGCGCTTGGCAGTAAAAGCGGGGCCGTCATGGAGGGCCGGGACATAGGCACGGTGGTTTTCCCGAAAGCAGACTATAAGTTCTTCCTCGATGCGGACCCGACGCTCAGGGCCATGCGACGTTATAAGGAGCTTCTGGCGCTGGGTAAAAAAGCGACTTTAGAAGAGGTGTCAAAAGACTTAAAAACTCGTGACGCAACCGATATCAACAGGAAGGAAGGGCCGCTCCGGCCTGCGAAGGACGCAGTACGGATAGACACGACCTCATTGACAATCCAGGAGACAGTTGATAGAATCCTCGACACCGTAAAGCAGGCCGAGGGCCGGCATGTTCGAACTAGATAAGCCCAAACCCCAGTTCAAGTTATGGGTTTACCGGATAGCGCAAATTGTTCTTTTTATCTTCTACAAGATCTGTTTCAGATTTAAAGCGTTTGGTGTAGAAAACCGCCCCGAGGATTCCCGCGGCGTTATTTTAGCGCCGAATCACGCCAGTTACCTGGATCCGCCCCTATTAGGGATTTCGCTGAAAAAACCGGTAACTTTTTTGGCGAAAGAGTACTTGTTCAAGCCATTTTTTTTTGGCCGCCTGCTTCGCTGGCTCGGATGCATTCCAATCAAGAGCGAGAACGAAGACTTCAGGAGCCTACGGCAGCTTTTCCGGGCGCTCAAGGAAGGCAAATCGATCCTTATTTTTCCCGAAGGCACGCGCACGATAACGGGTGAATTCCAAGACGCGGAGCCGGGCGTGGGCTTTTTGGCGGTGAAGAGCCGGGCCTATGTGTGGCCGCTCTACATCCGGGGCACCTTTAAGGCGTTTCCCAAGGGGGCCCAGTGGCTCAGGTGTTCCCCGGTGAGCGTGCATTTCGGCAAGCCGTTCATTCCGGCGAATGACGCCGAATTGATGGCAAAGGAAGATCCGTACAAGGCGGTCGGCCTGCGGATTATGAAAGAAATAAAAAAAATTAAGGAGGAAGTCAACTAGTTATGGCGTATGGAATCCAGCGTTTGTTCGTGTCGGACGATTCAGAGGGAGGCGGTTCTTCGCAGTCGCCGATCGATTATGACCAGACCTTCAAACGGATCGGCGAGGGCAATGTCGTTAAGGGCGTGATCATTTCGATCGGTCCGAAAGAAGTGGTTGTGGATATCGGCTTTAAATCAGAGGGCGTGATCCCGGCCCATGAATTCGATTCTCTGCAGACTTTGAAAGTCGGCGACGAGATCGAAGTGCTTTTGGAAGAAACCGAGGACCCGCAGGGCCGTATCGTGCTGTCCCGCCGCAAGGCCGAAAGAAGCCAGGGGTGGGACCGCGTGGTGGAAAAGACCGGCGAGGGCGACACGGTGGAGGGCAAGGTTACCCGCAAGGTGAAGGGCGGCCTGATGCTGGACATCGGCGTCGAGGCATTTTTACCCGCGTCACTTGCGTTCCTGAAGGGTTTTGGGAGCCTCAATTCTCTCTTGGGACAAACGATCCAGGTGAAGATCGTGAAGGTGAACCCCGCCCGCAAAAATATCATTGTCTCTCGCAAGGACCTCCTAGAGAAAGAAAAACAGGTTTCCAAGGCGAAAATGATCGAGGAGCTCGAAGTGGGCTCGACCCGGAGGGGCACCGTGAAAAATATTACGGACTTCGGCGCGTTCGTAAACCTGGGCGGCATTGACGGCCTTCTTCATATCACCGATATGAGCTGGGGGCGCATCGGCCATCCGTCGGAGCTTTTGAAGATCGGCGACAAGATCGAAGTGAAAATCCTTTCCTTCGACAAAGAGAACATGAAAGTCTCATTAGGCTTAAAGCAAAAGGATGCTAATCCCTGGGTGGGTGCGGATCAAAAATACCCTGTAGGGTCCAAAGTCAAGGGCCGTGTTGTCAATGTGGTCCCCTATGGCATTTTTGTCGAGCTCTCGAGGGGTATCGAGGGTTTGGTTCACGTGTCCGAGATCTCTTGGTCCAAGCGTGTCACGAATCCCTCCGAGATCTTTAAAGTGGGAGATGAGGTGGACGTGTTGGTGCTGGGCGTCGACAAAGATCATGAAAAAATATCGCTCGGCATGAAAGAGGCTTCTGCCAATCCGTGGATCGGCGTGGAAGACCGCTACCCGGTCGGGACTCGGATCAAAGGAATCGTGAGGAATCTGACGGAGTTTGGCGCTTTTGTGGAGCTTGAGGCCGGCGTGGACGGACTGATCCACGTGTCCGACATGTCGTGGACGCGCAAGGTGAACCATCCGAAGGATATTTTAAAAAAAGGCCAGGAAGTGGAAGCGGTGGTTCTGATGGTTGACCAGATAAACCGCAAGCTTTCACTGGGGCTTAAGCAGCTCATCACCGACCCCTGGGAGGTGATTGCCTCAAAACTCTCGATCGGGTCGCTCGTCATGGGCACCGTGACAAAGGTGGCGAGCTTCGGTGCTTTTGTTGAGATCGAAAAGGACGTCGAGGGACTTGTCCATATTTCTGAGACGGACCTGCAATCCGCCCAGGCCATTGAGACAACCTATCCGGTCGGGACCAAAGTGCAGGCGCGCGTCGTGAAGATCGACCCACAGAACCGCAAGATCGCTTTAAGCACTAAAGGGGTTTCGCAAAGTTAAGTGAGCGCCTCAGAGGCTCTTGCGCAACTTAGCCGGAACGCCGTTGATGTCATCTCCAAGGAAGAGTTCAGATCTCTCCTAGAAAGTTCTCAAAAAGATAAAAGGGCGCTTCGGATCAAGGCGGGATTTGATCCGAGCGCGCCAGACATTCATCTCGGGCACACCGTCATCTTAAGAAAGCTCCGCGAATTTCAGGACCTCGGCCATAAGGTTATCTTCATCATCGGCGATTATACGGCACTTGTGGGCGATCCTACCGGGCAGACGAAAACTCGCCCAGTTTTAACGGAAGCGCAGATCGCGGAAAACGCCAAGACTTACCAAGAGCAAGTGTTCAAAATTTTGGATAAAGACCCGCAAAAAATTGAGATCGTCCGCAATAGCCAATGGCTTAGCGGGCCCGAGATGTTCCGTATTCTCTACCAGGTCATTTGGCCTCAGGTGACCGTTGATCAACTGCTGGTTCGAGATGATTTTGATAAGCGCCGGCAGGCTCATCGGCCGATCGCGATCCGTGAACTGATGTACCCCATTCTACAGGGCTATGATTCCGTGATGGTAAGAGCGGATGTCGAACTTGGCGGAACGGATCAAAAATTTAATTTGTTGATGGGAAGGGATTTACAATCTATGTACCAGCAAAGGCCTCAGGTTGTTATAACGCTACCGCTTCTTGTGGGGCTCGACGGCACACAAAAGATGTCCAAATCCCTCAGCAATTACATTGCTGTTAATGACTCTGCCAAAGATATGTTCGGCAAGGCGATGTCCATTCCCGATGCACTGATACCGATATATTTTGATCTGTTGACGACAGAAAAACATGACAAAAATGAGCATCCCCGTAACGCCAAACTCAAACTCGCCAAAGCGATCGTGAGTTTTTACTACGGAGCTAAAGAAGGGGAGAAACAGGTTGAAGAATTTGAGCGCGTATTTAGCCGCAGGGAAAACCCCGAGAACCCTGAAGAGATAAAAGTCGCTGAAAAGGAGATCTGGATCGTCGAGCTTTTAAAGCGCGCCGGCGCTGCCTCTTCTACCGGCGAAGCCAAGCGTCTCATTGAACAGGGCGCGGTCTCGATCGACGGTGAGAAGATTTCCGACTTCAACCTGAAGCTACAGGTCAAAAAAGGATCTCTTTTAAAGGCTGGTAAGAAAAAATTCGTCAAACTGGTCTAATTCACATTAGACGGGACCCTAATTTTACCAAAAATACATTTGACACTCCTTCAACCCCCGTGGTATAAATACACCCACTTAGAGTGGTCTTCTCGTGGGCGTTTTGTGTCTGGACCAGAGGTCTATTTGATTCAATTGACATAGGTTATAGCAATTATAGTGACTGAGGATACCCAAGGCATCGTCAGATGCCTTTTTTATTTCCCAGTTACGAAAAAATTTTAGATTCATTCTGCTTCGCCACGTCCTTAACGGCGTGGCTACGCAGAACTCCTTTGAAGCTCGCGCACGAAAGTGACGCGAGCGTAGAAGAGTCGCTCTTTCACAATTGAATAGCTTATATTATCCGCCAAGGAAATTGGCGGACCCGCCTAAGTTTTAGCGGCGGGAAAGTGCGGAAATTCTCGTTTAACTTTTTGAGCTAAACGAATGTTTCTATATTTGCCAGAAGCTCAAACATTTGCCTTCAAATCTTCGGATTTGAAGGAGCCAATTTTCAAATAATTGGAGAGTTTGATTCTGGCTCAGAACGAACGCTGGCGGCGTGGTTCAGGCAT
>CAYJVC010000030.1:0-17668 GCA_964373505.1 uncultured Planctomycetia bacterium
GTGATAAGGCCCTTGTCGCCGGTGGTCGTGATAGGGTCACCCCTCTCGAACTTGCCCGTTTGGAAATTGAACGAGAGAAAACCTTTAGCGGCCACGTTCGCCAGGATGCTGATTTCAGGCCCATCAAGATCGCCTTCATTGATTTTGCGGGCGGGGTTTTTATGGTTGGCAAATTCGGGTTCTATGTCGAATATTCTGGAAATTTGGACCGCCTTATTTTTGAGTTCCTTGTCTTTAGCGATGGTGAGCGCGGCATTCACGAAACTCCCGGTGATGGTTCCGCGTACCTTAGCGACAAAATCGCCGACATTTTCTTTTTTCACAGGAGTACTTCTACGCCACTGGCCGCTTTCAGGATTGAACTCGATCTCCCCGTTGATGATCTTGTGGTAAAGATCTCCTAAAAAGTCTGCCCGGCCTTTAAAAGTATTGGGAAAACCCAGTCCTTCCGAAGCCAGGGGGACCTGGACCTTCAAAGTTTCGAGCAATCCGGCTCCATACTGGGCCCTGAATTCGGCGAGTGAAATAGGCACCTCCGGAGTGGAATTGGCGATGATCGTGTCCAAGAATTCGGCCGCCGCGTCGGTGGTAGTTATCCCTTGAGCCTTCATTTCTCTGGCCAGGCTCAGCACGACCGCGAATTTGTCCCGGACGCCGGAAGCATTGGCGGTGCGCGTGATGAGCGATAATTTTTCCTTGAGCGTCTCGTTCGAAGTAAGCTGACCCATGAGCGGCGCAAGATCCTTTAATTCATCCACATAGCGGGAGATCCCCTCTTCTCCGATCCTTTCACCGGGAACGAAGCGAAGATAGAGAGGTTGGCTGTTCGCATCCATGGAGACAGGGTCGAGGCTCAGCTTCGTTTCGCCCTCCCGCACAAAGCGCGCCTGCGCGCTCACCAGATCCCTCAGGAACGGACTGAAACGTGAGTCGCCATAAAACCCACCGCTGTACTCGGGATAAATTTCCTTCAGGACGTCCAGAATGCCGGCTTCAAGAAGCTGGCCCGTGATCGCGACTTCCTGCATCACTTGGCTGGCGGTAATATTGCCAGTGAGATTTTGGATGAATATTCTTTCCTGCTTTACGATCTCTTCGGCGGCGGGGAATACGTCCGAATAGACGTATTCGTAGCGGCCGTTCATAGTGATCATTCGCGCATGGTCGGAAATTATCTGACGAACAATCCGCGAAGCGTCCGTCTCGACGAGTCGCCCGCTGTTGTCTGGCGCATAGTTCCCATAAAAGCCTTCCCGGGACTTCAGTTCCGGCAGGACGTCCAGGTTTTGCTTTTGAATAAGGTGCAGGAGCCCTCGATCCGTCTTGTCGCGCAAAAGCTCGGCATGGATGCGAAGCTCGGCCAAAAGCGACTCGAAAGAGATCCTCGGCTGACGGGACTTGGCGTTGTGCGCATTGTCAACGTTCGTCGCCGGAACCTCATCGCGGGCCACCCGCAAAGCAAGATCGAACAATACCTGCCGCAGGATCCTTGTATTCAGGCTTTGGTCGGTATAGCTCAATGCTTCCGAAACCGGCGGCAGTTTCAACTTCTGCCCGTCGGGGCCGATATACAGCTCATTGAAGATCGCGTTCAGGCCGTTGTAGCGGGGCCCCGCGCCGCCCTTGAAGATCGAAGTCACGGTCTTGATCTCATTTTCCAGATACTCGGTGACCGTAAGCCACGGCGTTTCGTCATTGTGTCTCTCGGCGCCGATCGACTCGGCGGCGATGTCAAAAAGAAAGACGTAAGCGTCATCCTTCCACCGCGCCTGATTCTTGTTGAATAGAAGCCTGAAATCCGTACTTGCCATCATGGCGGCCACTTCGTCGATGTCGCTCTCCACAGCGCCCGTGACCGCCATCGCCAATGCCGCATTCAGCCAATGCCTCCGGAAAGCTTTCGCATCCGCAGCTCCTTCCAGAGAAGATTTAAGCGGGTCCAATTTTTGTTTGAGGAGCGCCGCGTTCGCGACGAGCGCCGCCAACGCCTCGTCCCCTGTCAATTGTCCTCTCATCGAGGCCTCGGTCAATTGAATGAGAAGCTCCATGTAGCCGCTGTTCTGCAGTTCTTCCTTGGTGGCGGCTTTGGAAATGCCTAAAAGGGCAAGAATAGGGTCCGTGCCTGAAGCACCGTCGAGCGCGGCGGCCAATTTGGCCATGGCGTCCACAAAGCGCTCGGGTGTAATGGAAATATCACCCTTGATACGTGCAATTTCGGCGGCGGCCTTTGACGAGGCCACAAGGCGCGCGACATCCTGCCAGTCTATCTCTTTAGGATCCGCCGTGGGAAAACCGGCGGCTTCGAGAAAGCGGCCATAAGCCTCCAAAAGCGGCTTAAATTTTTCATCTCGGATATAGGCGGTCCTGGCGAGGCTGTTATTGAGCGCTTCTTTGAATTTTTGGTCGAAGGTGGCGGGGTCGGCGAGATGGTCCTGAGCGGGATCTGTGCCAAAAGTGGACGCATAGACTCTGTAGATCACGCGAGCTTCAACCATGAGTTTTTTGAAATTCTCATCGGTGGTCGAAGGGCGGTCCTCGGCGCCAAAACCAAGCGCCAGATCGCGGAGTTCCTGTCCGCGAACGGTAAGAAATGACAAAAAGCTCTTCACGCGCGCAGCGTCCCAGTTAAATTCACGTTCCGGTCCGTCCGGCCCGACGACGGATTCTTTTTGCTGGGCCAAAATGCCGAAATAGAGAAGCATTCTTTGGTCCGTGGGACTTGCCAAGTCCGGCGCGCCGCCTCCGGCAAGCGATGCCCATCCCCAAGCGGACTGGTCGCCGGTAACCTTAGCGGAGCGGATCTGGGCAAGGTCGGACACGAGCTTGTCGATGTCCAGCGCTTCAAAACTTTCGATCGTGAAACCAAGCCTTTGCTCGACGCGCTCCTTGTCCTTCAATGAAAGCAAGGCGAGGGTTTCGAGAAATTCAAACTTCGCGGAGATCTTGCGCGGCGCTTCGTAAATATCGTCGGCTGAAAGCGCGCGGCCCGCGAGAAGCCCTTCACGGAATGCGGGAAGATTGGCGATGCGTTGAAGAGCCTCAGCAAATACCACGGCTCTTGAAATTTTATCTTCTTTGGAAAGCGAGGAAAGCGCCGGGTCGGTGAGAGTGTGTTCGACGAGACCGAAAAGATAGGATTGATATTCGGCGTTGGACGCGTCCGCGGGCGGTCCGCCGCCTCCTGCCGCGAAAACGCCCTGAAGTTTTTCATGGATCGGGCCCACCAGCTCCAAACGCTCCCGAATGCTCTCGATCGTACGGTCATTGTAAATGGCCTGGTAGGCGACATCGCCCATGATGTCTGCGGGATCGATCCTGACCTGTCTTAACATTTCTGGAGTGCTCACAAGGCCGCTCGTCAAGGCGAGCGACGTCGCATGCTCCTGGATCTCGTCGTCAGACATCACGCGAAGCGCCTGGCGGACCAAGTCGCGTGCTTTTCCGATATCGATGCTCTCCTTACGGCTTACTTCAACCGCCATGTTGTTCCAATAAAAAAGCGTTTTGCGATCCTTTTCCCAGTCGAACCGGCCGGAGGAACCGCTGTAAATGAACGCCTCCACGTCGTCAATGAACGCGTCGTCGTTTTGTATCATCGTCTCGCCCGAGAGTTCGATCCCTTCCATCACGAGCGCGCCCACGCCCGCGTAGAAAGAGGCATAGTAAACGAGTTTTTCCAGATGGTCCGGGTTCGTCGGATCGATGGCGCCTCCGAATAATTTGGCCTTGAGGCGGGAAGGCATGCGATCCCTCACCGTGTCCATCGCGCGGATGACACCTGCGAATTCACGTTCAGTAAAACTGGCCTTGCCGGACTCACGAAACCTCGTCTGGATCGCCGCCAAAACACCGATGTACATCCGTATTTCTTCGAGAATGTCGCCGCCCGACAGATCGCGCATGGCGTCTATGTATTCCGGGTTCGACCGCGCGGAAACATAACTCGCCATAAAGCCGGCGTCAAACTCCGTGCTGAGCACCCCCGTTTCCGCGGTTTCCAGCACAAAATGCATCAGTTCCTGCGAGGCGGCTGAAAGTGGGTTTGAAAGGTCGGCTGGCGCGATCCTCGCGGGTTCCCTCAGTATCGCCATGACTTGCAATACGGTCCTGGCGTTCCATCCCTTTTCCTGCCAGGCCTCGATCACTTTGCCCCACTCCAGGAGCGTTACCAAGTCATTAAGATCCCCGTCAATATTTGAGGGCAATTTTCTTCCTAGGACGCTCTCTAACTCCGCGCGGTGGGCGCTCACTCGGTCCAAAAGCGCTGGCACGTCCTCCATACGACCGAAACTGCCCATGCCCGAAAGGATCGACATGCGCCGGTCATCGTCCGGATCCGTAGGGTCAAATTGGCTGTCATCGGTGTAAAACTGCGAATACCGTGATCGAAGCGACTGCCTCAGCGAAAGCTCGCTTGATACCCAGGATTCGTAGCCCGGGACCTCCCCCAGAGCCCCCCAGAAGCGGAGCAGGTCATCCTCCTCGCCGGCATAACCGGAGAAACCGACCCGTTGAGACCCGTAATAATCCTTAAGTTTCGGTGCGATCTCATTCCACAAAGCGATCTTTTTTGCCAGCGTTCCGATCTGCAAACGTCCTTCGGAGCCAGCAAGCACCTTGAGCCAGTGTTCACCTTCTTTATCCCTGTTGGCGAGTCCAGAATAACTGAAGTCGAGACTAAAAACTTCCGCCCTTAATTTGCCAAAATCACCAAAACCCTGCCTCTTGGCCTCTTCGTCGAGCTCTTCGGGCGTCATCTGCGAAAATCGCTCAAGCGCGCTCCGGACGATCCCCCCAAAATTCCTTGCCTCCTCGGCCCCGCGCTCGTAAAGCGTCTCTCTTTCCCTGGACTGGACATTGTCCAACAAAGCTTCGGCAAGCCCATGGACGCCGGAAGCGTTGAGTTGCGACAGGATCTGCCGCGCGCGGATATCGGCCTCGCTCATCTGCGGTAAAAGCCTGCCCTGTTCTTCCAAGATCCCGCTGATCGCATCCTGCACCCTTTGGATCTCCGGAGTGAGCGCCGCGATCCGCGCCATGTGCTCCTGACGTGTTCTTTCGTCCAGCACCTTGCTATGCAGGGCCGTGAGTTCTTTTTCGATATCGGAGAGAACGACGATCCATTTTTCCATGTCCTTTGAAAGTTTCGTGGCTGTTTCCCTGTCCATACGGCCTTTGGCGATAGCTTCTAAGAACGCTTTACCGATGCCGCTTTCATCCAGGTTGTCGAGCTCTCGCTGAAGCTCCGGAGGCACCTGGCCCGGCGGCAGATCCTTAAGCGCATCAAAAAGCGCATGCGCGCGGTCGAGAAGATCCACGGAAAGTCGCTCCACTTTCAAAGTCGGGTCATATTCCCTGAACAAATGCGCGGATATCCCTTCGGGATTTGACAAAAAAGTGTAACGCTGGGCTTCGGGATCGCCGGAACCCATCAACCACTGCGTGACGTCCCGAACGGAAAGACTTCCACGGAACGCCCACCCGCCGTCACCGGTAACAGTCGCGCCGACCTGCCCAAAACGGTTAAACCTGTCAATCCCGACCGTCACGTCCGACATACCGCCGTCCGGCAATCCTTCTGTATGTAAACCAAGGCCCGTCGGTGCGTCATACAGAATTAACCCAAGCGGAGCTGATTGAAGACTGCCGGACGAGTAGCCGCCGCCGGCGCGGATATCGCCCGTGAGGCGCCGTCCAGCCAGAAACCCGAGCATTTCGGTCAAGCTCTGGCTCACGACCATTGTCTGGTCTTCTTCACGGCCTGAAACCGTGGTCGTCAAACCAATATCTCTTTGCGTCAGACCGACACCGGCTCTGGGGCTTAGTTCGCCTTCCTCCGTGTAATCGCCGCCAGCGCTCAGCGTGGGGGCAAAGCCAATGACCCCCGAAGGATTGACCGTGAAGTTGACCTCAGACGTTTGTTTACCCGTCTTTGGGTCGACCACGATCCCCGAACCGACCAACAAATTGTCTGTGGGCCTGAGATAAATGCGGGTGCTCGGCCTCTCGTCCGCATAGGCCAGGTAAAAACTGACCTTTTCCAGGTCCTGACCCAGGGCGGCGTAAGGCGATACTTTTTTGTCTTTGGTATTGAATTGGATCCCCAGTTCCGTCAGAAGAAAACCGGGCAGGCCAAAGACTTCGTTGGCACGGCGCTGGCTGAAACCGGCCACAAGATCGGAGCCTTGTCCCGGACGGTATAAAACACTTAGCGGCACGCGCACCTCGCGATCGCCGCGCCGGGCGACTAGCGTGAGACCTGCGTTCACGGAAGGGTTGTCAGCCACAGCGGCGCTGAAATCATGGCTACCCGCCTGGAGGCCCAGGTTTACGATGAGATCGCCGTAAGCAATGGGCACGCGGTCCGCGCGGCGCCAATCGATCCCCTGTCCATCCCCGGAAACCGAGTAAAGCGCGGCGGAATCGGGCCTCAAGTCTATCTCGGTGAATGACTGTCCCCCTCCGGCGAGTCCCTGCTCAATTTGGTCAATGTGGACTCCATGCGAGTCCTGCGTAAAATTTACCAGTCGCAGGCGGCTGTCCGGAGTGATGAATGTCGTTGAACCGCTCGAGGTGCGGCCGGCGCCGGCGGCAAAATCCCCGGCGGCCAGATAATCGGCGAACGTCATATGGCCTACGGCGGATACTTTTTCTTCTACCGCATAGCGCTCTTCTTGGACCTGGTCCCGTGATCTTGCAGCTTCAATAAGTTTTGTGCTATCGGGACCCGCAAAAACGATGCGAACGCCCGCAAACACCACCGACGCGGCCGATGCGATAGGGTCCGTACTCGGCTGGATGGCATCAGCGCCCGTCGACACCCTGATCTCCTTGAACCCCGCCGCCGCGACCTGGCCAAGCATCGCATACATCTTGACCGGCGTCAGGTCCGCGACTCCCGCTTCCTCATTCAAATTTTGTAAGAGCGCATCAAATTGGTCAGCGGTACGCTTAGGATCCTGGGCATCGTACGGGATCGCATCCAATGTTCGTTTGACTGAGGCGTTGGCAGAGTCCGCCCCTGCCAGACCAAGGATCCGACGCGTGACCTGCCGAATGCGGGCTTTGGTGTCCGGCCCGTCCGGATCTTGCCTGAGCGACGAGAGTTCATCTTGGAGGTCTGAAACCCCTGACCGTGTCCGCGCATCATAGGCTCCAAATTCACTTAAAATAAAACGCATTTTTGTTTCGCCGTCTTCTATCGCGTCTTCAAGCGCATCGACGCCGGTCTTATCGCGTCCGGCAGCGCGCTTCTTCAACTGCTCTCTAAGCTCCGTAACTTCATGCCGCGTCTTCGCATACTCGAGGATCTGTATCACGGCCAGCGTATTGTAGGCTTTTGCGATGGCAGCGCGCTGCGTGTCTGTGAAGACCGTCTTTAACGTTGCCAGTTCCGCGCCCTCATCGGACGCCAATTCGATGCTAATGCTGATATACGCGCGGATGAGGTCGATCCCGAAATCAGCGCCTATGCCTATCTGTACGAGGTTTTCGCGCTTCACCCTTTCGATGAGCCGGTCAAGTTCGGCTTGGGCGTCCAAAATATTCATGGCCGGGCCACGGGTGACAAAGGACAGGGTCTTTGCCGTATCCAGTAGATCCGGAGGTACCGGCGCCGGGATTTCCTTTCCGTCGTCGGACCTGAAAACGCGGTCCACTGTGGACCTAAGCTGTACGGCCGCCCTGAGTCTCCGGTCATCGCGGTACTCGGGCTCAAGCTTGGCGATCATTCTGGATAGGATCTCGGTTGGATAATCCACTTGGGAGTCGTAACGGCCGGCCGGCGATCCCTCGTGGATCTCTTTGACCGCCTCATCATGAGCCTGGCGGAAATCATCCTCATCGGACTGATAAAGCATGTGAATGACGGCGAAATAGGCGGTGTCGCGCCGGGCGGCCAGCACCGCAGGGTCTTGAACGATCCCGAGCGCATCCAGACGTTGACCTATCTCGACTAGCGCCGCCTCGACCCGGGCATTAAAATCCGTATCTTCAAGATGCGCCATGTCAGCCAGGCTCAGCAGCGCGAAGATCGCGTCCGAGTAGAGCCGGAATTTCATCTGGCGAATGTTGCCAAAACCTGTTTGGCCGATCATGTCCTCTTTGAATGTGTCGTCGAAACCCAGAGTCGAGGAGGCTCTGTTAAAATTGCGAACGGCGTCGAGCACGGGCGCAATGTTCGGGACCGGCTTGTCCCTAAAAAACCGGGTCGCACGGCTCCAGAATCCGGGGCCTTCGGATTCCTTGGCGATGACACGGCGAATATCGTCCACGGACGAGCTAAAAAGTCCGGCTGCCTCGGCGCTTTTCCGGTTCTTGTCCGACAAAGCGCTTTCATAAAGCCTCAGGGCGCGCGTCGCTTTTTCCACGATCCTCCGGCGCTCATCGCCGGCCTCTGAATAGTAGCCGATCGTGTCGAGCGCGCGGATATACAAGGTGTCCCAGGCTTTGCGAAGCTCGATATAGCTTTTGGACGAATTGAAAGTCGTTGACGCCTCGTCAAGCTCCTCTTCAAAGTCCTTTTTCACCGTCTTCACCTTAGATTCGGCCGCCGCGATTCGGGATTCCAAGCTTCGTTTGTCTATCTTAAGATCAACGCGATAAGGTGATTCAGAAAGCGCAGCAGCTTCTGCTATGAGGCCGTCGCCCGCGCGGCGTATCCCATCAAACGTCTCGAGGCGTCTGACGGACTGGTGTTTCGAGCGGTCCTTCGGGTCCACAGAATCCAGGATCCCTAGAACATGAACCAACGAGCGTTCAATGTTCTTTGCCCGCCTTTGGAGGGCTATCTCTTTCTGTTTTTCCGCCGCGCTCCCGGCGAGACCTCCATAGAGCTCATGGATGTCTGATACGGCCAGAAGAAAGGGACTGTAAGGGTCTTCCTTCTCCTCGTTCACAGCCAGATACAAAAGGAGCGCAAGCGCTTTTTTAGGATCTTTCTTGACCAGGGTCCGGATCCCGGATACAAGCTCCTTGGCCAGGAATTTCTCCTTCGCTTCAAGTGCCGCTACTTTGACCGGGTCTTTAAGCTCGAGCGTCCGGTGAAGCCGGGCCCAGAGCCGGTTCACGTCCTCCCTGGTTTTTTTCACGTCTTCAGGCGTCGGAGCTGACCGAAGGCGCTCGGCATGGTCTGTGAGTAGAATCAGTTCTTGATCAAATGCGGAGACATTCTTGGACCGCTCCTCTTCGCGGACCCCTGTCTTGTCTTCCTTCACGGGCCCTATCGAACCAAATTTGGCGTCGAGTGTTTGGATAAAACTGAGTAGAAGCTCGGTTGCCGGGTTCTTCTGTGTCTTGTCCTCGTTGTAAAGGGTATCGCTTACGACCTTGTCCAGCATCCCGCGGTCACTGAGACGAACATCCCCGGATTCGATCTTGCGTACGGCGCGGCCAAGTTCCGGATCGGACCTTACAAGATACAACAGTCCCGTTTCAAATCCCTCCTTCATCGCCTGCAGTTTTGTCAGAGAAACCCTGCTCAAGTCCCATTGATCCATGAAATCTTTGAACATCGTATAGGCGGCCTGGTCCAACTCCAGGTCGCTTCCTGTCATTTCCTCGAGCGTGTCTTTCCACTTCTCAAATGCCCGCTCCGTGTCTCTTGTGGATTCCTGTCCATAATCCATCGCGCGTATGAACCCAAACATTACCTGCATCACGGGCGTCGTGACACCGCCGTCGACTTCGGCCTTTTCTTCCAAGATCTCCCGCGCGCGCTTTTCGAGTATCTGGCGCGCGTCCCTCAGGTCATCGCGTGGAAGATCACGCTCATATTCACCCAGCGCCTCCATGTCCGCAGTGATCGCCGCCACATTTCGTCCGAAATCCGGATCGTCATAATCCTCGCTTTCCACTTTCTCGATCAGCGCAAGCGCCGCCTCGGTGCGGGTCGCCTTCACGAATACGGTGTTTTCCAGGTAAGCATACAGTTCTTTGTCCGAAGAAAGCGCTTTCTTCCAAAGCTCGCGTTTCTCGAGTTGGTCATCCGCGTCCAGGCGGCCGGCGTATTGCAGTTGTGGCAGTACGCTTTTCAATGCCTCTTTTTCTTTCTCCCCCAAAGACCCTTGCGCAACAAGAGACAAGGCCCTCTCTTCAGACGCTTCGGCGATACTGTCAAACAATTTCTCCGACTCGCGGACCGTGCGGTAGTCGCCCGCGCGCAATGTAGCGGCCCTCGACTCATTGAACGACCGGAGCTTCGAAGCCAGCTCTTCGAGCGAGACAGCCGACCTCACGCTTTCCTCGGTGACGTCAACCGGGGGCGCGGCGGGGGACTCGAGTCCGGGTGCGGCAGGGGGTGCTCCTGGTTTTTCTTTAGCCTTTACGACATCGTCCAGCACAGCTCTTCCCGCGGGGCCTCCACCCTTCACGCTTTCTGCCAAGACACGCCGGGCTTTTTCAAACGCGGCGGCCTCTTTAGCTTTCAAAACGCGCTCCGTCTCAAGGACGAGGACGCCTTTGGTTTCTTTCCCATTGGCACGGTACATGCCGAGCCTCCCGAGCGCCGCGATCTCGCCGGGCGTTTTATTCTTCAATTTATTATTTTCACCTTTGATCTTCTCGTTGAGTCCCCTCTCCTGCCTGCGGGCGTCGGAAGCCGCCTTGGCTATTTGGGCATCGTAGATTTTAGCTTGCTTCGCGGTTATTTCCTTCCTGAATTTGGCGTGGCTGTCGTATAACCGCGGGTAAACCACTTTTGCAAAATAAGGGATCTGCCCGAGTGTGCCGTCATCCAGCTCGATCCCTGCCCCAAACACGATCTTCAGGCCCGTGAGCATGCCCCAAAGGCTGCGCTCGGGATTCATCGCGCCCCTCAGGTCCACGCGGTCAAGATCCGAGACCGAGGCTACTTTTTGTTCAATCCAGTTTCCGAACTCAGAGCGGTCCTTCGGCAGGTCGGTGAAATTTTGAAGCGCCGGGTTCTCTCGCACAAGCGCTTCGGTGGCGCGGTCATACCGGACGGCTTGGTATTCCAGGTAGGCGATCCTCAATTCCTCGACGGACCGTGCCGATGAAGCGCCGAGAATTTTCCCGAGCCTCGCGCGCGCAGCTGAAAGCTCATCCATGAGCGCAGTCCGCGTATAACGCGCGTCCGCATAAGCCGCCACGGTGGATATGTATTCGCGCACGGCCGCTTCCTGGTATTTCAAAAGCGCATTCAGATAATCGACGACAAAGCGAGGACTCACGGTTCTTTCTTTCACTTCAAACCCTGAAGTGACGCTGAGATGAAAAGTAAGTCTCCCGTCTTTATTGGCCAGTTCAAAATTGAAGCGTGGATCGGGATTATTGAAACTATTGAGGAAAAACTGGAGGCCCTCGCCTCCGAGCTGGGCTTCCAACGCTTCACGCGCGTTTTCCAGCTGGTTGTACGCCTGGTCTACGGACGAGGCGACGACGCCATCGCGCAGTCTGTCCTCCGGAGAAAATGAGTCCATGTCCCCCAGGAGACGATCAAGTCCCGGTGTCGTTTTAGTTGTGAGGCGGCCTTTTTTGACATCCTCGCGGGTGCGGTCGAGCGCCAGAAGCAGGGCGTTTGAAGACGGGTCACCGGCTGATTTGAGTTTCTCATAGGTTGATTCCAGTCTGGACTCCAGATCCACACCGGACCGGGCCGTTCTTTCCCGGACAGCGCCCGTTTTCTGACGCTCACCGGCTTTTGTGAAGATCCCCTGAATGGCTTTCTCCGCCTCCGCCTGGGTTATTTTTTTGGCGGAATAGCGCGATAAAATACGCTGGATCTCGGAAAGATCCCCCGCCGTCAGAATATGCCTGAAATGATCGACCCGCAAGTTTGCCCTGAGCGCCTCGGCTTCTGCGGACAGAGGCGCCATGAGTTCAATGGCTTCCGCTTTGGCTTTTTCAGAAGCCTCCCCAAATAGAATTTGGCGTGTTGCCTCATCGAGGATGCCGTCGGTTCTCACGACTGATCGATTTCTAGCTGTGTTGTGATCTGATTGCCACTTTTTGACCGCGGATTCCGTGAGCGGGCCAAAGATCCCGTCCGCCCCTTGCAGCCGTCTCATTTTCTCTGAGGGTTTGGCTCCGACAAGCTGGCTTTCGTAGCCGAGAAACGCGAGCATGGCCTGGAACGGCCTGATATTGTCGTCGCGGTCGCCCCTGCGGTAAGACCCATCGGTTTCTTTGAATTCAAAAAGCTGCGATCCGAAATACGAAGCGGCCACCTCGTCGGCCGAAAACGGTTGCGGAGCCGCTTCCGCGGTCTTGGCTTCTTCGGCTTTTGGCCCTTCGATCAGTCGCCGTGCTTCCTCCGCTGAAATGCCCTCCTCGGCCATTTTCGAGTAAATGCTCTGGACCCCTCTCGCCTTGTCTTGGGCTTCGTTCCAAGCCGCCCGGCTCCTGGCAGCTTCCACGATCACATCCACATTCTTTGAAATGATCTGCGGGATTTCATTACTTCCCGGGACAGGTGGCGAAGCGCCCGCCGGGCCGCCTCGCATCAGTGAACTAACGAGGCTCATCTGCGGCCAGAATGAAAGAAGTTTTTTGGGCTCACGTCCCGGCATGCGGCTCACAAATTCGGCAAAACCGGCGGCGGAACGCTTGTCCTCCGGTGAAGCGCCTGCGAGCGCGCTGTCCATCGCAATCTTCTTCACGCGCATGTCGACTTCTGACGAAAACGCCTCAAGCTGGGCCGAGACCCATGAAAGCCTCATCTCTTCGAGTGGCTCGAGTGTCCCTTGGACGCGCAGATCTTCCATGAGTGTTTGATACTCGATCTGCCGCCCGCGGATGTACTCCTTTGCTTCCCCGATCGCCATGAGCTTTTCTGCTTCGGACCGGGCCTCATCCAATCGGACGTTAAGTCGCGCGAAAACCGCGTGGGCTTTTGCCAGTTCTTCCTCGGCCTCCATCTGGCCCCGTTCGACGTCATGCAGCGCGTAGTCCTTTTGATCAGCCATTTGCCGGGCTTGAAGCTCGGCTTGAGCGCTCTCCTGCCTCAAGGCGGCCGTATTAAGTTCTTCTGTTTCCCGTGAGATCAAGACTGCCTGCCGGATAGCGTCATAGTAAGAGAGGTCGCTCCTTAAAATTTTAACGGCGGCTTCATAGCGCGGATCTTCCAGGAGCTTCTCGGCGGATGCCTCGTCCAACGCTCCCTCCTGCAACACTTCTATAAGCGGGCCCAGTTCGGTGTCCTGCAGCGCTTCTGTCTCCACGCCGGCCATGCTGGCCCATTGGCTCAAGACATCTTCCATCGCCGAAGCGGACTGTCTGACTTCACGGTCGGCGGCCATTTGCTCATATTCAAATTTGACGATTTCAGGTTCCCGGCCGGTGACAAACGTGGCAAGGTTTTCGGGTGTATGTGTCACTTCAAATAAAAGATCACCGAAAGCAGGCGACGAGTAGCTCAGAACACCCTGAACTTTTTGAAGGAGTGAATCCAGGACTCCGAGCATGCCGTGATAGTCGTAAGCCACCGTTTTCAAGAACGACCCGAGGTACGGCACATCGTAAATGCTCCAGCCGCCCGCGGGGATCTCGCCGTGGCCGCCTTCCACATACATGCCAAGCGGTTTGAAAAAATGAATGGGCTCGGCGCCCGGGATCCAGGAAATGGACCAAGACAAGAGCTTGTCAAAAAATTCCAACTGGGTCAGGACGCCGGATATTTCCGTATTGACGAACCACATGCTGAACCAGCCGCTGCGGGATTGCCTCCACCACTGGGTCCCTGAAAAAGTCTGCTGGCGGGATTCAAAGGCAGTTTTCCGGATCTCCTGGCGAATATTCTCTTCTATTTCCGTAATGGCTTTAGCAACAACATCCGTTAACGGCGGAGCGCGGAGCCTTTTTAAAAGGTCCCCGATCTGACTTCTCTGATTTGAATTTGCCAAAAGGAACGCGCGGGATGACGGAACGACAGCGCGGCGGAACGAGGCGTCATGGTTTAAAACGGCTTGCAGAACGTTCCGTATCTTTTCTGCATCATCTTGAGAAATTCCGGCGCTGACAGCCGCCTCGAGATACGCGACCACAGTCTTGCCTTCCCATTGCCAGTGCATGAAGTCACCGTCGCTTTTTAAGAAACCGGTGACCGGACGATACTGGCTTTTTTCCTCGTCGTCCATGCCTTCCAAGGATCCAACGTAAATAATCTTACGGGTTTTCTTGTCCATCTTCATGAATCGTTTCTCGGTAAGAAGCGGCAACCCCATGCGCATCTTCTCGTCGATCAAACTCCGACGGGTTTCTGCGGCTATGCGAAAGAAGCTGCGAAAAGAAGTCGTAACGAAAGGGCTCAATAAGCTTTGGACTGCAAAGCCTTTTAGAAAAACCGTGAAAACAGCGCTTAAACCGTTTATCAAAATGGCGATCACCGGCCCCGCATAGGGAATGCCCGTTAAAGTAGCCGTCACCCAGGCTGCCGAGCCGGAAATTCCTAAAGATTCGGCCGAAGCCGCCAATAGAGGCCCAAAGATCCGCGTAGCGATATTGAGCGCCAAAAACCCGGAACCGAGCCACACCGCCAAGGCATAGGCGATCAAAAGCATCGCCGGAATTCCGGCCATGCGCGCAACGTGCCAGCTTGTCGCGCTCACCTGCAAACGTCCGCGGAGTATCTTGACCGGCGGGGCATCTTGGGCGGGCTTGTAACGGATCGCGAGCGCAATCCAGGCGGCGGCTACAGCAGGCAAAAGCTGCGGTACAAGGCTCAGTGAATGAAGCAGTGTCCCCGTCACGACCGTGCTCCAAAAATAAAGTTTAGTGCGGTCTTTCAAGAAACGGTAATGAGCCGCCAGGGGCGTTAGGTTGCTGAACGCGTCGAAGCCATCCCTTAAATTTCTCCATAGGAAGCGCAGACTCGATGTTTTGGATTCTCGCGCGCTCTTCTGGTTTCGGATCTCGGCTACGATAAACTGAGCCACGTCGTCAGGGCTTAAGTGGCTCTTTTCATTGGCACCGCGCCAGTGGTAACGAATGGAACTTGCCCAGTAGCGCGTGTAAAATCCACGAAAAAGGTGCATCACGAACCCGCCGAGCGCGAAATAGGTAAAAACGCCTTTTATGTCGCCGCTTCTAATAATATTTATCAAACCTTGTCTCTTGCGGCCCTCAGCTTCTTTTTTGGCGTCCTCCCACCATTCTTTGCGATCGAAGGTTTCGACTTCTTTTTGGTAATATTTCTCACGGTAGGCCGTCTCATTTTCTCGGGTTACCCTGCGATATACATTCCACCAGTCGACAAGGTCCAGCTCATTTTCATCAAGCCCCTGGGCGCGCAAATAGGCTTTGACCTTTTCTTCGATGTCTTTGCCATAGATGGTAGAGATAAGTTGGCGGCCCATGCCGAAGCCAAACGCCACCTGATACCATTTGCGCAAAGCGCCGGCGGTCCACTGGGTTCGAAAGTGGCCCGCTACCGCGCGCAGTTTCCGAACAGGCCAAATGCCGCTGGCGACCGGTGTTTCCAACACCATGTCTTTAGCTTCACCGACGGTTGGCGGTTCAGCTTTGGAGACTGCCACCTCGACGGGAAGCACATGCTCCATGCGCTTTGCCTCGGACCCGTTGATGGGGCCCATCACGAATTTTTCATCGGGCCGCGCTGACGGCGCCGCGACCGTGGGCAGCACAGGCTTACCTAGCTCGAACTTTTCGGTTTGAAATTTGGTTGGGTTTACACTGCCCATTTGCCAAGGGCCTTCAGCAGAACGAACCACAGGCTGAGCCTGGGCCAATCTGGCCCCTACCTCCTGCAACACACGGGCTTGACCCTCGAGACTTAGACGCTGGTAATCAGGCAGACGCCTCGCAAGAGCCGCGAGCCTTTCGCCCGCCGTGCTACTAAATCCGGCCTTTTCTGCCCGATCAAAGATCATTTCGGCAAGGGGTCCTGTTTCTTCCGCCTCTTCTGAGATCAGCCGGCGATTGATCGGCTCAAGCGCCGCAGTATCCACCAATACCTTGGGTCCTCTGGATACCGCCTGAATGTGTTTTCCAGTGTCATCCAACAAAACGCTGAACGACTGGCCACCCAAAATGACTTCATAAGTTCCACCGCGCGGCTGCACGCGTTGCACCTGGGCCAGGCGGGCGCCTAACTCTTCTGGTTTGGGCGTCGCAAAGCCGATCGTACCCTTTCGGATCAGCGAATTCCGGTAGGCATTCACAAACCCTTCCTTTGTTTCCTCCGAAAGATTCCCAAGTCCTGCGAGTCTGGCTCCGACGGCGATCGCCGCGATCACCGCGTCCGTTTCTTCGGACGATAGACGCGCGCCTTCAAAAAGCGCCGGGGCGGCCAGATAAAAATCCGAATCCTTGAATAGCTCTTCATATTCCTTGGGCTTTTGGGTGAGGATCGCAATGTACGGACGATTCGGGGATTTGTCGTCGAACTTCGGCATGACCACGAGGTATGACAATCTCTCCTCGTCCATGAGCTTCGAAATGCCCTCGGAGTGAAAACCGCCGGTGATGAGCGCCGCGACATGGACATTTTCCTTTTTCATGCGCTCCATCGTGTTCCTGAGAAGCGCTTCGTTTCGTTGGGTCGCGAGCTCATAGAAAAGCCGGGCGTTCGGGATCGCGGCCCTGAGCACTTCAAGATCGGCATACGTCTCGAACGGCACGCGGTATTTTTCCGCGAGGACCTGGAACGACGCCCTCAGGTTCTCGATCTCGCATGAGGCGGCGTTGGCAACATAAAATTCGTAGTCCTTGCTCGTGAGCGTCGTATCCAGAAGCTGGCTCAAAATACTCACGCAGTGCGAAAGTTTCGAGAGGCTCCTCTCATCAGGGTTCGTGAAGCTTTTTTCCTTCAATTCGTTCTCAAAATCTTCCACCTCCTCGAATATCGCGATGAGATCGACGTTCTCATAAAGCACGACGTACTGCGAGTAAAGGATCACGTTCTTGTAGCGAAGCGGGTCTATGCCCACACTTTTAGAAACCTGACTCAGCGTGTAATGGAAAGTGCCAGGTGTGATCTTGTTCTGCTTGTACTGCAGCGCCTGAAGCACGAGTTTCTCGAGCTCGATCTTCGGAAGTTTCGCCCCGAGTTCTTCGATGAGCTCATCGCGCTCGTCCCCGGCTTTTTTAAAATCGATCTCTTTTTCGAGCGCTACGGTATCGGCAAGCTTCCTCAGGTTCGCGTGCTTGCGATAATCGATGCCCTTTTCATCCGCGGCCTTGCTGAAAGCTTCCCAGTACTCGGTGAATTTGATGTCACCGTTCTTCTGAAGGAGTTTGTGGTCGGAAAGCGCCCGAAGCCCGGGGCTATAGACTTTAAGCTCAAGCTCACGGACGGCGCGCTGGAGGCCTTTCAGTTCCTTGCGGATTGTAAGCTTCTTGTCGATCAGTTCCCGGAACACGGCCACGTTCTCTTTGTAAAGCTCCGGATCGTCCACGCCGTAAAGGGCGACGGGGTCCTTTGAGATCATCGAATAAAACTCACCGGCCGAGATCTTGCCTTCTTTCAATAAAAATTCGCCCGCTTTCTGCCGCACTTCCTCGACCGGAAAGCTCGATACTAAAGACGTATCTACAATGTCTGATGCGCCTTCGAGTGTGATCAGGTTCAGGTTATAATTCTTGACGAGGTTATCGAGGATCTTTGTGATGCTTTCCTGCGCGCCGAGCTTCGTGTGGGCGTCCTGGATATTGATGATGACGTCTTCGGCGCCTTTGGCGACGACCTTGCGCG
>CAYJVC010000031.1:0-8235 GCA_964373505.1 uncultured Planctomycetia bacterium
ACTGACCCCCCCAGAGACGTTCTCTTCGAGATCGGCACGGAAGAGCTTCCGGCGACGAATCTGGCGGAGCTGTTTGAATCGGGCGGCGAGAATTTATTGGCGGCGAGGCTCGGCAAGATTTTGGAGGAACAGAGGCTTTCTTTCAGAGAGTGCAAGGTTTTTGCGACGCCGAGGCGGCTTGTGTTCCGGCTAGTCGGCGTGCCGCCCAAACAGGCGGCGAAGGAACAACTCATCAAGCTTTTATCCAAAGAAGAGGCCACTTCGCAGGACGGCAAACCCAGCGAAAAACTGCTCTTGATACTCACCAAGCGCGGCGCGTCACTTTCAGACACCGTGGTGTCGGACTTGAACGGCAGGCCTACCGTGTTCATCAAAAAAGCCGAGGCGCAACTGGCGACCCCTCACATACTTCCGGAGGTATTCAGGACTCTTTTAAAAACACTCCCTTTCCCCAAGAAAATGAAGTGGGGCCTCCGGTGGGAGGACGGATCTGATTTCACATTTCCTCGGCCCGTAAGAAGCCTGCTTTGCTTCTATGGGAACAAACCCGTGCGATTTGCCGTCGGCGCTCTTGGGGTTTCGAACAAGACCGTAATCTTCACAAAAACCGAGCGAAGATCCCAAACGATCAAGAACATTCCTTCTTATTTCAGGTTTTTAAACGCTTACGGGATCATTCTGGACCCGGCCGTGAGAAAGAAAAAGATCAAAGAGGAGCTTGAAAAACTCGCTTCTTCGCTCGGCGGCCGGTTGTACGAAGACCCCTTCTTGATGAACGAAGTAAATTTCCTCGTGGAGAGCCCTGACTTCGTGTCCGCGCCTTTTGATGATGAATTTTTGAAGCTGCCTTTGGAAGTGCTGACGGTCAGCATGGCGCGGACACAGAGGATCTTCGGTGTGTTGAATAAAAAGGGCGAAGGGATCCCTCATTTTCTGGCGGTGCTGGATGGCCGCGCGACCGCCTCGGAGAAGAAACAGATCTCGCGGAATTATGAGAACATCCTGCACGCCAAACTGAAGGACAGCCTTTTCTTTTACAGGGAAGACACGAAGGCGTCCCTCGATAAAAGGCGCGATGAGCTTAAAGGACTCGTCTTTTTGAAAGGCGCGGGCTCCATGCACGACAAGTCAAACCGCCTTGCGAAACTGGCGGAGAAATTGAGACACGAATTCTCTCTGCCGGACACGGCCCAGAGGTCCCTCGAACGGGCAGCCGTTTTGTGCAAGTGCGACCTTCTGACTCAGATGGTCGGCGAGTTCCCGGAGCTTCAGGGCGTGATGGGGCGCTACTACGCGCGGGAGAACGGCGAAAGCGAGGACGTGGCACTTGCGATCGGAGATCATTATTTGCCGCGGACGGCTCAGGACCGGCTTCCCGGGACGTTGGCGGCGGGCATTCTTTCGATCTTGGATAAATGCGACTTGATCGTCGCTTGCTTCGGTTTGGGGCTCGAGCCGACCTCGAGCTTTGACCCTTACGGGTTGAGGCGAAGCGGCTCCGCGGTCATCAAGATCACGCTGAAGCAAGAGGTCCATTTTTCACTCAGACGCCTTCTGGAGGGGGTCCGGAAAGAGCTTGGGGCCTTCATCCCCAAGGATAAAGAGGCGGGGCTCATGGCACGGCTTGAAGGTTTCTTTAAAGACCGCTTCAAGGCCGTGCTTTTGGATTATGGCCACACGCGCGAGGACCTGATCGAGGCGGTGCTCTCGTCAGGATCCGAATACCTGTACGCGACGATGCGGAGGCTGCACAGCTTGTCCACGATCGCGGACCAGGCGAGCTTCACCGAGGCCGCGAAGGTCGTGGAAAGGACCGTGAACATCCTGAAAGGCAACAAGGAGCCGTTGCCCGACAAGGTGGACCCGACGCTCTTTACCGAGGATCTCGAACGCGGGGTTTACGCCGCCTACGAAAAGTGCCGGGGCCCTATCCTCGAGGCCGCCGCGGAGAGCGATTACAAGCTTGCAACAAGCTTGTATGCGAAAGCGTTTTTTGATATCTTGGGTAGGTTCTTCGAGAAGGTGTTCGTCAACGCGGAGGATGTGAATGTCAGAAAGAACCGCTTGGCGCTCTTGCAGGCGGTCAAAAATCTTTATACGGAAAAGATCGCAGATCTGTCCAAAATCCGCTTAAACCTGCCGGTTTAAAAAGATCAACCATTCAAATCGAGGAAATAGAGGCGTCTCATGGAAGTCATTGCGGAGGATAAAGTTAAAAAACGAGGAATGGCAAACTTGATGAAAAAATACGTGTATTTTTTCGGGAACGGGAAGGCGGAAGGAGCCAAGGAGCAAAAGAGCCTTTTGGGCGGAAAAGGCGCGAACCTGGCGGAAATGACCAATCTCGGGATCCCCGTGCCCCCCGGGTTCACGATCTCAACGGTGGCCTGCAAAGAATTTTACACCCTGGGCGGAAAATGGCCCGAAGGGCTCGAGGAGGAGATAGACGAGAACCTGAGAAGGCTTGAAGAGGCGACGGGAAAGAAATTCGGTTCGAAGGACAACCCGCTTCTCGTGTCCGTGCGGAGCGGCGCGGCCGTGTCTTTACCGGGCATGATGGACACGATCTTGAATCTCGGGATATGCGACGAAACCGTGAAGGGCCTGATCGCCAGATCCGGCAATGAACGATTCGCGTACGACGCCTATCGCCGCTTTATCCAGATGTTCAGCAACGTGGTGCTGGGCATTGACCACCACGGCTTTGAGCGCATTCTGGCCGCGAAGAAGAAAAAACTCAAAGTCACCCAGGACACTGCGCTCAAGGCCGATAGCCTCAAGGAGATCGTGAAAGAGTACAAGGATTTCGTCAAAGCCAAGACCCGAAAGGCGTTCCCCGAGGACCCGAAAGAGCAGTTGAAGCTCTCGTGTGACGCGGTTTTCAAGTCCTGGAACAACCAGCGCGCGATCACTTACCGGAACTTGAACAAGATCCCGCACGACCTGGGCACCGCGGTGAATGTCCAGGCGATGGTGTTCGGGAACATGGGCGAGACCAGCGGCACCGGCGTGGCGTTCACGCGCGACCCCGCCACCGGTGAGCGGAAATTCTTCGGTGAGTATTTGATGAACGCTCAGGGCGAAGACGTCGTGGCGGGCATTCGCACGCCTCATCCGATCAGCCGCCTGAAGGCCGACATGCCGGAAGCTTACCGGCAGTTGGAGGGTATTTATCAGCGACTGGAAGATCATTTCAGGGACATGCAGGACCTCGAATTCACGATCGAGGACCGGGTGCTTTATTTATTGCAAACGCGCAACGGCAAAAGATCGGCGGCGGCTGCGATCAAGATCGCTTGCGACATGGCGGGTGAAGGTCTCATCACAAAGGAAGAGGCGCTTTTGCGCGTCGCTCCCGAGCAACTTGACCAGTTGTTGCATCCCACCGTCGATGTGAAGCAGAAATACAAGATCCTCGTCAAGGGTTTGCCTGCCTCTCCGGGCGCGGCGGTGGGGCAGGTGGTGTTCAATGCCGAAGATGCCATTGAGTGGGCCGAGGAAAAAGGCAAGCGCGTCATCCTCGTGCGTTTGGAAACTTCGCCCGAGGACGTCGGCGGCATGGCGGTGGCTCAAGGGATCTTGACGGCTACCGGCGGCATGACGAGCCACGCGGCGGTCGTCGCCCGCGGCATGGGCAAGTGCTGTATCGTAGGCTGCAACCAGCTTCAGATCGGCGAGCAGGCCAGGAGTTTCTCGGTCAAGATGCCGTCCGGCCTCGTGAAGGTAAAAGAAGGCGACGTCATTTCCCTGAACGGAAGCACCGGCGAGGTGATCGCCGGCGAGGTGAAGCTGGCCCACCCGGATCTCGGCAGCGATTTCAAAAAATTCATGGGTTGGGCGGACGAGGTGAAATGCCTCAAGATCCGCACGAACGCGGACACGCCCGAGGACTCGCAGGTGGCGCGTGATTTCGGCGCGGAGGGGATAGGCCTCTGCCGCACCGAACACATGTTCTTCGGCGAGGACCGCCTGCGCGCGATGCGCCAGATGATCCTGGCCGACAACGAAAAGGAGCGGATCAGGGCGCTCAAAAAACTCGAGCCCCTTCAAAAGGGCGATTTCAAGAACATCTTCAAAGTGATGGCAGGACTCCCGGTCACGATCCGGCTTTTAGACCCGCCTCTGCACGAGTTTGTGCCAAAGGGCTCGAACGAGCTAAAGAAAGTGGCCAAGGACCTCGGGATCTCCGTGAAGAGTCTTGAGAAAAAGGTCCAGTCGCTGCATGAAGTGAACCCGATGCTCGGCCACCGCGGCTGCCGCCTGGCCGTGACCTACCCCGAGATCTACCGGATGCAGGCGCAAGCCATCTTTGAGGCGGCCTGCGAACTTGCGAAGGAGGGACAGCGTGTCGTGCCCGAGGTGATGATCCCGCTGGTCGGCATCGTCGGGGAGTTCACGTTCACGAAGCAGGACATCCTTCATGTGGCCGATAAAGTCATGCGGAAGTATGACGTCAAGATCGAGTATCTCGTCGGGACCATGATCGAGCTCCCCCGGGCCGCGATCGTGGCGTCCGACATCGCGAACGAAGCGGATTTTTTCAGCTTCGGGACCAATGACCTGACGCAGATGAGCTTCGGCTTCTCGCGCGACGATATCGGAAAGTTCCTGCCCCACTATATCGAGAGGGGCATTCTGAAGGTGGACCCTTTCGTGACGCTGGACCAGTCCGGAGTGGGCCGTCTCATTGAGATCGCTGTGAGCAGCGGCCGTTCAGTGAAGCCCAAGCTCAAGGTCGGTATTTGCGGAGAGCACGGCGGCGACCCGGCGTCGATCGAATTCTGCCACCGGTCCGGGCTCGATTATGTCAGTTGCTCGCCGTTCCGCGTTCCGATCGCGAGGCTTGCGGCCGCGCAGGCGGTCCTGAAGGAGAAGAAACAATAGACCCTTTAAAGCTCTACATCAAGGATATCAAGGACATCCCGCTCCTGACGGCGGAGGAAGAGCTGAAGCTCGCGCGCCGGATCAGGCGCGGCGATGCGCAAGCCCGGCGCAAGATGATCCGTTCTAATTTACGCCTCGTGATCAACATCGCAAAGAACTACGCCAGCTACGGCGTGCCGCTCCTGGACCTTATCGAAGAAGGGAACCTCGGCCTCATGAAAGCGGTGAGCAAGTTCGACCCCCGTCGCGGTTTCCGCTTCTCCACGTATGCGGCCTGGTGGATCAAACAGCACATTACGCGCGCGCTTGCGGACCAGGGCAAGACGGTCCGTATTCCCGTGTACATGGTGGAGAAGCTTTCGCGTTTTCGCAAGGTCCAGGAGCGCCTCACTCGGCGCCACCACCGCAAACCCAGAGTATCGGAGCTTGCGCGCGCGATGAAGATGCCGGTGTCAAAGATCAGGGAGCTGATGCAAATGGGCCAGGGGATCACATCGCTGGACCAGACCGTTGGTGAGGACCAAGAGACGACGATGCTCGAGGTGCTGGAGGACACGAATGCCAACACTTCCCAGGAAAACGTCGAGGGAATGTTTCGCTCAGAGAGGATCCACTTATTGCTGGGCCGCATGAACCCCCGTGAAAAAGAGATCCTGGAGCTCCGATTCGGGTTGAAGGATGGAGAGGTCCATACACTGAACGAAGCCGCCAAGCGCTTCCGGATCACCCGCGAGCGGGTGCGGCAGATCGAGTCTGCGGCTCTCAAGAAACTGCGCAGTCTCATCAGCCAGCAGGACAGGACAGCCTCATAACTTATACGTAACTCAGTGACTTAGCCCCCGTAGCTCAGATGGATAGAGCAGAGGTTTCCTAAACCTCTTGTCGCTGGTTCGACTCCGGCCGGGGGCAATTCTTCTTCGCCGCGTCCTTACGGCGCGGCTTCGAAGAATAAACTTGTTTACGAAGCTCCCGCACGCAAGTGACGGGAGCGTAGTAGAATTGTTAAGAACATGTAAATAATGCTTGACGAATAAAACAGGGTTTGATACCATTGCCCTTAAGTTGTAAGTCGTAAAAAGAGCGTATGATAGCCTACCTTATGCCGAGGAAAGGGGGGAACAACCTAACAGGCTCTAAGGCTATCGGCCCGCACGATAAGCGGGCTACCCTAAAATGCAGTACCCTTAACCTAGAAAATAAAGCACTGTATGGAGGTTCAATGAAACTCTTAAGAGCGTTATTTGTCATGGCGCTCGTCTTGGCGGTGGCGGTTCCGGTCTATGCCGAAACCCAGAACGTCAAGGTGAGTGGTTCCATCGACGCTTACGCGTTCTACCGCAGTAATTGGGATCTGCGGGATAACAATGACATAGGTGTCGTGCCTGTGGGAACAGCCGCGGCTTCTTATGATCATGGAACGGCAGGCGCGACGGCGCAAAAGTCTGAAGCCGATGAGTATTTCAGGACCAATACGCAGATCGAAGTATCTGCCGATTTGACGGATAACGTTTCAACCGTTATTAATATCGTCAATCAAAGGGACTGGAATGCGAATGACTTCAATGAGACAACGACGGCAACAGACAACACAGGCCCCAACGAGTTCGACATCGTTCTTGACCTGGCTTATGTTCAGATGAAGGAGATCTTTTATTCTCCTCTCACGCTGACCATTGGTCGTCAGGATATCTGGTTTGGCCGTGGCATGATCGTCGGCAATAACAACAGAGCATGGGATTCTCAGGGCGTTATTCAAGCCAATGAGTATTCCGTGACGACGGCGTTTGATGCGGTGAGAGCGACGCTTGACTTCAACCCTTGGACCCTGGACTTCGTCTACTCCAAGATCGACGAGAACGCTCACAACGTTGAAGACGACATTGATCTGTATGTCGCGAACGTAAACTACAAGTTCGCCGAGTACAATGCGGTGGCCGAGGGCTACTATGTCGGTGAGATCGATCGAGGAGCGATCAATACCTCCGCTACAGTGTCGCAGGAGAGCAATAAGACCCACACGGTCGGTGGCCGTCTCCAGTTTGATCCGATCTCTCAGATCACACTGGGTGGTGAGATCGCCTACCAGTTCGGCACCTATCGTGCAGCCGCTGCAAATCCTGAAAGGGATAGAGGCGCCTGGATGATAGACCTCTTCGGCACCTACCGCTGGGATTATACATGGAAGCCGGAAGTGACGGTCGAATACGTTCACTTCTCCGGCGAAGATGATCTCGGCGCTAACAGCACAGACTACAACGCCTGGAACGGGTTGTACCGCGGCAGGTTCTGGACGGCGTACGGGGATTTCCGGGAGTTTGTTTACGGAACCTCCGACACGGTTGACCAGCCGGCCACAACCAACTCGCAGTTTGTCCAGGTAAAAGGCGCCTTAAAACCGCTTGAGGATCTGCTGCTTGAGGGGATGTTTACGTACTTCTGGAATGATGAAGATGTACATACCACGGCGGGTGTTCAGACCTCGGGAGTTCGCTCCGATGAGATCGGCTGGGAAATCGATTTCCAAGCCACCTACGACTATACGGAAGATGTTTCTTTCGGTGTTCTCGCGGGTTGGTTTGAGCCGGGTGACTTCTACTCAAGCCCGAATGACCAGGGTGCGTCCACGGTCGTTTCGTCCGTCAAGGTGACGTTCTAAAGTAGTTTGTTTTCAGAAACCCCTTGGGGCTTATAACCTGCCTGCCGGCAGACAAGCCCCAAGGGGTTTTCTTGAATAAACCAAGGAGTTGTCAATGAAACTTTTCAGAGCGCTGCTCGTCATGGCGCTCGTCTTGGCGGTGGCGGCTCCGGTCTATGCCGAAACCCAGAACGTCAAGGTGAGCGGCTCCATAGACGCTTATTGGTTCTACCGCACGAATTGGGATCTGCGGGATAACAACGATGTGGGCGTTGTCCCGGTCGGCAGTGCCGCCGCCATTTATGACCATGGCTCTGTGGGCGATGCGGCGCAGAAGTCCGAGGGCTCCGATTATTTCCGGACGAGCACTCAGGTCCAGGTGTCGGCGGATTTGACGGATAACGTTTCCACGGTCATCAACATTATAAATGAGCGAGACTGGAACACGACGAATGAGGAGTCGGATGTCGCGTCGTCCCTGACGGAAAACGGCGCCAATCAGTTTGACATCCTCCTTGACCTTGCCTATGTGCAGATGAAGGAGATCTTTTACCCGCCGCTCTCCATCACGATCGGCCGTCAGGACCTGTGGTTTGGACGGGGGCTGGTCATCGGCTCCAACATCCTCGTGTGGGATCCTCAAGGAATCTTTCAGGCAAAGGAGTATTCCGTGACGACGGCGTTTGATGCGGTGAGAGCGACGCTTGACTTCAACC
>CAYJVC010000031.1:8335-16518 GCA_964373505.1 uncultured Planctomycetia bacterium
ACCGCTGGGATTATACATGGAAGCCGGAAGTGACGGTCGAATACGTTCACTTCTCGGGTGAGGACGACCTGGGCGCCAATTCCACGGAGTATAACGCGTGGAACAGGCTCTATCGCGGCAAGTTCTGGACGGCCTATGCGGATTACCGTGAACTCGTTTACGGTACTTCTGACCCCATTGACCAATCAGCCGCAACAAATTCGCAGTTCGTTCAAGTCAAGGGCGCTCTGAGGCCTCTCGAGGATCTCTTGCTCGAAGGCTCGTTCACCTATCTTTGGAATGACGAGGACGTTCACAGCATTTCAGGCAATCAGGGTTCGCCGGTACGCTCAGATGAAATAGGCTGGGAGATCGACCTCGAGGCCACCTATGACTATACGGAAGATGTTTCTTTCGGTGTTCTCGCGGGTTGGTTTGAGCCGGGTGACTTCTACTCAAGCCCGAATGACCAGGGTGCGTCCACGGTCGTTTCGTCCGTCAAGGTGACGTTCTAAAGTAGTTTGTTTTCAGAAACCCCTTGGGGCTTATAACCTGCCTGCCGGCAGACAAGCCCCAAGGGGTTTTTTGTTTGAATCTAGTCTTTTCTCTTTCCTGAGATGAATTCCTGGATCAGCTTCTTGGCGTGACTGTCGGAATACTGCTTGGGGGGATGTTTCATGAGAAACGAGGAGACGGAGGTGAGCGGACCCTTGATCTTACGTTCCAGCGCGATCTTGCAGCAGCGGATAGCATCGACGGCGACGCCGGCGCTGTTGGGCGAGTCCTCGACGGAAAGGCGCACTTCCATATTGAGCGGGATGTTCCCGAACCCGCGCCCTTCGATCCGGATGAACGCCACCTTGTTGTCATTCTGCCACGGCACGTAGTCGCTCGGCCCGATATGAATATTCTCCGAATCCAGCCGTTCGATGAGCTGCGATTGCACGGATTCGGTCTTGGAGATTTTCTTGGACCTTAGGCGTGCCCGGTTCAGCATATTCAAAAAATCGGTGTTGCCGCCCGTATTGAGCTGATAAGTCCTGTCGATCTTGGCGCCCCGGTCCTCAAAAAGCTTGGCGAGTGTCCGGTGCACGATCGTGGCTCCCACCTGGGATTTTATATCGTCCCCTACGATCGGGACCCCCCGTTCCGCAAAGCGTTTAGCCCAGGCGGGGTCCGAAGCGATGAAAACCGGAATGCAGTTTACAAATCCGACGCCTGCCCGCAGGGAAGCCTCCGCGTAAAACTCCGTGGCCCTTTGAGATCCGACCGGCAGGTAGTTGATGCAGACTTCGGCGCCCGAATTTTTAAGAACTTTGACAACATCAACCGGCTTGGCAGCGGAGGGCGCGAATGTTCTGTCCTTCGGATAATCTTTCATATGTTCCGATATGCCGTCGAGTGTTTTGCCCATCTGCACGAGGGTATCGGGGGAGGGTAAATGATTGGTAATGAGTTTGGTGCAGTTGGGTTTTTGGAAGATAGCTTTTTTAAGCGGAAAGCCCACCTTTCTCTTATCAACGTCAAACGCGCAGACCACCTCGATATCCTGGGGGCGGTAGCCCCCGATCTCATAGTTCATGAGTCCCAGGGGCTCGGACCTGCCGTTTGCGGAGCTCCGGCGCCTGTAAAATTCAATACCCTGGACCAGGGAGCTCGCGCAATTGCCCACTCCGACAATTGCCAACCTGATTTTTTTCATAAAATAAGCAAAATCACACCTTTAAGCAAACCAGTATATTAAGCGGTATGGGAGTTGTCAAGGGGAGAGATGGTAAGACTTTCAAAACCGGAGGCCATCTGATATAATGTCGCAAATATGAACCAGCCAAAAGGCAGTCCCAAACAGGGCCCGAAAAAAAACTCCAAAGAATGGTTCCCCGGATCCATATTCGTCTGGATTTTTCTATTTTTAAGCATTTTTTACTTCGCGAATATGGGCAGCCTGCCGGTTGAAAAACAGAGCAAACAGCTGAGCTATAAGGAATTTTACTCCTTGTTGGAGGCCAACCCCGGCGCCCCGGCGCTGAAATCGGGTGTGCGCATCACCAACGAAGTCAGCGGCGAATTAACGGACGGCCAAAAATACCGCGTCACGCTCCCGGACAACGATCCGGACGTCGAGAGGCTCCTGAGGAAAAATCTTCCCAACTATGAGATCCGGCCCGAAAAAACCTTCTGGGCTCAGCTTTTGTACGCGGTGATCGGCCCGCTCCTTTTTGTGGGGCTTTTTTGGTTCCTCCTATATAGGGGGGGCGGCGCCGCGGGTGGGGGGCGGCTCATGGCTTTCGGGAAGTCCAAGGCGCGGCTTGCGACCAGCAATAAGATCACGTTCCAGGACGTGGCGGGCGTTGAAGAGGCCAAGGAAGAGCTTAAGGAGATCATTGATTTTCTGAAGGACCCGAAGAAATTCCAGCGCTTCGGCGGCAAGATCCCGAAGGGGGTGCTTTTGATGGGCCCGCCCGGCACGGGGAAGACGCTTTTGGCGAAGGCCGTGAGCGGGGAGGCGGATGTCCCTTTTTTAAGCATTTCAGGTTCGGATTTTGTGGAAATGTTCGTGGGCGTGGGCGCCTCACGCGTGAGGGATCTTTTCGACCAGGCCAAGCGCAGTGTCAAACAGACCGGCCGGGGCTGCATTCTATTCATCGATGAGATCGACGCGGTGGGCCGCCAGCGCTTTGCCGGGATCGGCGGCGGTCATGATGAACGCGAGCAGACGCTCAATGCGCTGCTCGTGGAAATGGACGGTTTCAATACGCAGGAAGCCATCATTGTCGTGGCGGCCACGAACCGGCCCGATGTGTTGGATCCGGCGCTCCTGCGGCCCGGCCGGTTCGACCGGCAGATCGTGATAGATCGTCCGGATCTCAGAGGCCGGGAGGAGATCCTGAAAGTCCACACCAAAAATATCAAGATGCTTCCCGAGGTGGACCTGACCGTGATCGCGAGGCAAACGCCCGGATTTTCGGGCGCGGATCTGGCGAATCTCGCCAATGAAGCCGCACTTCTGGCCGCGCGCGACAACAAAGAAGGCGTCGGGATAAAAGAGCTTCAGGCCTCGATCGAGCGGGTAATGGCGGGGCCCGAACGAAAGAGCCGCATTATTTCCGATGTGGAGAAGAAGATCGTGGCCTACCATGAGTCCGGCCACACGCTTTTGGCGCTTTTGGTCCCGGGAGCCGATCCGCTCCACAAAGTTTCGATCATCCCCAGGGGCACCGCGGCACTCGGTTACACCATGCAGGTCCCGCTGGAGGACAAGTACTTAAGCTCCAAGAAGGAATTATTCGGACGCCTCGTCGTGCTGTTGGGCGGCCGAGTCTCGGAAGAGCTCATGTTTGGCGAGGTCACGACCGGCGCCCACAACGATTTGGAGGTGGCCACACAGATCGCGCGGCGCATGGTGTGCGAATTCGGGATGAGTGAAAAACTAGGCAACCTCACGTTCGGCCGCCGCGAGCACCAGGTATTTCTCGGGCGCGACTTGGGAGAAGAAAGAAATTACAGCGAGGACACGGCGCGCCTTATCGATGCGGAAATCCGGCACATCATCGACGAAGCCTACCTGCGCGCCAAAGACGAACTCATCAAGCATTCCGACAAGCTCAAAGCCCTCGCGGCTGCGCTCCTCGAAAAAGAAGTGCTGGATGCCGAAGAGGTCAGACGGATCGTTGGTCTTCCGGCGGTCAAGATTTAGTCTCGAAGCAGGCGGGCGGACATTCCGCCTGGGGTCCGAGACCAAGATCATGGCGGTCCTGAATGTGACGCCGGACTCGTTCAGCGACGGAGGCTCTTTTATCGACCCCGCCGCGGCGCTGGCTCAGGCGCTCAAGATGGAAGGTGAAGGCGCCCATATCCTGGACATCGGCGGTGAGTCTTCCAGGCCCGGCGCCACCCCGGTCTCCGCCAAAGAAGAGATACGCCGCATTCTACCAGTCATAAAGAAACTTTCCAAAAAGATCAAGATCCCGATCTCGGTTGACACCACCAAATTCGAGGTCGCTCATGCGGCCTTGGACGCGGGTGCCGTGATCGTCAACGACATCCGTGCGTTAAAAAATAACCGGAAACTCGCCAAGTTGATCGCCCGTGCCAAAGCCGGTGTGGTCCTCATGCACATGCGGGGCACCCCGCGCACGATGCAGAAACGCCTGGGCACCGGGGATGTCGTAGTCGAGATCTGCGGATTTTTAAGGCGCGCGATCGAATTTGCGCTGGAAAACGGCATTACCCGGTCGAATATCGTCGTGGATCCGGGTTTCGGTTTCGGCAAAACAACCGAGCAGAACCTGAAAATTTTGGGCGATCTGGAAATTTTTTCCTCGCTGCAAACTCCCGTGCTTGTCGGGCTTTCAAGAAAATCCTTCATCGGCAACGTGCTTGGCGAACCTGTGGAAAAAAGACTGACCGGATCGCTGGCCGCCGCGGCGCTCGCGATCCTCCGTGGCGCCCATATTTTAAGAGTGCATGATGTTTTACCTCACAGGCAGTTGACTGCTATAATAGACGGCGCAATGGCCCAAACTCAGGCATGACAGAAACGATCCTGCAACACGCGGCTTCCTTTTGGAAACCGGCCAGCGAGATCCTGATATTCTGGTGCGGTTATTACCTGCTTTTGGTCTACATCAAGGACAGCGGCATGGCCCAAGCTTTGAAGGGGCTTGTGGTGCTCGTGGCGATGTTCTTCATTTCTGAATGGTTTCGGCTTGAGACCATCGCGTGGGTACTCTCGCACTTGTTCCAGATCTCCATCATCGGATTCCTCATTATTTTTCATCCCGAGCTCCGGCGCGGGCTCACGCGCATCGGCCAGAGCCCGCTTTTTAAGATGTTCTTGAAGGAGGAAAAACTTATTGATGAGATCACGAAGTCCGTGGTGACGATGGCCAAGCACAAAACGGGCGCGCTCGTCGCGATCGAAAGGGAAGTGGCGCTCAAACCTTATATCGAGAGCGGCATCGCCTTGGACGCCGTTCTGACCTCGGAGCTTCTGATGACCGTGTTCATGCCGAATACGCCGTTCCATGACGGCGGCGCGATCATTCAGGGCGGCCGCGTCGTGGCGGTGGGCTGCCTTTTTCCGCTTTCGCAGTCGCAGAAGCTGTCCAAAACGCTGGGCACCCGGCACCGGGCGGGGCTCGGTTTGAGCGAAGAGACCGATGCGCTCGTGATCGTCGTCTCCGAGGAAACCGGCGTGATTACGCTCATGGATAACGGCAAGATGACGCGTGATATTGATGAAGAACATTTGAGACAAAGCCTGGCGGACCTGTACCAGCCGCAAAAAGGGGGTCCGAAGAGGAAAAAGACGGACAAGGAGGCGGTGGGATGAACCTTCTGAAGGGCTCCTGGGTGTTAAAAGTCCTGGCGCTGGCGTTCGCCTTGGCGACCTATTTCTATATCCACAATGAAATAGAAAGCGCCGCAAGAAAGGCGCCCGACCCCTCCTATAAGCTCATCAAGCTGACATCCAAGACGCTGCCGGTCAAGGCGAGGCTGGCGACAGCCCCTCTGCAGGGATACCGGATCGTCGAGGACCTCGTGGTGGTTTCGCCGAAGCAGGTGATCGTGGTCGGTCCGGAAGCGCTCCTCGAAGAGGCTTCCAACGCGGAAACGGCGCTTATTGATGTCAGTGAATTCACGAAGACCACGAGCAAAAAGATCCCGCTGGAAAGCGTGGCCGGGATCCACCTAACGGGCAATTCTTATCTTGTGGATGTGACAGTCCCCATCGAGAAGATCGAAAAAGTAGCCGAACCCGAAGCCCTGCCCTGACATTTTTATGTTGACCCCACCCCCTCTTTGCAACGATTGCGAAGCAATCGGCCGCGATGCGGCCAAGGAGGGGGTGGGGTGAAACTTGGCGTGAATATAGACCATGTCGCGACGCTTCGCCAGGCGCGTGGCGGGCCCGAGCCGGACCCTCTGCGCGCAGCCAGGATCTGCGAAATGGCGGGCGCAAACTCGATCGTGATGCATCTGAGGGAAGACCGGCGGCATATTCAGGACCGGGATCTTTTCCAGGTCAAAGAGCATCTCGGGATCAGGCTCAACATGGAAATGTCCGCCGCGCCATCCGTAGTGAAGACCGCCAGGAAACTCCTTCCGCACCAGGTGACCCTCGTACCGGAGAAGCGCCGGGAGCGGACGACCGAAAGCGGCTTGGACCTTATTTCCAACGAAAAAAAACTGCGGCGTGTGATAGGGGAATTTAAGGAAAGGGCCATTCTTGTGAGCCTTTTTATCGACCCTGACCTGAGGCAAGTTGAGAAGGCGGCGGCGCTTGAGGCGGACGCCGCTGAATTCCATACCGGCACT
Organism: uncultured Planctomycetia bacterium; assembly: GCA_964373505.1. Classification (GTDB taxonomy): domain Bacteria; phylum Omnitrophota; class Gorgyraeia; order 2-02-FULL-51-18; family 2-02-FULL-51-18; genus CAYJVC01. The sequence goes on from CAYJVC010000031.1 coordinate 14,636, forward strand.
TACGCGCTTGCTGTGGAAAGGCCTAAGGTTGAAAATGAGTTGCGGCGCCTTGAGCGAAGCATCGCTTTTGCGAGGAAGCTCGGGCTTATCGCGCATGCCGGTCATGGGCTCGACTATCAGAATGTGAGAAAAATAACGAAGATCGCAGGTCTCGACGAGTTGAACATCGGGTATTCCATCATCACGCGGTCGGTCTGGGTGGGTTTGGAGAATGCCGTCAAAGAGATGTTGAGGCTACTTAAGTGAGATCTTCGATCGGGATCGATATTGTCGAGATAAAGCGCCTCGAGAAAGTAAGCAAGCGGTGGGGAAAGGATTTTCTGAAAAAAGTTTACACCGACCGGGAGCTTCGCTACGCGCGTTCCAAAAAATTCCCTTACCAGCACTTGGCGGCTCGTTTCGCCGCCAAGGAGGCGATCTTTAAGGCGCTCGGCGAGGTGGAGACTGATTTTGTCGGCTGGAAGAATATCGAGGTGCTGAACAACGCCTATGGCCGGCCGCACATCGCGTGGCACGGCGAGGCCGATAGAGTGCGGAAGAAAAGAAAGATCAGAAAAACGCTTGTGAGCCTCTCGCACACCGAAAATTACGCGGTGGCGAATGTCATGCTGATTTTTGCATGAGGCAGCCGTTTCCGCTGTTGCCAAGAAAGAAAAAAACCGATAAGTCACATTACGGCCACACGCTCGTAGTGGCTGGTTCCGGCTCAATGACGGGGGCCGCGCTTTTGGCAAGCCATGCCGCGCTCGTGTCGGGGAGCGGCCTCGTAACGCTCGCCGCGCCGAGATCTGTTTTAGGCGTGCTTAAAGCGCTTGCGCCTGAAGTCATGAAATGCGGGCTGCCGGAAACGGCGGCGTCGAGTTTGAGCCCGGCCTCTTACGCCCCGCTCATGGAGCTAGTCAAAAAAAAGCGCATCACTTGTGTCGCGATAGGGCCGGGCTTATCTCAGAATAGGGGAACGATGTCCTTGGTGAGGCGGCTTGTACACAATCTCCGGGTGCCCGTGGTGCTGGACGCCGACGGGCTCAACGCTTTCAAGGGGCATCTCAAAGAATTGTCGAAGCACCGCGGGGACCTTGTGCTCACGCCTCACAGCCGGGAATTTGAGAGGCTATTCCAAACCGGATGGCCCGAAGTCCGATCCGAGCGCGCCACGCTTGCAAAAAAGCTTGCCAGGTTTTATGATGTGGTGCTTGTGCTGAAAGGCCACCGCACGCTCGTGGCGGAACGCGGGCGGGTGTACGAGAATAATACCGGCAACCCCGGCATGGCCAAGGGCGGCACCGGCGACGTTCTGGCAGGCATTATTGCCTCTTTTATCAGTCAGGGCCTCGAACCTTTTGAAGCGGCGCGTTGGGCGGTCTATTTTCACGGAATGGCGGGCGATCTGGCCGTCAAACAAAAAAGCCAGCTGGGGCTTCTGGCAAGTCATCTGATCGAGTATTTACCCAAGGCCTTCCAGCGCAAGCAGTTATAAAATTTAGCTGGAGTAGCTCTCCGCCACAAATCTCGGTGGATTGATTTCGGATTGTGAAATTATAAGATCCGAAATCAAAGCTGGTAAATAGTAATGGAATTTGGCTGGCGTAGCTCAGTTGGTAGAGCAACGGTTTTGTAAACCGTCGGTCGTCAGTTCGACTCTGACCGCCAGCTCAAGTTTAGTGATACGGTTTTGCTCGCCACAAATCGCGGCGAGTCCGTCCAAACGGTGCGATTTGTGGACAAGTCCGCCGCGCCGTTTGGCGGATAAACCGTAGGTCGTCGGTTCGATCCCGACCTCCAGCTCAGAAATTAGAGTTTAGGGCAGGTAGCGAAGCGGTCAAACGCAACAGACTGTAAATCTGTCGGCTATGCCTTCGAAGGTTCGAATCCTTCCCTGCCCA
>CAYJVC010000032.1:0-13618 GCA_964373505.1 uncultured Planctomycetia bacterium
AACTAGGACATTTCTAATTTGGTAGAACTAGGACATTTCTATTTTGGCTGTACAAAAAATAAAATCTCGCTTGACTCGTTCAGGGATTTGAACTAGACTCGATCCACAACTGAATATTTAGAAGGCAGTGGTTGCCCTTAACCGGGTATTCCCGCCGATGAAATGCGGCGGGTCCGCCGAAGTTTTGATGGCGGAAAAAGGGAAGGCTGTGAAAATCAGCCACGGTCCCGCCGCTGTGATCCTGCCGTCCCGTTAGAAGGGCGGATACTTCCGACAGATCCAAGCCACTGGTCGCCTCGAGGCGACTGGGAAGGCCGTCGGAAGTAAAAAGGAAGTCAGAAGACCTGCCCTGCCTTGAACGACAATAGACGTTTCTTTCCGAGGCCGAAAGAAGCGCTTAATGTTTTTCAGGGGCCAAGAAACCGTTTGGACATGGAACCCTTGAGAGCTCTCCTAAAGAGAGCTTTCAAGGGTTCTTTTTTTTGGGAGTGAATGACATGAAAAGATCGACCCGCACCACGCTTTGGCTCGTTGTTCTCGTTTTGATCTCAACCTTCACACATTCATCGCTGGCCGCAGCCGAGGAGAAAGAGGAGGTCCGAAAAACATCCTCGGGGCCCCTTGAGGAGTTTTTGAACATTCCCTTCAAGACGGCGCAGGAACTGGACAAGGCGCTGGGCGGGAAGATATTCAACCTGGGAGAGATCAAGGTCTCGGGGAACCGCATTGCGTCCGCTGCGTACGACGAAGTGGCGACGGACATCCCGCACAACGTGACGGTCGTGGGGGAAAAGGAAATGAAGGAAAGCGGCGTTGTTTCACTGCCTCAGGTATTGGGTCAGAAGGAGGGGGTGACTTACAGCGATGAGCTGGGACAAGGCCTCAATGCGCGGGTTGACCTGAGAGGTTTCGGAGGCGAGGCCAAGCAGGCGCTCGTGCTGTTCGACGGCGTGCGCGCAGTGGAGCCATTCGACAATTCGGTGGCCTGGCACCTTTACCCCAAGGAGTACTTGGAGCAGATCGAGATTCAAAGAGGGGGCGCCACGATCTACGGGGAAGGCGCTTTTTCGGGCGTGATCCGGCTTAAGACGAAAAAGCCCACGGATAAGCTCACGGTGTCGAGCGAGAATAGCTGGGGTGATTTCGGCACCGAAAAATACTTTGCCGAAGTGAGCGACACGGTGTCCGGATTTGGATTTTATGCTGGTGCTCGTTACACTGATACGCAGGGATACCGTCAAAATTCCGATCATGAGAGCGCCAGCACTCTTGTGAAGGGAGAGTTCCATGTGTCGGATCTCGTAACAGTGGAAGAGTCGTTTTACTTCGCCGACAATGAAACGGGGATCGCGGGCCCTTTAAGCGGGGCAGAGGTCAGTCAAAACCGGCGTCAAAAAGACCCGGACGGGCAGTTCGGCGATCAATTCCAGGACAAGCTCGTGCAGAACGAGCTTACGCTGAGGGTTTGGATCGAACCGCTTGGGATTGAGCTTTCCAACCTGTCGGGTTACCGGCTCCGGGATCAGGACTCGATCCAGACGTTCGGCGGCTCCTTCCCCGGGACCAGTATCAACGAAATTGGCACCGAGACTTTTTCGGATGTCCTCCAGGCGACCTGGAATTTGGAAGGGGATTTCTATAAAAGTCGGTTCACGGGAGGCGCGGAGTGGTCCAAAGACGATATTCACAACCCGTTCACGTTCCTCGATTTTACGTTCGGCCCTTTCAGTTCGGAACGATCGATCGACCGGCGCATGGTGGGGCTCTTCTTGCAGGAGCACGTGACACTGTGGGAGCGCCTGATCGTAGAGGCGGGGGTCCGCTGGGATAAGGTGGATTGGGATATTTACGACTTAAAATCACCGCAGCTTGAGAAGCACAAAAAAGCCGAGAATTTAAGCCCGACCGCCGGCGTGGAATTCAAGTTCTATGACGCGCTCTCGGTTTACGGAAGTTATTCCGAGGCGTTCAAGGTGCCGGACTCGAATACGCTTATTTTTGAGACGCCCAATATCTTCTCCCCGAACCCTAACATCGACCCGCAGCTTGCCCGACACACCGAGGTGGGCCTGCGTTACGCGCACCCGGTGTTCGGTTCCGTGAGAGCGGATTATTTTTACATCGAAACCAAGAAAGAGATCCTTTTCAACGACATCACGAACCTGAACGAAAATTTCGACACGCAAAGGCAGGGGTTCGAAGTGGCCGATGAGATCGCCCTCACTCGGGAACTTCAGGTCACCTCGAACTACACCTACACGAGGGCCAAATTTGACGGTGGGCTATTCCACAGCAGGGACATCCCGCTCGTCCCGACGCACAAATGGTCGGCGGGGTTTGTGTGGGATGTGCTGAAAAACCTGTCCATTTCCGTGCAGGCGACCGGCGTTTACGACCAGTTCGTGCTCAACGATTTCAATAACCGGTTCCCGTCAGAAAATTACTGGGTGCTGGGCGGACGGATCTCTTACCACCGCGACCACTGGGAAATTTACGCGCGCGGCGAGAATGTTTTGGACGAGGAATACAGCTCTTTTGTGACCTCGGACGGCGTGAGTACGATCAATTTCAACCCGGCGCCGACGAGCTACTTCGAGGTTGGGTTCAAGATCAAGACGTAACTCAGTAAGCGTTGTCCGGCGCTGGAGCGCCGCCCGGTTTTGTGCTAGAATTGGGCCGATACCATGTTTCCTAAAAGCACGGCGGCATTTGCTTCTATCTCCCTGGCGGTGCACGCGCTGTTTGCGGCGTCTCTCGTCGTTTCTTACTTCACGAACGAGCGTGAGGATCCCGCGGCCGTTGAGATCCAGTACATCGCCTCACAGCCGTCGTCGCTGCCCCCCTCGCCATTGCTCGACAAAAAGCCCTCGCAACTGACGACCGAAAAGATCGCCGAGCCTGTTAAACAGGTTCAAGCACCTGCGGTTCGCAGTGTCGCCGCCCCAAAGCTCGCCCCAGGGACTTCGAAGCGAAGCACCCCTCCGAAGCCGCCGCTTGCGATCCAGAAGAGCGAGGATCTCTTGGCCGACCCCGCCAAGGGTAAGATTTTTACGGCGTATTTTGCAAAGATCAAAGAACGGGTTCAGGAGACGGTCCAGCGAAAATATTGGTATCAGAACATAGGCGGCGGAAGCGTGGCGCTTTTTTTTATGCTGGATTCGGGCGGGAACATGGAAAGCGCGTCCGCGCTCGAGAAGCAGTCCACCGGCAGCCGTGAAGTCAGGGAGTTCGCGGTGCGATGCCTCCGCGAATCAGCACCCTTCGGCGCTTTTCCGAGAGACCTTCATTTAGACAAGATCTCCTTTAATCTCACCGTTTTGTTCGAAGAAATTTAATTCAGTGAAGAAAGAAAAAAAGTCCGCCCCGTCCCCGTATCTTCTTTGGACGATCCTGGGCCTGGCGCTTGCGGTCAGGGCCGCGCATCTTTATTTTTCACAAGGATCGCCGTTCTATGAACCCCGGATCTTAGACCCCGAGTATTATCACCGGTGGGCGCTTAAGATTGCGTCGGGGGACCTGGCGGGGGAAGGCGTGTTCTATGGCCTGCCGCTTTACCCATTTTTTTTGGGCCTCGGCTACAAGCTTTTTAACCAATCCTTATTGGCGGTCAAGCTCGCCCAAATTTTTTTAGGCCTGGTCACCGTATTCTTTATTTGTAGGATCGGCCAAAAGCTTCATTCTACGTCTGCCGGCCTGCTGGCGGGCCTGGGGGCCGCTGTGTACGGCCCACTTTTCTTTCATGAGCAGATCCTGATCCCGGAGTCGCTGGCCGTTCCGCTTTACGCAGCCGCGTTCTACCAGGTGTGCCGTTTTTGGGATCTGCCGACGGTGAAGCGGGGAATGGTGTTGGGTGTTCTTTGCGCCTTGGCGGCGCTGACCAAGGCGGGGATCCTGCTGTTTGTGGTTTTATTGCCCGTGCTTTTTTTTGTAAAAAGGCCGCGTTCAGCTTTTCCCGCAAAGGCGCTTAGCACCTCTCTGGCCGTATTTTTCCTTGCGCTGTCGCCCGTGACGGTCCACAACTGGGTGTATGGGCACGACGTCGTATTCCTGACGTCCCATGGGGGTTTCAATTTTTATATCGGCAATAACCCGAAGGCGGAGGGCGTGTTCGTCGCTCCCGAAGGGACCGGAAGCAATGTGGACACGCAGATACTGGATTCGAAGAACGTGGCTGAGCGGGGATCCGGACGGGCCCTCCGGCCCTCCGAAGTATCATCCTATTGGTCCGACAAGGCATGGGAATATATCCGCGGGAACCCCCTGGACGCGCTCAAACTTTTAGGAACGAAGCTCGTCCTGTTCTTCGATGCCCGGGAGATCTCAGACGTTGAGGACAGCGTATTCGCGAGGAATTTCAACCCGATCCTTCGCTTGCCGTGGCTGGATTTTTCTTTCACGGGGCCGCTGGTCCTCATGGGGGTACTCGTGTTCTCCAACGCCATAAAATACAGGCGACTTGTCTATGCGTGGTCCCTGTCTTATATCGCGGCTGTTGTCTTATTCTTCGTGAATGCGCGCTACCGCCTGCCCCTCCTAAGCGTATTTCTCCCTCTTGCGGCGATCGCGATCTTGGAAACCGCAGAGATCGTCCGGCGAAGGTCGTGGGCCAAACTGGGGTTATGCGCGGCCGTCCTGGGACTGGGGCTTGCGCTCACTCAGGCGCGCCTTGTCGGAACCAATTGGGTGAAGGACTACCTGAACGCGGGCGACGTGTGCCAGAAAAAAGGGGAGTATGACCGGGCCATGGGATTTTACCGTAAAGCGATCGAGGTCGACCCGAACGCTCCGAAAGCGAGCCTTGCCATGGGCGTTCTCCTCACACGGATGGAGAGACATAAGGAGGCAAAAACATTCTACGAAAAATGCCTCGAACAGGACCCCGGCAACGCTCAGGCGCTCAATAACTTGGGTCTGTGGCATGAGCGAAGGGGCGAGCTGGACCGCGCCGAAGGCTTGTTTTTGAAGGCCGCCGAGGCGAAACCCGACTCGTCGCAGGCGTACAATAATTTGGGGATGGTGTATGGCAAGATGGGCGAACATGAGAGGGCGCTTGAGGCATTTAAGACTTCCCTAAGGCTAAACCCCTCAAGCCCGAGGGCCCATACCAACATAGGCCTGGTCTATTATCGTCTGGGGGATAGAGCCCAAGCCCGCCGGCATTGGGAAAGCGCCCTTCGGCTCGACCCGGATTTCAAGGAGGCTAGAACGGCCGTGCGGCTCCTTGATGGAGCTTCACAAAACGCATTTTGACAGGCTCAAACTCAGCGGTTATAATAAAGGGCTTTCCTAGCTAAACGGCGTAATTTTTGGAGGAGGTTCACTCATGGCGATCAAGGTTGGGATCAACGGCTTCGGGCGCATCGGCCGCAACGTTTTTCGCGCGGGTTTTAACAACCCACAAATTGAGTTTGTGGCGGTCAACGACCTGCCGGTGCCGATGGAAGCACTGGGGCATCTTTTGAAGTATGACTCGATCCTAGGGACTTTTGCCGGGGATGTCAAGGTCGGGCAGGATGGCCTTCGCGTCAACGGAAAGGTCCTCAAAGTGTTGAACTACAAGGAGCCGGCGCAGATCCCCTGGGCGGACATGGGGGTGGATATTGTCGTAGAGTCCACCGGAGTTTTCACCGACAGGGAAAAGGCGGAAGTCCACATCACGAAAGGCGGCGCGAAAAAGATCATCATCTCGGCTCCCGCCAAAGGCGAAGATATCACGATCGTGCTGGGCGTGAACCAGGAGAAATATGACCCCGCCAAACACCACATTATTTCCAATGCGTCTTGCACGACCAATTGTCTGGCGCCGATCGCCAAGGCGCTTGTGGACCGTTTCGGGATCGTACGGGGTTTCATGACCACGATCCATTCCTACACGAACGACCAAAAAGTGCTGGATCTGGCGCACAAGGATATGCGCCGCGCCCGCGCGGCGGCTCTTTCTATGATCCCGACCTCGACCGGCGCCGCCAAGGCCATAGGCCTCGTGGTCCCCGAACTTAAGGGCAAGATGGACGGCGTTGCGATCCGCGTCCCGACCCCGAATGTTTCGGTGGTGGACCTTACTTGCGAGCTTGCCAAAGACGCCACGAAGGAAGAGATCAACGCGGTATTCAAGGAATACTCCCAGGGTAAAATGAAGGGGATCCTTGAATTCTGCACGGTGCCGCTTGTTTCCAAAGACTTCCAAAATAACCCAAGCTCTTCCATCGTAGACGCCGAGCTCACCAATGTGGTGGATAAGCGTTTGGCGAAAGTGTTCAGCTGGTATGACAATGAGTGGGGCTACTCCAACCGTGTGGTGGACCTTTGCGCGTTTGTCGGTAAAACACTTTTGGTCGAAGCGCGCCGATAATCTTATCAGGCCGGTCCATGAAGATGATCCGAGACTTCGACCTGCGCGGCAAGCGGGTGCTTGTCCGCGTCGACTTCAACGTGCCGTTGGATAAAGAACTGAACGTCACGGACGATAACCGTATCCGGGCGAGCCTCCCGACGGTCCAATACGCTTTGGACCACGGGGCATCCGTGGTGCTGATGAGCCATCTGGGACGCCCCGAGGGCAAACCCGTCGCTTCGATGAGCCTTCGCCCGGCCGCGAAACGCCTTTCAGAGCTCTTAAAGAAGCCCGTCATTCAGTGCTCAGACTCGGTGGGTCCGAAGGTGAAAGAGGAGCTCTCCCGTTTGCATGGCACGACCCAGGTGGCGCTTCTTGAAAACTTGCGCTTCACGCCCGCCGAGGAAAAAAACGATGCTTCGTTCGCAAAGAAGCTCGCAGAGAACGGAGACATTTACATCAACGATGCGTTTGGCTCAAGCCATCGCGCGCATGCCTCGATCGAAGCGATCACGAAATACCTGCCTGCCGGCGCCGGGTTTCTGCTGGAAAAGGAGGTCCGGTATTTGGGCGACGCGATGCAGAATCCCAAGAAGCCATTCATGGCGATCTTAGGGGGATCCAAAGTGTCGGACAAGATCGGTGTCGCGGAGAACCTGATCTCCAAGGTCGATAACATTCTGATCGGCGGCGCGATGGCCTATACGTTCCTAAAGGTACAAGGCGTAGGCATCGGGGCCTCCAAGTACGAAAAGGACAAATTGGACCTGGCGAGGATGATCTTGGATAAAGCCGAAGAGAAAAAAGTAGGGATCCTTCTGCCGGTTGATCACGTGTGTGTCCAGAAAGTGGATGAAAGCGCCCCGATGCGGATCGAGGGTCCGTCCATACCCGAAGGATGGCTCGGCGTGGATATCGGCCCGAAAAGTGCGGCTTTATTCTCAAAGACGCTTCAAAGTGCGATGACCGTGGTCTGGAACGGTCCCATGGGGATATTTGAAATGAAACCCTTTTCAAAGGGTTCTCACGAGATCGCGCTTGTGCTTTCGAAACTCCCGGGCGCGACGACCGTCATTGGGGGCGGCGATACGGCCGCGTGCGTGATCGGTTTTGGCTTGGACGGCAAAATGACCCACATTTCAACCGGCGGCGGTGCTTCCTTGGAGTACCTGGAAGGCAAGCTTTTGCCGGGGCTTGCGGCCTTAGAGGGGAAATAGATCCGATGACGCGAAAACCCATTATTGCGGGCAACTGGAAGCTCCATAAAAATATCAAGGAAGCGATAGAGCTCGTCACGCTCTTAAAGAGGCAGGTCGGGGACATCCAAAGCGTCGAGATAGTCATTTGCCCGCCTGCGACCGCGCTTAGCAGCGTTTCCGAAATTCTCGTGGATTCCGATATCAAGCTCGGCGCCCAGGACGTCTATTGGGAAGAAAGGGGCGCGTTTACCGGCGAAATTTCCCCCACGATGGTGAAGGACGCGGGCGCCGTCTTTGTGATCGTGGGCCATTCCGAGCGCCGGCAATTTTTTCACGAGACAGATGAGGTCGTGAATAAAAAGGCCAAGGCCGTCTTGAGAAGCGGGCTTACGCCGATCGTTTGCATCGGTGAAAGCCTGGCCGAGCGGGAAGCGGATCAAACCTTTAAGGTCATCGAGACCCAGCTCAAAGGCAGTTTTACGAATTTCAGCGCGCAGGAAATAAGGGGGGCCGTGATCGCCTATGAGCCTGTCTGGGCGATCGGCACCGGAAAAGTCGCCACTCCCCACGAGGCCCAGGAAGTGCACGCCTTTATTCGGAACGGGCTGGCAAGATCTTTCGGTCGCGACGCTGCCGAAGGGATGAGGATCCTGTACGGCGGCAGCGTCAAGCCGGACAATATCGCGAACTTGATGCAGGAGAGCGATATTGACGGAGCGCTTGTCGGGGGAGCCAGCCTCGATGCGGCGAGTTTCAGCGAGATCGTGAAAAGCGCCTCGGTGGTGGCGGCTTCCTCGGGAAGCATCAAAGGTTGATCTTTTAAAAGCGGGAGTTCCTAAAATGTACGTATTTTTGATAGCGGTTCATATTTTCGTGTGCCTGGTCCTGATCGCCGTGATCTTGCTGCAGGCCGGACGCGGCGGAGGGCTGTCGGATATCGCGGGCGGCCAGCCCCAAAGCATATTGGGCACGCAGACAAACGCGTTCATGACGCGGGCGACCGAAGTATGCGCGGTTATTTTTATCCTCACGTCGCTTGTTTTGGGGATAATGTCCGTCCATAAAGGCAAGTCGCTGATGGAGAAAAACCGCCTGGTGGAAGTCTTGAAACAATCCGTTCCCGCCCAAACCCAGGAGGCGACCCCTGCTCCGGAAACAAAACCTGCAGAACAACCCGCGGCCGCTCCCTCCCAGTAAAAAGATCGCTCCCTCAACGCTCTGGATTGGGCTTGTTCTTCTTGCTTTCCAGGCGGTTTTGTCAGCGGCGCCGGAACCCGAACCCGGGGATATCTTTGTCACCGCTTCGATCGGAGAACCTGTCAACCTCATTCCTTTTTTTGCCTCCGATTCTGCCTCGCTTGAAATTTCAAAGCTTGTCTTCAATGGCCTCGTGAAATATGACAAGGACTTGAAGATCGTCGGCGACCTTGCCGAAAGCTTTGAGGTCCTGGACGGAGGGATGAAGATCGTTTTTCATCTCAGGAAGAACGTGAAGTGGCAGGACGGCCGGCCTTTCACGGCCGCCGACGTAGAATTCACGCTCCAAACGCTTAAAGACCCCGATACGCCGACGCCGTACGGCGGCGATTTTGAGAAAGTCGGATCGCTCAAGGTCATTGATGACGTCACGGTCGAAGTAAGTTACAAGGAGCCGTTCTCGCCGGGGCTTGCGAGCTGGAGCATGGGCATCGTGCCCAAGCACCTCTTGCAAAACGAGGATCTGATGAAAACGCATTTCTCTCGGAACCCCGTCGGCACGGGGCCCTATGTTTTAAAAAAATGGAAAACCGGGGAACTTCTTGAGCTTTGGGCGAACAACGATTACTTTCAGGGACGGCCTTTTATCGAACGGGTCGTCACCCGGATCATTCCGGATGCGGCGACGATATTCCTTGAGCTCCAGACCGGGAACCTTGATTCGGCGGGGCTTGCTCCGCTTCAGTTCAAACGCCAAACGGACACGGGTTTTTTCAAGAACACCTACGCGAAATACAGGTACCCCAGCTTCGGTTATTCCTACCTGGGCTATAACCTGGAAAATCCGCTCTTTCGGGATAAAACGGTGCGCAAGGCTCTGGGCTTTGCGATCAACAAGCAGGAGATTGCGGACGTGACGCTTCTGGGGTTCGGACGTGTCGCGACGGGGCCGTTCCTTCCGGCTTCCTGGGCTCACAATCCGCGCGTGAAGCCGGCCGGATTTGATCCGGAGCTTGCCAGGGAACTGCTCCACGAGGCTGGCTGGACCGATCATGACGGGGACGGCATCCTCGAGAGAGACGGCCGCAAGTTCTCATTCACGATCCTCACCAACCAGGGCAATGAACAGCGCAAAATGGCCTGCGAGATCATTCAAAGACGCCTCAAGGAGGTCGGGATCGAGGTCAAGATCCAGATCGTCGAGTGGGGCACATTCCTAAGGGAATTCATCGATAAAAAAAGATTCGAGGCGGTGCTCCTGGCGTGGAACCTTTCGTACGATCCCGATATCTTCGATATCTTTCATTCTTCCAAAACGCGCCCCGGCGAGTTCAACTTCGTGTCTTACAAAAATGAGGAGGTCGATGCGCTTCTCGAACAGGGCCGGCGCTCGTTCAGGGAGGAGGATCGCGCGCCCATTTATCACCGGATCCATGAACTGATAAGCGACGACGAGCCGTACACGTTCCTCTTCGTGCCGGACGCGCTTTTGGCGCTTCACAAGCGATTTCGTGGGCCCACGCCGGCGCCGATCGGCATCGGCTACAATTTCACCGAATGGTTCGTTCCAAAAAATGAGCAGAAATATAAAGTTCAACTGGAGAAATGAAACGTCATTCTGAACGAGTGAAGCGAGTGAAGAATCTTGATTTAGATCCTTCGCGGAGTTTACCCTGAGCGTAGCGAATGGGCTCAGGATGACGAACTAAAATAAAAATGCTTATTTATTTTTTTAAGAGAGTGTTTGGACTTATCCCTTTATTTATCGGGATTACATTTGTCAGTTTCCTTGTGATCCATCTTTCTCCTGGCAGTCCCGTCGAGGCAAAGGCTGAATTCAATCCTAAGATGACGCTCGAGGCCAAAGAAAAGCTTAAAATTCTTTATGGGCTTGACCGGCCGCTTCATGAACAGTACTGGGCCTGGACGCGGAAGATCGCCCGGTTCGATCTCGGGAATTCGTTCGTGGATGGCGAAAAAGTCACTGCCAAGATCGGAAAGGCCATTCCGGTCACGCTATTTCTCAATCTCCTCACGCTTTTTGTGATCCTCTGCGCCGGCGTGCCGCTCGGGGTGTTCGGCGCCGTCCATGAAGGAAGCCGCACGGATCGGTGGCTATCGTTTTGGACGCTCGCGGGCTTTTCCATCCCAACTTTCTGGATAGCGCTTGTTCTCATGAGTATTTTTGGCGTGACGCTTGGTCTTTTACCCGTTTCAGGGCTGCATTCGATCCATTTTGACGAGATGAGCGCCTTGGAAAAGGCGGTGGACCTCGCCAGGCACCTTGTCCTGCCGGTCTTTGTCGCGTCGATCACGGGGCTGGCCGGGATCTCACGCTACATGCGCAGCAGCATGATCACGGAGCTTAAAGAGAACTATGTCCGCACGGCTCGCGCCAAGGGCCTGCCCGAGAAAAAGGTGCTTTACCGCCATGCGCTCAAGAACGCGGCATTGCCGATCGTGACGCTTTTAGGTCTTTCGGTGCCGGGGCTTTTGGGCGGCAGCGTGATCTTTGAGTCGATCTTTTCGATTCCCGGAATGGGGCGGCTCTTCTTCAACTCGGTGTTCACGCGGGACTACCCGGTGATCATGGGGATCCTGGTGCTGGGAGCATTTCTCACGCTTTTGGGGAACCTGCTCGCGGACATGGCGTATGCGATCGTGGACCCGAGGATCCAATTAAAATGAGTCGCGGCATTCGGCTGGCGATCGGCTGGCTCGTGTTGCTTTCAGCCGTGGCGATCGCGGCGCCTTTTTTACTTTCAGATGCCTCGGGTGCCGTCAATTACTCGCATCTTTTGGAAGTGCCGTCGGTCTCGCACCTCTTCGGGACCGACGCGTTGGGCCGCGACCTATTCGCGCGGGTCTTGCACGCGACGAGCGTATCGCTTACGGTGGCATGGGTGGCCGTGATCCTCTCCGTTTTTTTGGGCGTTGTGGTCGGCGCCCTCGCCGGATATTTTGGCGGGTGGTGTGACCGGCTTCTCATGGCGCTCACCGATATCATGCTCTGTTTTCCGACATTTTTTCTCGTGCTCTCCGTGATCGCGGTCCTTGGACCCAATATTTTCAATGTCATGGTGATCATCGGCGTGACAAGCTGGATGGGCACGGCCCGGCTTGTGCGCGCCGAGGTGCTGAGCCTGAAAGAGAGGGAGTTTGTGCTGGCGGCCAGGGCGCTTGGGGCGGGCCCCGCGCGGATCATTTTCAGGCATCTCGTGCCCAACGCGATGGGCCCCGTGATCGTGAACGCCGTGCTGAGCCTGGCGGGGGCGGTGCTCGTGGAGTCGGGCTTGAGCTTTCTGGGGATCGGCGTTCAGCCGCCGACGCCGAGTTGGGGGAATCTGCTGTCGGACGGCAAGGGTGTCTTGGGCGTGGCCTGGTGGATGACTTTTTTTCCGGGTGTGATGATATTTCTCACGATCCTGTCCGCCAACGCTTTGGGCGAGGCGCTCCGCGAAAAGATGTGATACTGGAAATCGAGAATTTAAGTGTGGAATTCCTTAAGTCGGGCCCCGGTCGCGAGGCGTTCCGGGCCGTGGACCGACTGAGCCTAAGCGTGCCGGAGGGCTCTTTTACGGCCCTCGTGGGGGAGTCGGGGTCGGGCAAAACCGTCACGGCACTTTCCATTTGCAGGCTCATGCGGCCCCATCGGTTGAGCGGCGCGATCCGTTTCGCCTACGAGGGCGGCGCGCCGCTTGAGCTTCTGTCCTGTCCAGAGGAGGCGCTTCTTAAAGTCCGCGGCGCAAGGATCGGCTATGTTTTTCAGGACCCGGCGTCATCGTTCAATCCCCTGATGAAAGTGGGCGAACAGCTGGATGAAACCCGCCTCGCCCATTTTGGCGGTTCAAGTGCGGATGCCAGGCGGCGATCGCTCGCGCTTCTCGAACGCGTCAGGATCCAGGATCCGGAGCGCGTTTACCGAAGTTTTCCGCATGAACTTTCCGGAGGCATGAAACAGCGCGCGATGATCGCGATGGCGCTCATCGCCGAGCCACGGCTTCTCGTGGCGGATGAGCCGACGACGGCGCTTGATGCCGCAACAGAACACGAGGTCATGGAGCTTCTGGTGAACCTCCGAAAGGAAGCATCGCTTACGATCCTTTTTATCACTCACAACCTTCCGCTCGCGGCGGAGCGCGCGGACTGTATCTATGTGATGCAACGCGGTCGGCTTGTGGAGAAAATGAAAAAACAGGCGCGGGGTTTCGAGCCCGTGGATATTTACTCACGGCGGCTTTTTAATGCGGGCTCTTACGGCTCAAGCCCCAAAAGTTTTATAGAGATCGCGTGATATGATCCTTGAAGCCAAAGACCTTACAAAGGTTTTTTCGCATGTGACGGCTGTTGCGGACGTGAGCCTATCGGTCAAAGCGGGAGAAACGCTCGGGGTCATGGGGGAGTCGGGGTCGGGCAAGTCGACGCTTGCGAAGCTGCTCCTGGGGCTTTTGTCGCCGGATCGCGGGGAGATCTTTTTTCAGGGCCGTCGCATGAACGATTTTTCCCGCGAAGAGTGGAAGCGATTCAGAAGAAAGGTGCAAGCGGTGTTCCAGCATCCCTTTCTTTCTCTCGACCCCAGGATGAATGTCAGGCAAATATTGGCCGAGCCCTTTCTCGTGCATCGCGAGGCCGTGCCACGAGCCGGGATGGGACTCGAGGATATCCTGAAAAGTGTCGAGCTGCCGCCCGAATTCCTCGGCAGGTTCCCGCACCAAATGAGCGGAGGCGAGTGCCAGCGCGTGGCCATTGCGCGGGCGCTTTGCCTGGGCCCCGAGCTTCTCGTTTGCGACGAGCCGGTCTCGTCGCTTGATGTCATTGTGCAGGCGCAGGTATTGAATCTTTTTCTTAAGCTGCAAAAAGAGAAAAACTTGAGCCTTATTTTCATTTC
>CAYJVC010000032.1:13718-15715 GCA_964373505.1 uncultured Planctomycetia bacterium
GTTAAATGAAAAAACTTCTGACTTTCATCATGGCCGGCGGCAAGGGCGAGCGCTTGCACCCCCTGACCAAGGACCGCGCGAAACCCGCGGTGCCGTTCGGCGGCATTTACCGGATCATTGATTTCACGCTCTCGAATTGCGTGAATTCGGGCATTCGCAATATCCATGTATTGATCCAATACAAGTCGCAGTCCTTGGCGCGGCATATCCGCATGGGCTGGAATGTGCTGAACCCGGAAGTAGGCGAATACATCGACGTCGTGCCCGCTCAAATGAGGCTCGACGAGCACTGGTACCAGGGCACCGCAGACTCCATTTACCAGAATCTTTATTCGATCGAGACCGAAAATCCGGACCAGATCCTGATCCTCGCCGGGGACCACGTTTACAAGATGGATTACAAGGTGATGCTGGACAGGCACCGTGAATTGGGCGCGGACCTGACGATCGGCGTGGTGCCGGTTCCCCTCGAGGAAGGTTCGAGCGTGGGTGTCATCGAGGTCGACAGCGCCCATAACGTGACCGGTTTTGAGGAAAAACCCGAGGCCCCCAAGACGATCCCCGGCGACCCAGAAAATATCTACGGCTCGATGGGAATTTACATTTTTAACCGGAAGGCGCTCGAGGAGGAACTGGAAGAGGACGCGCACAAAAAAACCGCGCACGATTTCGGGAAGGACATCATCCCTCAGATGATAGGAAAGGGGACGAGGAAGATCATCGCATTTCAATTCGTCGATAAGAACGACAAAGCAGTATCTTATTGGCGCGACGTGGGCACGCTCGATGCCTATTACGAGACGAATATGGATCTCATACAAATAAACCCCCAGTTCAATCTCTATGACCGCGATTGGCCGATTCGCACGTATCAGCTGCAGTACCCGCCCGCGAAATTTGTGTTCGCGCAAACTCTTGGAGGGAGGCGCGGGCAGGCGCTGGATTCCCTGGTGTCGGACGGGTGCATTGTTTCGGGAGGCAGTGTGCTGCGTTCGATCCTCTCGGCCAATGTGCGCGTGAACAGTTATGCCGAGGTCGAGGGTTCGCTTCTTTTGGAAGGAGTGGACGTGGGGCGCTACGCCAAGATAAAAAACGCGATCATCGATAAGTACGTGAAGGTCATGCCGAACGCGAAGATAGGTTACGATCTGGCGAAAGACCGAAAGAGGTTTACGGTCACTCCCAAAGGAATTGTAGCCGTGGAAAAGGGAGCCGTCGTTGAGGCCGATTAGTCCGCTAAAAATAGGAGCGCTCGAGCTTAGATCAAGGCTCATCGTGGGCACGGGCAAGTATGCTTCGTTTGGCCAGATGCGTCGGGCTCTCGAGGCCTCGGGCGCCCAGATGGTGACTGTGGCCGTGCGGCGGGTTAATTTGGACCGGACTAAACTCGCCACAAAGCGTCGGCGAGTCCGTCCACAAGACGCTTTGTGGACGAGTCCGCCAGCGTCTTGTGGCGGAGAGTCTCTGTTGGACGCGATCGACCTCAAAAAATATATTTTGCTGCCGAATACGGCCGGTTGCTACACGAAGGAAGAGGCGGTTCGCGCGGCGCGCCTGGGGCGGGCGGCGGGGCTCTCGGATCTCGTGAAGCTTGAAGTGATCGGGGACGAAAAGACGTTGATGCCCGACACCCTGGCGCTTTTGGAGGCCACGAAGGAGCTCGTGAAGGAAGGGTTTATCGTGATGCCCTACACGACGGATGACCCGATCATGGCCAAGAAGCTCGAGGATGCCGGCGCGGCCTGTGTCATGCCGCTGGCCGCGCCGATCGGCTCGGGCCAGGGGATCTTGAACCGGCTCAACATCGAACTTATTCTAGAAAAAGTCAAAGTGCCCGTGATCGTCGACGCGGGCGTCGGAACGGCGTCGGATGCGGCGATCGCGATGGAGCTGGGCGCGGACGGCGTTCTCATGAACACGGCCATTGCCGCTGCGAAAGACCCCGTTAAGATGGCTGAGGCAATGAAGTGCGCGGTGACGGCCGGGCGTTTGGCCTA
>CAYJVC010000033.1:0-6771 GCA_964373505.1 uncultured Planctomycetia bacterium
GTCACGTCGGACGCCGGCCTTTTGGGCGGCATGAACCTGCAGGTGGTTTCATGCGCGGCCGATCTCGTGCGCGAAAATAGCGGCCGGCTCATCGTCATCGGCGAGCGGGGGCAGGTTTACGCGCAGGATTTGAAGATGCCTTTCGTGTATTTTCCGGGCGTCGTCGACAGCGAACGACACCGTCAGGCCGCCGAGATCCGGGATTTTTTGATCGAAAAAATTCTCGCCGGACAGATCGGCGCCGTCCGGGTGGTTTACCCGAAGGCGATTTCTTTGGTTTTTTACCGCCTCGAAACGGAAACGCTCATGCCGTTTGTGAGAAAATCGGAGACTTCACGGCCGGCACCGGACTCCGCCGAACCCGCGACAGCGCCGATTTTTGAATCCACTCCGGCGGAAATTCTCGAGTACCTGGTGTTTCTTTATTTAGGCGAGAGGTTTTACGAGATATTTGGCATGAGCCGCCTGGCGGAGCAGACCGCGCGGTTCGTGCATTTGGAAGAAAGTTCGCAGAGAATAGCCGACACGAATAAGAAACTGCTTTTGCAGTATTTCCGCAGAAGACATGAAATCATCGACCAAAATATGCGTGAGCTTTTCGCGGCCAGGAGCATTTATGCCAAATGACTCGAAGCCAGGACGCGCGCCGGGCCAAGTGGTCGGCGTGCAGGGCCCCGTGGTGGACGTCAAATTTTCGAGCTTCGCCGAAGTCCCCGATATTTATGACGTCATCCACGTCCAAGCGCTCGATGGACGGCAGATCACGCTCGAGGTCGCCGAGCATCTGCCCGGCAATATTGCGCGTTCGATCGCCATCCAATCGACGATCAATCTGCAGCGCCACGCGTCCGCCACCCCTACGGGTGCGTCAATAGAAATTCCGGTGGGGGACGGCTTGTATTCGCGTATCATCAATGTGCTTGGGGATCCGATCGACCAAAAAGGAAAAATTGAGCATAAACTCACGAGCCCTATCCGTCGTCCCGAGCACGGGACGCACGTCCCCAATTTTAAAATCGAAAAACGCCGCGGCGAAGAAATCCTCGAGACCGGCATCAAAATCATCGATCTTTTATACCCTTTGGTCAAAGGCACCAAGACCGGAATTCTCGGGGGGGCCGGCCTCGGCAAAAGCGTCATTACGCTTGAGATTATTTACCATATCGTTCAAAAACATCAGGGAAGCTGCGTGTTCGCGGGCGTCGGAGAACGTTTGCGTGAAGGAAACGAATTGTATTATCATCTTATGGAGAGCAATCTTCTTTTAAAGACGATGATGGTTTTCGGGCAAATGAATGACCCGCCGGGCGCGCGTTATGGCGCGGCGATGACCGGCATCACCATGGCGGAATCGATTCAAAAACAAAATAAGGATGTGCTTCTCTTTGTCGATAACGTTTTCCGTTTTATTCAAGCGGGCGCTGAGATTTCAACCCTTTTGGGGAGGATCCCTTCGGAGACCGGTTATCAGCCTACGCTTATTTCTGAATCCAGCGAATTTCATGAACGCATTCGTGATTCCGAAGGAGCCGGAGGATCCATTACTTCGATTGAAGCGGTTTATGTGCCCGCCGACGATATGACAGACCCGGCCGTCGTGGCCATTTTCACCTTTTTAAACTCTTTGATGGTTCTATCGCGCGAAAAGGTCCAGATGGGTTTATATCCCGCCATTGATCCGCTGCAATCCTCCTCCTCCAATCTGGATTCCGACATCGTGGGGCAGAGGCATTACGAGATCTCACAGGAAGTCATCCATCATTTTCAGAAATATGAAGAACTAAGACGGATCGTGTTGGTGATCGGCATCGACGAGCTTTCGAAGGCGGACCGGACACTTTATGAGCGGGCGCGGAAGATCCAAAACTTCCTAACCCAGCCGTTTGCGGTCGCCGAACGCTACACCGGCAAAAAAGGGGACCACGTGGCGATTCGTGAGACACTTGATGGGTGCGAACGGATTATTTCGGGTAAAATGGACAAAAGACGGGAAGAAGAATTTTACATGATAGGAAGGCTGGTCTGATGCTTACAAAAAACGATACGCTATTATCTGAAGCCCTTGTTAAAAAAGAACTTGTGAGACAGGAAGCGCTTCAGCCGGTGATCGATGAGGCCTCCAGTTCAAAGGACAGTTTTTTCAGCCTGATTTTGAAAAAGTCGCTGGTGGCTGAAGATGATCTTTTAAAATGCCTGTCAGACCTTGTTCGCATCCCCGTGATGGAATTGTCGGATTTCAAGGTGGAGCCGGTGATCGCCGAAAAAGTTCCGCTTAAAATAGCCGAATATTACCGGATGGTCCCGGTTCGTCTCGACAAAAGAAAATTGACGATCGCGGTGTCCTCGCCGGTGGATTTGAGAACGCGCGACGACATCCGGGCGCATCTTGGCTACGAAATAGAAATCGTTTTGGCGCGGCAAAAAGAAATCGCCGAGGCCGTGAAGAAAGTGTACGGATTCGCGGCCGGCACGATTCATGAAATGATGGCCACCGCCGCCCCTCAGGAACTGGCGGATTCGACCGAGACGGCGCTCGAAGATATAGAAAAAATGGCCGACGGCGCATCGGTCGGCAAGCTTGTCAACCAAATCATTCTCGAAGCTTACCGAAAGCGCGCGACCGACATTCATATCGAGCCGTACCGCGGCAAGGTCAAACTTCGATACCGCATTGATGGGATCCTGTATAACGCGAACGTCCCTCCGGAAATCGTGCGCTTTATTTTACCCGTTCTTTCCCGTATCAAGATCATGTCGAGCCTCAATATTGTGGAACGCCGCCTTCCCCAGGACGGGAGGGCGATCGTCAAGGTCGAGGACACTCAGCTGGATCTTCGTGTTTCCTCGATCCCGACGCCTTACGGCGAAGGGGTTGTCATCCGCATGTTGCCGATGAACCGGATTTTTAACCTCACGCAGCTGGGCCTGAGCCTCGAACAGCTTGAGACGTTTGAGAATTTAATCCAAAAACCCCATGGGATCATCCTGATCACCGGCCCGACCGGCAGCGGAAAGAGCACGACGCTGTACGCATGTCTCAACCGGATCAATACCGATGAGAGAAAAATCATCACGATCGAGGATCCGATCGAGTACGAAATGGACGGCGTCACGCAAATCCAAGTGCTTCCCGCCATCGGACTGGATTTTGCGCGAGGCCTCCGCAGCATGCTGCGCCACGACCCGGACGTCATGATGGTCGGGGAAATCCGGGACCTGGAAACGGCCGAGATCTCGATCCGCGTGGCACTCACGGGCCATTTGGTTTTTTCGACGCTTCACACCAACGACGCCAGCAGCGGCATCACGCGTCTTATCGATATCGGCGTCGAACCGTATCTGGTGGCTTCGAGCGTCGAATCCTTCATCGGACAGCGCCTGGTCCGATTGATCTGCAAGCATTGCAAGGAAGAAAACGTCACGTCTGCCGCTTTCGAAATGAAAAAAAAGATCGCCAAAGAGGTCAGCTTGAAAAGTGAGAATGAGTTCAAGGTCTATCAGGGGAAGGGATGCAGCCATTGCAATTTCACCGGATTTTGGGGCCGGATCGCGATTTACGAGATTTTACTCATCAGCGAGAGCATCAAGTCGCTTATCATGAAAAGGGCCACCGCCGGCGAAATCAAAAAGCAGGCCCGGCTCGAAGGCATGCGCACGCTCCGGCAGGACGGCTGGCAAAAGGTGATTCAGGGGCTCACGACGATCGAGGAGATATTGAAGGCCACCCAGGGCGACAAAGAAGGAAATCTGGCTCCGGAAAAGGAGGCCCAGGGTTTTTATCCCCCCAGGGCCGCGGGTCCGGGACAAACCGGTAGCCCTATCCCGTCGGATCGCGAGCAGAGAATTTTTATGCGGCTCGAGCACCAAGTGAAGATCCGTTATAAACTTGTGGAACGCTCACAATGGTCGAAGGATCTCTTGAAAAAAGACGGGGAATTCTCGCTGACAAAAAACGTTTCCGCGGGCGGACTGCTCTTCATCGGAAAGGAAAATATTCCGGTCAGCGCCATCCTCGAGTTATTTATCGAAGTCCCGGACAGGGGCGACCCGATCGAATGCCTGGCTCGGGTCGTGCGCCAAGAAGAGATCGAGGCCGACAAATCGTACGATACGGCGGTCTGTTTTCTGGATCTGTCCGCGCCCGCCCGTTCACGGCTTGAAAAATTCGTCGAAAAAGAAACGAGGTAAACGTGCCGCATTTTGTTTATCGAGCCAAAAAAGGTCCCACGGAAGTCTTGACGGGCGTCGTGGAAGCGGCGACCGAAGAAGAAGCGGTGAATAGGCTCAGTGACGAAGGCCTGATCCCGGTGAGTATCCGGGAAGCGAGTACGAGTGAGAAAGCGCCGAAGGAGGTTTCCTCCGCTCCCCCGGCCCCCGCGGCCGCGCCAACCCCCACTACAGCCGCCCCGGCGGGGTTATTTTCCGGTAGAATCAAGTCATCTGAAATCACGATTTTCTCGCGGCAGCTCTCGACGCTGCTTAAGTCGGGAGTGCCGATCTTACGCGCGTTCTGGATTCTTTCCGAGCAAACCCAGAACCCGCGTTTTAAGAGCGTTCTGCTCCACACGCAAGACGAGGTTAAAAATGGCAAATCCATTTCGGCCGTGCTGTCGCAGTATCCCAAGCTTTTTCCTTCCATTTATATCGCGATGGTGCGTACCGGCGAAGACAGCGGCACGCTTCAGGAATCGCTGATGCGTATCGCCGTCTACCGGCAGAAGCAGGAGCAGATTATTTCCCAACTCCGCACGGCGATGGCCTATCCGGCGCTCATGGCGGTCACCGGCGCCGGCACCGTCATTTTTATGCTTACGTTTGTCGTGCCGCGCCTGACGCATCTTTTCGCGACGATGGGCGAGCACTTGCCGCTTCCGACCCGCATCTTGATCGCGGTGAGCCACGTGTTCGAACAGAAATGGCTTTTAGGAATTTTAGCGGCGCTGATCGTCGGAGGGATCGCGTTTGTGAAATTCCAAACCGAGAAGGTCCGGCAGTTGTGGAGCCGCCTGAGCCTCCGGTTGCCGTTCGTCAAAGGCTTTGTGTTGAAGGCCGAACTGGCCCGTTTTGCCCGAACGCTCGAAATTCTGATCAAATGCGGCGTGCCGATCCTGAAGGCGATCGAAATCACGGCGCCGGTGTTGGGCAACGTGATTTTACGCGCGGAATTCGATCAGACCCGAAAAGAAATCGCCGAAGGCGGAACGCTTGGCCAAAGCCTTAAAAAATCGAAGCATTTTCCGCTTTTTATGACGAATTTGACGTCGGTCGGAGAGGAATCCGGAAAACTCGACGAAGCGATGGAGGAAATCGCCAATTTTTACGAAAGAGAAACCGAGGAGGCCGTCAAGGTGATGACGTCGCTTTTGGAGCCGCTCATGATCCTGGCCATGGGGCTGGTGGTCGGGTTCATCGTGATCGCGATGCTTTTGCCGATGTTCGAGTTGAATTTGGCAGTGAAATAAGACAATGGGCGCTCAGAAGACAGAAGTCAGACGACAGAAGTCAGACGACAGAGCCAGACACGGGGCAAGAGGGTTTCGAAAATTCTGCTTCTGTCTTCTATTTTTTGTCCTCTGTTTTCTGATGGGGTTTCACAAGGCTTTTTCTTTCGAATGGCAAGAACTTAAAGGCGGCCATTTTATTATTTATTATGAAGCGGATGAACCATTCGCGAAAGAAGTTCTGAGGCGGTCGGAGAACTATTATAACCACATCGCGTCGGATCTGGGTTACGCGCGTTATTCCGATTTTTGGCAGTGGGAGAACCGAGTAAAAATTTATGTCTATTCCACAAAATTGGGCTATCAGAACGCTTCGGACCAGCCTGGATGGTCGGAGGGAATGGCCGACTACGCCCATAAACAGATAATAACCTACCGCCAGAGCAAAGATTTTTTAGAGGCGTTATTGCCGCATGAGATCGCTCATCTTATCTTTCGTGATTTTGTCGGGTTTAAAGGCCAGATCCCGTTATGGCTAGACGAAGGCATCGCGCAGTGGGCAGAACCCAAGAAACGTGATTTGTCGAAACGCATCGCGTTAGTCCTTCTTCAAAAGAAAGAAGTGATCCCTTTAAGAGACCTTACCGCCGTGAAAAGTCTCGACGGCAAAAGCGAACAAAAAATACGTTTTTTTTACATGGAAGCCGTTTCGGTCGTGGATTTCATGATCCGGACTTATGGTGCCCAGCGTTTTACGGATTTTTGCCGGCAGTTGCGTGACGGGAAAAACCTGGACGAGGCCATTAAATCCGCTTATTCGGGGTCTGTCCAGGATCTGGAAGAATTGCAAAACAAATGGATAAAATCTGTAAAAGAAAAGTAAACTATGAAACGAAAAAGAATGGAGGCAGCGTGCGACAGATGAAAGAACACCGGCAAGCCGGGTTTACGTTGATTGAACTCATGCTGGTCGTGATCATCATCGGCGCGCTTGTCGCGATGGTCATGCCCAGGCTTGTCGGGCGTTCGGAGCAAGCCAAGACCGGCGCCGCGGCCGCCGATATCCAGGCCAATATCGCCACCGGCCTCAAGCTCTATGAGTTAGATAATGGCAAATACCCGACGGCGGACGAAGGTGGTTTAGCCGCGCTTTTGAACAAACCCGCCTCGGCCAGTAATTGGAACGGCCCTTACCTGGAAAAGAAACCGATAGACCCCTGGGGCCGCGAATACCAGTATAAAAACCCCGGCGTTCATCGGACCTACGATTACGACCTGTATTCGCTCGGACGCGACGGCCAGGAGAGCGGCGACGATGTTAAAAATTGGG
>CAYJVC010000033.1:6871-14221 GCA_964373505.1 uncultured Planctomycetia bacterium
GCCGGTCTCTTGCGCTCGGCGAGTCTTTTGAGCCGCTACGCGCATTCGCTGGCGGCCGAGCGGTGGATGGACGAAAAAATCTGGGAGACAAAGCAATCGCTTTTTTATTCGGAACTGCCCTCAGAGGGAGCGCCCGCGGGCAGTTTCACCGATTCGGGAAAAGAGTTTTCCTGGAATCTGACGGTCAGCCCGCAAGAGGGAAAGAATCTTTATTTGATGGAGCTGAGCGTCCAATGGGAAGAAGGGCATACGCCTGTTTCCCTGAAGAGGACGCTGCTTGCGACGAACACCGCGACGGCCTCGTGAGCCGCGCATGAATCCCCGGCGAAAAAACGCCGGACACCCCTCCGGATTTACGCTGGTCGAGCTTTTGCTTGCCGCCGCCCTGATCCCAGTCATTTCTTTCGCGATATTCGCCAACCTAAGCTCCGGATTCCGGGTTTGGACGACGCTCAACCGGCAAAACGTTTTTGAGGACGTGAATATTTTTTATGAAAAAACGTCCTTTGATTTTTACAACGCGTTTCATTACACTCCCCTCCCGTTTGCCGGAACCCCGGATAAAGTGTCGTTCGCGTGCCGCATCGACGCGAAACCTTCTCTCGGGGGCGACCGGGGGATCGGGGAGGTCTCTTATTTTTACGATCCCGCTCAAAAAACGGTTTTGCGGGTAGAGAGAGACTTAAGCCAGATTTTTAAAGATAAGCCCGCTCAAGCGCGGGCGGTGTTGACGGGGGTCATTTCGTTTCAAATCGCTTATTTCGCGTTGGATCCCCAAACCCGGCTTTACGGATGGAAAGAGGCATGGACCGAAGAGGAGAAGAAACTGCCGTCGGCCGTGACTATCCGTTGTGAAGTGGCCGGGCTTGACCGGACGGGGTCTTTTGTGAGGACTTTTGAGATCCCGGCGGGTGGGACCTAATTCATGAAGCTTCATTTTAATGCCCGGGGAAGCATCCTTATTCTGGCGTTGTGGTCCGTGGCTATTTTGACTGTGTTTGTGGTGAGCCTCGGGTCCGGGGCCTTGCAAAAATCCTCTTTGCTGGCTAGACTGGTTGCTTTAGACACGCTTTATTCAGTCGCTTACTCGGGCGTGGAAAAAGCCAGGGGACTTTTGAAGAACCCCGATGAGACCAAAAACCTGGAAACGCGTTTTGACGACTGGTTCAACCGGCCCTCTTTATTTAGGCACGTCACGACCGGAACGGGCTATTTTTCGGTGAGCTATCCGGCCGTCGATCCGAAAAGCAACGAAACCGAAGAAGTTTACGGGCTTATCGACGAGGAAAGAAAGATCAATCTGAATAAGGCAGATGCGCCGACTCTCGGCCGGCTTTTTGAGATCACGGCGAATCTGAGTAAAGATACCGCGGAAGATCTTGGGTACTGCATCGTCGACTGGAGAGACTCTGACGCCACCTTCCAACACCCGAGTTACGGCGCTGAGAGCGGCGATTACAAAGACCTCCCGGACCCGTATGAAGCCAAGGACGCGCCGTTTGAAGTGATCGATGAGTTGTTGCTGGTGAAGGGGTTAAACCGGGAGATTTTCGATAAAGTCAGGCCTTTCGTGACCGTTTACGGCCAGGGAGCGGTCAATATCAACACGGCGTCGAAGGAGGCGCTCGAGGCGTTGGCATCGGGGGTGGGGGCTAAAATTTTTGACTACTGCCTAGGCCCGGACCGGAGCCCAGGTACTCTGGACGACCGTTATTTTAAAGACACCGCCCACATCGTTTCTGATCTAAAGGAAGCGGTTGGTCTGAACCCGGCGGAGCAGGCGACGCTCGAGAGCCTGGTTTCCACGGAGAAATTCGGCACGTCTTCGAGTTTTTTTATGGTCAAAAGCAAGGCGGCGTTTGAGAATCAAGCGGGAAGCGTGGAAGGTGAGGCCGTGATGGATCGTTTGGGCAAGGTTTATTATTCGAGGTTTTCCAAAGTCCTGTGGACATCCAAAAAATGAATTTTTTGAAAAAAGATAATAAGCGCGATCTGATCGGCATCGATTTGAACGACGAGTATCTGAAGATCGCGCATGTGCGGCACGCGGCGCTGAAGATTGAGGTGGCGAACCTGATCAGCCGTGAAGTCCGCGGCATGTCCGACGAGGACATCGCCGCGTTTATCACACAAACGCTGGCCGATCTGAAAATCGTGAACCCGCGCGCGTTTATCGCGGTGCCCCTTCACACCGTGATCACGCGCAGCATTGAAATTCCGTCACGGGACCCTGAGGAGATCAGGGAGATCGTCAATCTTCAGGCGAGCCGTCACACGCCGTATTCGAGGTCCGAGATCATCGTGGACACACTCCTCGTCGGCATTGTGCGGGAAAGCTATACGAAGGCGCTCCTGGTGATCGCGCCACGGGAGATTGTCGTGCGGCAGACGAAGATTCTCGAGAAGGCGAATTTGAATCTGGAAAAGGTGTTTTTCCCCCCGGAAGGCCTTTGCCACGCGGTCACCAAGATCATGGACAACGAGACGAGCGCCCATGTGACAGCGATTGTGCACATGGACACCGTTTTTACGAATTTTGTCGTGATCCAAAAAGGCAAGATTCTGTTCGTGAGAGGCATCTCGATCGGCGCCAGCCATCTTCTTGAGGAGAAGGAAGTCTACCACGAACGGTTTACGGACGAGCTTCACAAGTCGCTCGAATCCTACATCGCGGACGAAGCGGGGCCTCAGCCGTCCTTGCTTCTTTTGACCGGCGTCATCGCCGAAATCACGGACCTAGACGATTTGTTCAGCCAGACCTTGTCGATTCCGATCAAGCACCAGACTTATTACAACCATTTTCCCATCACCAAACAAGCGCGCGCGGCGGCCTCTTCTTCAAAACAGGTCTCGTATTTTAATTTGATCGCGCCGCTTCTGTTGTTTGAAAAAATGAAGGTCAATTTGGTTTCTGAGGAACAGAAGCTCCGGATCCGTCTCGAGGAACGGGGCAAGGAGATGGTCAAGACGGGGATGTTCGTCATGATCTTACTGTCGCTGGCCATCGCCTTGTTTGTCAGTAAAGTTTATTTCAAGACCGCTTATCTCCAGAACCTTACGGCACGCTACCAATCCGTGAAGGAAAGTGCCAAAGAGCTCGAACGGATCTCCACCAAAACTCAGGTCATCAAACAATATTTATCGACCCGCGGCAACTCCATCGAGGCGCTCGCCGCGCTTTATGACACACTGCCTACGGACGTGCGTCTGAGTTCCGTGAAATACGAGGACGGGCAAAAGCTGTCCGTCAAGGGGACTTCCGCTGTGATGGGGTCGGTCTTTTCGTTCGTGACGAATCTCGAGAAGTCGAAGCAATTTAAAAGCGTCAAAACCAAGTACGTGACCTCCGGCAACGACGGCGGAAAAGTCGTACAGGATTTTGAAATTAACGCCTTGATCGGCGGGAGGGAGGCGGAATGATCAAGAAGCTGGCCGCTTTTTATGCGCACCTGTCCAAACGAGAGCGGCTGATCCTGGCCGGAACCTGCGTCGCGCTCGCCGTATTTTCGATGGACCGGCTCGTGCTGAGTCCGGCGGCGCGTCAAATGAAACTTTCCGAAACTAAAGTCCGCGACGAAGAGGCCGCCATCCGAAAAAGTCTGCAAGTTCTTCTCCGGAAAGGGCAGATCAACGCCGACGTCCAGCGTTTCGCGGTTTATTCGCTTGAGGCGAAAAAACCCGAGGAACAAATGACGTCTTTCTTTAAAGAAATCGAAACCCTTGCGACGAATGCTTCCGTAAGCCTCTTGTACGTCAAACCCGGGACCGAAAAAGGGGAAGGCAACACCAAGAAATATTTCGCCAATTTGGAATGTGAAGGACAGATGGGCGAGATCGTCAGCTTTTTCCACCACATCGAAGATACGAAAGACATCCTGAAAGTGGAAAAATACGACATTCAACCAAAAAACAAAGAATCCAGCGAAGTCCGTTGCGTGGTGACCGTGTCGCTGACGGTTCTGTCTTAAGGAGCCCCTTTTTTCTTGGCTTCTTTGTCATCGATCCAATATTGAAGTTCGGCAGCCTTGGTTTTCATTTCGAGTGATTCCAGTTGGCGCACCATCTCTTGCGCGGATTCCTTATCTCCTGACCAGTAAAATGCGGCTCCCAATCCGAGGTAAGCATCGGCGAATTGAGGATTCATTTCTAGAACTTTCTTATAGCTGGTGATGGCTTCATCGAAATGTCCATTGCCCGCGTTATTGCCCGCGTGAATTAGCGCCAATTCGTACCATGCCCGGTAACTGGAAGGATTGAGCTCCAACGCCTTTTCATAGGCCATTTGGGCTTTTTCGTATTCTCCTTTGTTGGCATAGATGAGGCCGAGATTATGGTAAGCGGCGAACGAGGGTTCTATACTGAGGGAGTTTTGGCTGTATTTGACCGCCTGATCAAAATCTCCGGTGTTCGCGTAGGTGAGTCCTAACAGAAGATGCGCCTTGCTGTTTTTCGGGTCTAATTTAATCGCCTGTTGAAAATCGCCAATGGCTTCTTGATAATTTTTTTTCTGGACTTGTTGGCTGCCTTTTAAGAGATAGTCTTCGGCTTTTTCAAGGGCGGCGGCTTGAGAGGCAAACAATAATAACAGGGAGGAGATGACCGGGATCTTCAATTTTTTTTCATGTGGACAATTAGCTCTCATAGGCAGTATTTTTTACAGGCATACTCTACTAAAAGGATGTCTTTTTGTCAAAAGGATAAGATATAATACTAGCATGAAGAAGTTTAATCTTGTTTTTTTTATGGCATTTGTCTCCTCGGCGTTTCTGGGCCAACCACCGGCTTATGGCCAAAACGTTTCGATCTACAATCTTGACGGGAATGGGAGTTTACTGCGCAACGGCAAAAGCGTTTCTATAAAACCCGATACGGTTCTCCAGCAGAACGATAGGGTAAGCGCTGACATTGACAGTTCTATGGACATCGCATTTTATTGGTACATGGGATGCCGGTTGGCTGGGGGCGCTGAAGCGGTCCTCGCCAAGGCTCGTGAAAGCGCGATTTCCCTTCAGGTGAAGAGTGGAACCGTGCTTGTGAATGCGCGTGCTTTGCCGGATACTTTCACTTATGAAATAGAAACTCCCCTGGCTGTCGTCACCGTAAAAGGAACTGTGCAGTTTTGGGCAAGAATTTTTTTGGACGAAAATAAAAAAAATGCCGCCACCTTTGCGTCACGCCGCGGCGTTCTCTTTGTCCGCCTAAAATCTGGCAGTACCCTAGCGATTGCCGAGGGGAACGCGATTGACGTATCCGCCGATACGTTCATTCCTTCTGCCAGGCCTCTTTCTGAGGAGGAGGAAAAAACGTTGGATAAAACGAGCTCCGTCCTTATTCCTATCCTCGATGAATCGTCCTCGTAAATAAGTACTATTTGATATGCTGATAGAGCCGGAGGAGTGGAATGAATGGGAAAACAAAGAGGATATCCCGGAGTCTCTTGCCAAAAAGTGGCAGGAGGACGAGCGAAAGGGTTTACGAGCGGGGGTATGTAAGCGTTGCGGATACACGTTCGGGCAGGACGAGCTTTCCTGTCCCCATTGCGAGATGCCTGTTGAGATCAAAGAAGGCGTCTTTCCGTCTCTCAAGTGGTTTTTTACTCGATCGCCCATGGGGATCATGATCTTTATCCTGATCTTTTTGGCTATTTTCCTTTTGCTGATTCGATGTGCGATGGCGGCCGACAAATCCGATTCCCAACTTAATACGGAAGAGCCCGCATACCACACGACTTTTCCGGAGGCGCCCGGCATGATCTTTGACGTGCCTCAGGACACGCGCGTCGTCAAAATCGGCGCTGGCATCCAGTTGGAGTCACCTTCCCATTATTTGTCCAGGAAAATAAAAGCGCAGGACCGGCGCGTGGACGTTATTGATCAAAAGTTGGAAAAGATTGAAGAGCGATTGGACACGCTGGACCAAAGGATTAAAAAGATAGAGGCGTCTACCCAGGCCACGGCGTCAACCCCCGCCGAAAAAGAGAAACAATCCGCCATCAATAATTCCTATGAGTAAAACAGCTTTAATCACCGGACCCACCAGCGGGATCGGTTATGAACTTACCAAATGTTTCGCTACGGACGGTTATGGGTTGGCGCTTGTGGCGAGGAACAGCGAAAGACTTCTTGAAATGAAGAGTGATTTTGAGAAGCGGTGCAGATTACCCGGGGCGGGCGCGCCGGTCGCCCAAAGACGCCCGTGCTCAGAAATTATACCTAACGGATAGGCGAAGCGAATCCTCCGAAAGAAATTCGTATTCCAAACTGAGCTTTAATGCTTCATGGAGTGTTAAAAGATCAACCCCTATAATCCACCCGATTTTTTTACGCGGAGTTCCGCCCATGTCAACGTTTCTTACGAGCTCAAAGCTGGGAGTTTCAAAATTCACGGAACCTGTTTGTATGCGTGTCCAATGAAGCAAAGGGCCTCCGTAAGGGCGCAGGAGGAGCTGGCCGCCAAACGGAGTACAAGAGATTTTCTTACTCAGGAAAAGCGAAGTTTCAAAATCTTTGACTTTCACATGATCCTCGCCAAAAAAACTAAAACCTTCTTCTTCAAAATAACTGGCGGAATCTAAATCCGCCCGGAATTGCTTGTATTCCGCGTTTGCGGATAACCCCACCGTATCGTCTAAATCATACTTCAGTGTAACCCCGGTGCCCAGGGCGAGTCCCGAATCGTATTTTAAAATAAGCGTGTTTTGAAAAATGTTATCCAGGCTTCGCAAGGTCAAGTCCGCTTTTCCTACTTTCCCATAAACCCCGGCGGTGAATTTATTGTTTTGCATTACCGTCCAAGAAAATACGTAATAGAACTGACTACTCTGAGTGATTTTTAAGGAGCTGACGCCTTCGGGGTCTTTAGCGCGCAATTCTTTATTACGGATTTTGTCATATTCTAAGCCTATAGAAAATTTGTTTGTTTCATGATTTTCTTCTACAGCCTGCGCTGTCATGACCAGGCTAAAAGTTAACAATAGAAACAAACCACTCGATTTGCCAACGCGCTTCATCACCAAGTCTCCAACGACTCCACTGTTTCTAAAGAGTAAGTTTAGCATAGAGGCGGCCCTTTGTAAACTGATTTTTGTTAATATTAGTTAAAATTATATGAATATGATTAAATAAATTGCGCTAGATTGCATGTAAAAATTGATTTCTTAGTGTAAGCTTTAATTAGAATCAAGCGTCAGGGGATGTTTTCATCTATTAGTAAAAAGATTATAAAGGAACACCCATTGGGTCTTAATAAGTCAAAATTCAACGTTATCCTACGGCTTATCTCTCGAATCACGCTAGTCGCTTTTCTTCTGAATAGCCTATGTCCGGACTTCAGTTTGGCCATCACGATCAT
>CAYJVC010000033.1:14231-14762 GCA_964373505.1 uncultured Planctomycetia bacterium
AGCGGCAAATCTGTCTTTTACTCTTTTGGAAGACACGTCTTTGAAAGGAACTTTGCAGGCAAGCGATGCGGATGGAGACCCCCTGACTTACAAGCTAAGTCGACCGTCCAAAGGAACGGTATCAGGCGGCGGCGTGATGTATCCAAACTTTACTTACGTGCCTTCTTTAAATCAGAACGGCCTTGATTCTTTTACCTACACGGTCACGGATGGCAAAGGGGGCAGTGCCACTGCGACGGTGAGTTTAACAATAACCCCCGTGAATGACCCGCCACTGGCCCTGGATTTGAATGTGAACACGGGCCAAGACCAGTCCAAGCTTATTTCACTCGAAGGATCCGACGTGGACGGGGACACCCTTTCATACCTAGTGGCTTCTCCGCCGGGCTTCCCAGGAAGTTTAGTTCCGGTCACTACCGGTCCAGAGAATCCGTATTATATCTTTAACCCTAATCCTAGTTTTACGGGTAATGCCGCGTTTACCTACAAAGTTAACGATGGCAGGGTCGATTCTGCCATCGCTGCCACGGT
>CAYJVC010000034.1:0-13900 GCA_964373505.1 uncultured Planctomycetia bacterium
GTTGGGGTACATGCCCTTACATTCCAAAAAAAAAACCAAAAACAACACCCCCACCCCCCCCCCTACACACCTCCCGGGCCCTCACCCCCCTACTGCTACTGCCCCTACTGCTGACTGCCCCCCTACTGCTATTTTCTGACCCCCCTATTTTCACAAGCTCCATCTTCAGTTTCTTCGCAAAATCAAAGATCTTCCGATCGCGGTAAAATTCGCCGTAGCAGATGCGCCGGATGCCGGCGTTGGCGATGAGCTTAAAGCAAGTCCAGCACGGCGACGCGGTCGTGTAGATCGTGCCGCCGTCGATGCACACGCCGTTCTTTGCGGCCTGGATGATCGCATTGGCCTCGGCATGGATCGTCGCGACGCAGTGGCCGTTCTCCATTATGTGGCCTATCTCGCTGCAGTGCTCGAGCTTGCGGATCGAGCCGTTGTACCCGGTCGAGAGGATCGTCTTATCGCGCACGATCACGGCTCCCACGAATTTTCGCTCACAGGTCGAGCGGCTCGAGGCGACCTTCGCGATATTCATGAAATAATGGTCCCAGTCGATCCTTTTTGGTTTTCTCGCGGGCTTCGTGTGGTTTTTATCTAAGACGAGTTTCGGCATAGGACAATCATTCTAACTATTAGGACAGATTTCCTCAAGAATTTAAAACGGGGACTAGCCTGCGAGGGAGACACCGATAATGCGGCCAATGCCGAACGTGATCCCGGCCGCGAGGAGCCCGAAGAGAAGCTGGCGAGCGCCCGAATAAAGCACGCCGCGGCCGGTGAGCAGCGTGATCATGCCTCCGATCAGGAAAAGCGCAACGGCGCTGGAGACAAGGCTGGCCGCGACGGCCGCTTGCCCGCTCGAGAAGATGAAAGGAATGATCGGAACGATCGCTCCCAGGCAGAAGAGCGCGAACGACGTGAACGCCGCCACGTTCGCCGAACCGCCCAGACTGTCCGGATCGATCCCGAGTTCCTCGCGCGAAAGCGTGTTGAGCGCGTTGGCCTCATCCTTGATCAGCACCGCGGCCAGCTTTTCGGCTTCCTCTTTGGGCATGCCCTTGGCCTGGTAGATCAACGCAAGCTCTTCTTCCTCTTCCTCCGGGGCCGTGAGCAGTTCTTCTTCTTCGACCATGATCTGGCGCATGTAAAGCTCCCGCGCGCTCTGCACGGAAAGCCACTCGCCCATCGCCATCGAAATAGCGCCGGCCAAAAGACCCGCCAGGCCCGTGATGAGGATCATCTTTCCGGGAAGATTGGCACCGGCCACGCCCATGATCAGGCTCAAGTTGGACACAAGCCCGTCATTGGCGCCCAACACGGCCGCGCGCAGCGCATTGCCCCCGATCGCGCGGTGGCGCCCCTCCAGTTTCGCGAGCGTTATCCCCTCCATTCCCGATTTTGAGGTTCCGCTGATCGCGGAAAGAAGCCTCGCGTGTGAACGCTCATCCGAAGGCAGGCTTGTATGCTTGGATTCCGGTTGAGACCCGTAGGAGGCGTTATCCGTTTTTTCCATCATCGTCACGGCCGGCAGCACAAAGCGCGTGCCGAACTTTCTGGCCAAAAAAGCCAAAGCGTGCGAGCGAAAACTCGGGCGTCTTTTAGGGACTGTGCCGCCCGCTTCAACCGTCCTTTTCTCCCAAAACTGAGCG
The DNA here is from genome assembly GCA_964373505.1 of uncultured Planctomycetia bacterium. GTDB lineage: Bacteria > Omnitrophota > Gorgyraeia > 2-02-FULL-51-18 > 2-02-FULL-51-18 > CAYJVC01. The sequence continues at coordinate 1,644 of CAYJVC010000034.1, forward strand.
TGCTTTTCCTCGACCGACGCAAGCTTGGCATACACCCTCGCGATTGCGGGGTTCTTCTCGGACTGGGAAAGTGTCGTATAGAGGGAGATACTGTCAACCTCGCCCTGCCAGTTTTCCCGGTAACGCTTGAGGTCGGAGCCAGACCGGCCCTGTGGCTTTGTCATTTTTTGTTGATCGCAAACATAAGCGCCCAGATCTCCTGCCGGTCCAGGTCCACAAAACCGGCCGCCACGCGGTAGGCGCCGGGGCCCGTGGAATCCACGCGGGTCACGATCGCTTTAGCCAGAAACGGCCCGCCTTCTTTCACCACGTCCTTCTGAGAAACGTTGGGGATAAATTTCTCCCAGCCGGGGATATGGATCTCAAGCTTCAAGAGGTCGCAGACATCGTATTTCGTACTCGAAACAAAAAGAAGACCGCCCCCGCCGATATTCAGCGTCTCGCTCACGGATACGGAATTCTCAGGATCATGCGGAGCGTACCGCGAATGGCGCAGCGCGTACTTATGCGACAGTCTCAGGAACTTCCTTCGCTCCATATTTCCCGTGTAACTAAAATCCAAGTTGGCTCCTAGTGGAAACTTTATCGCAACAGCTTGCCGAGAATGCTGTCGTAGGCTGAACCTCCCTCTCCGGCGGCGCTCTGGGCCGTCTCCGTCGTTTTGCCAAGCGCTTTTTCAAGCGCCTTGCCGACGATTTCCTGCCCTTTTTCAAAAAGCACTCTTTGCAGGATAAAATCCATATCTGGTTCGACGCTCAGGTTTTGCACCGTGCCCACGAGCCTCACAGGAACCGCCACCAGGCCCTGGCTATTCGCGACGTACCGCATGTTGGGAACGCTCGAAAGCAAGATCCCCGAAAGTTCCGGGTCCAGGAAAAGCGTGGCATGGAAATCCACGTTGCCGTCCAAACCCGCCTGCCCGGCTCCCACGATCTGAAAACCCGTCGAAGAGAGCCGAAGCTCCTGAAAAATAAGCTGGCCGTTCACAACGTTCACGTTGAAATCCAGAGGCTCGAGGACCGTGGTGGGAGCCGCAAGCTTCTGACGGTAAGCGGGCGATAGATAATTATTCAATGCCTCCGCCACGCCCGGAACCTTTGAAAGCTTATCAAAGATCTTCCTAAGCAAATTCAGGTTCACAACCAAGCCGTCCGTCAAGATCACGCGGCCGCTGCCGTTCAAGGTGGTCGAGATCGAAGACCACGACAATCCCTGCGCGTCGCCGTCAAATACCATCGAAAGGTTCCCGTGGAGTTGCGGCCGTCCGGGTTTCGGCGCCGGCAAAAGCACCTCAAGATTCAACTGATCGGCCTTGAACCCTACGCGCGTTTGGGAAACTTCCGAGAGATAATTTTTCGAAAGCGCTGTGGCCTCCAAGGCACCTTGCGCGAATGCGGATGAAAACTTCTTTATCTCGAGCTCGTTTTTCCTGACGTCCGCCTCGAGGGTCACGTTGTCGAACGCACTTTGGAGGGACCTGACCTGAACACGCCCTTGTTTCAACACTCCATGGGCCTCAAGGTCCCCCAAACCCTCGGGGGCCACCACGAAGCGTTTTAGTTCTACAGCCACGTTGCCCCGGAGAGGCTCAACGAAATTTGTGCTTTTCACGGAAGGGATCGCGTCCGAAATGTCGGAAAGCTTGATCCTGCTAAGATCATTCACCAGCTTAAAACTCTGGACTGTGGTGGGCCCCTGCGGCGAGGCCACGAGCAGCCGGCCTTTGAGGGACATGTTTTGAGAGTCGCTGAACATGGAGAATTTGGCCTCAAAGTCGACGGGATGAGCAAAGGAAAGATTTTTGATCAAAACATCTATCTTTTTGACCGCAATTCTATTTAAGGCGCTTCGAGAGGACCTATCCACAAACCCAACTTCGCCGTTTTCCACCCGGACCGTTCCGATGGAAAACGCCTCCAAAAACGGGCCTTGAGTCCGCGAGGGTGTGCTTGGGGACTCTTGGGTTTTTGCGGGGGGGTTGACGCCGTTTATGCGGATCGAGCCATTCTCTTCCTTTATCAGATTGAACAGGGGACGAACGAGCGAGATCGAAACCACTTCAAGCTTTTTACGCAAGAGCGGCCCAAGCTTCAGGCGGACATTCGCGCGCTCGAGCGTCGCGATCGGTCGAGGATCCGCCGACCCAGGGGCCGGATAGATCGCCAGCTGATCCACCTGGAATGCCAAGCCGTTCGACCAGCCCAGCCTCAGGCTTCCGATCCGAACGCGGTTGCCCAGCGCTTTTTCAATCGCTTGGATGATCTGAAATTTGTAATGGTTCGCGTCAAACGTCGCGATGAATATCCCGATGCCCGTGACTACCAACACCGCGAGCAGGAATACAACGATGAAAAATTTTTTCATTCGGCCCTTTCGCTAGGCCTTCACGATGTGCTGGGCGAAATCCTTCTCGCCATCGGCGCGTAAAATGACCTTTACGCGGTCGCGCAGTTTAAAGCGCGCCAAGACGCTGGGCTCTACCTTGATCCTTTTCATCGCGGCGGCGTCCTTTTCGCGTTGTTCGACCGGCCGGGTATCCAGGACAACTATCTCGCCTCCCTTGTAATCTACGTCGACAATCTCGCCTTCATAATCAAACCGGCTCTCTCGAATCGCGCTGTCCTGATTGATCGGCCGCGGATTATTCGCCCAGCGCGAGGAGTATTCGTTCAGGTCGTTCACGAGCCCTTCCGAAGAAGGCTGGACTTCCACCGCTTCGCCGAAAAGGATCTCTTTGGAAGTCACCGGCCGGCCGTAATAAGCCGTGTTGGAGTTATTGTCGGTCGTCAAGACCGCTCCGTCCAAGGCGACGCCCGCAAAAACGCCCCAAGTCCGGGAATAGGAGACAACCATGGCCGTCATATAAAGATCTGTATTCGTGCTCGCATAGCGTCCGACGGGTCCTGCGGCGACGGAGGCATCCACGCCCAGCGTAAAGTGGTTCGACAAAACGCCGTTCAGTCCGCGCTCATTCATGACCACCAATATGAGATCCTGCGATTGAGCGCCGATCTGCAAACCCACATTCGCGCCGCCTATCGTAGAAAACGCCGCTGGACCCCATTTCCCTGCGTCATCTTTTTTAAGCACCACCCCCTGCCCCCATTTGCCTCCAAAGATAAAAGCGCCCTTAAAAACGGAGGGGTAGATCACGATCGCTTTGCACTTGGAAAGAAGCTCTTCCGGAATGCTCTGTGCGGGTATCTGCATGACCTGGCGAAGGATCTCCTGCGCCTTCCAAATTCTGTAGTCGAGCTTTGCGTTCGGCCCGCTGAAAGACTGGGCCGGCGGCTCAGCCGCAAGGGCCGAAGAGGCCACGAACGTAAACACGGAAATTGCGGAAAAAAACCGGACGACGTTTTCTCTCATAGCTTCACCTCTTTTTTTAGTGTACCCCGGCACGCAAATCTTGTCACGTAAAACTAAGTTCGTTGAACCCAGTCCAGGGCACGTTGAACCGCTTTCTTCCATCGTGCATAAAGCGCATCGGCGGCGGTCTTTTTCATGCGCGGCTTGAAGACCCTGTCCACCGCTCTCAGGCGGCCAAACGCTTCTCTGTCTTTCCAAAAACCGACGGCGAGGCCCGCCAGGCCCGCGGCGCCCAAAGCCGTCGTCTCGAGGAGCTTTGGTCGCTCGACCGGGATCCCCAGGATGTCCGCCTGAAACTGCATGAGAAAATTATTTGCGCTGGCTCCGCCGTCCACGCGTAAGACCTTCAAGGGGGTCTGGGTGTCCTTTTGCATGACTTCCAGAATATCGCGCGTCTGGTACGCGATGGCCTCAAGAGCCGCCCTTACCAGGTGCTCGCGCCGCGTGCCGCGCGTGATGCCGACGATGGTTCCCCTCGCAGTCGCATCCCAGTAGGGCGCGCCCAAGCCCACCAGCGCCGGCACAAAATAAACATCGCCCGTTGACCTGGCGCTTTTGGCCAAGCGTTCCGACTCTTTCGATCTTGAAAAGAGCTTAAGGCCGTCCCTCAACCATTGAACCGCGGCTCCGCCGACAAAAACACTGCCTTCCACCGCATATTCGGTTCCTTTAAAGCCGCCCAAAGACCATGCAATTGTCGTGAGAAGATTTTTCGAAAACCGGGGCTCGCATCCGGTATTCTCCAAAGCAAAAAGTCCCGTGCCGTAGGTATTTTTAATTACGCCGGGGGAATACACGCCCTGCGCAAAGGCGGCGGCCTGCTGGTCGCCTACGATGCCCGCGATCGGGATCCCGGCGCCAAAAAGCGTTTTGTCCACGACCCCGACCGGAGCGCTCGAGGAAACCACCCGCGGCAGCATTTGCTTGGGAACTTTGAAAATACGGCACAAACCTTCGTCCCACGATCTTTTATGAATATCAAAGAGCATTGTGCGCGAAGCGTTGGAAGTGTCCGTTACGTGAAGTTTGCGGCCTGAAAGCTTGTGAATGACCCAAGTGTCGATCGTACCCGCCGCGAGCTCCTCTTTTTGGGCTTTAGCCCTTGCTCCCTTTACGTTCTCGAGAAGCCATTGGATCTTACTGGCGCTGAAATAAGGGTCCAGCACAAGCCCCGTTTTCCGATGAATGAGAGGCGCCAGGCCTTTTTTTCTTAGAGCGTCGCAAAGCGGGGCCGTCCGGCGGCATTGCCAGACGATCGCGTTATGAACGGGCTTGCCCGTTTTTTTGTCCCACACGACGACCGTCTCGCGCTGATTCGTGATGCCGAGTGCGGCGATCGCGTGAGGAGAAACTTTTTTGAAAGTCCTTTTTAAAATGCGCCGGACGCTCTGCCAGATCTCCTCGGGATCATGCTCGACCCAACCGGGCTTCGGGAAAATCTGGGTGAATTCCTCATACTCGCTCGAGACCACGCGCAGCTTTTTATCGAAAACGATCGCGCGGTTCCCGGTTGTGCCGAGGTCCAACGCCAATACGTACTTCATCAAAAATCTATCCCCCCTCGCCTGCCTTATTACGAGAGTTTACAATAAAGATCTTTCACAAAGTTCAGATAATCCCTGACTTCTTCCACTGAACGTTCAATACTTGCGCTGTAAAAATCCAGATTGCGATCCCTCCTCATGCGGTCTCCTATAATCACTATGTCTTCGGAACCCATGAGTCGGGATAATGATTCAATAATTTTTTGATGGTGTCCGACATGGCTTTTCACTCGATATCCTTCACGAGCGATACGATAAATGCCGATTTTGATCAGCACCATAAACGCGAAATGAAACATAACTTCGGGTTCATCAGCCTCCGAAGCGATCTTAAGATCTCTGTGCGCGGAATCCTTATATTTGCGAAGTTCAATGGTCGTAAAATGCTGCTTAACAAAAAAATTCTTATCCAATGTCATAGGACTCTGATGAGTTTGTGCTTGAAAACCTGCTGGATAAATTGATCCTTGGCCGCTTTCCGCTTCTGGAGCTCCTGCGGCGACAAATTCACGGCGTCAATTTCCCTTCCCGTCTCCTTTTCGACCTCATATAAAATCCTCTGGGCTTCAAATGGTCTATGCTTACCGATCAATAAGAGGTCTATGTCACTTTGCGCGGTAGACCGGCGGGTCACATAGGAACCAAAGAGATACGCCTCGCTGAGGCCTTCGAGCTTTTTTAGCTTTTCCTTCAGAATGGATTCAAAACCTGCGGTTTTAAGGAAGATATTTCTATATTCACGGTAAAGAGGGTTTTTTCGGTTACAGAAAAAATACCTTTCCTTTCCTCTGAACTCGCTGGCTAGAACACCTTCCTCTTCTAAACGCAAGAGTGCGCGGTGAAGATTTTTTACGTCCACGTTAAGCCGTCGCGCCAACTCATTCACATAAGCGCGTTTGCCTTCATTGAAGAAGAAATAATTGAGAGTTTTACTCGTTGTACGTGATCGAAATGAAATCATCGGTTCCTTCTTTGACCCTATTTATGGTCAAAATATACCATAATTGAGAATGGGAATCAAGGGCGCCCGATCGTTTTAAAAATCTATCCCTTTTTGCGCCTGAATGCCGGCCTTGAACGGATGCTTGACCTCTTTCATCTCGGTGACGAGGTCCGCGCGATCGATGATCTCTTTTTTTGCATTCCGGCCGGTGAGGATGAGGTGGGTCTTGGCGGGTTTTTTCTCGATGATCTCGAGAACGTCCTCGAGGTCCACGAGCCGCACCTCGAGGTAGTCGATCGCGTAGATCACCTCGTCCAGCACCACGAGGTCGTAATCACCCGAGAAGATCCTCTGCTTGGCGAACTCCACGGCTTCCTTCGCGGCCATTTGGTGCTCGCTGAAGGGCTTCTTGTCCCCCATGATCCTGACGAACCCTTTTCCCAGCTGGAAGATCTCAAGCTTCACATGGAGTTTTGCGCTTTCGATCTCCCCGAACACGATCGGCCAGTCACCTTTGAAGAACTGGATCACAAGCACCCGGAACCCGTGCCCGAGCGCTCGGAACACATTGCCGAGCGCGGCGGAAGTCTTGCCCTTGCCGTCGCCGGTGTAGACGATCACAAGTCCGCGTTGGGTGTCAGTCCTTGACATTTGACATCCACATTGCCGCAAATCTCCACCATACGCTCATGTCAAATGTCAAGGATTGACACCCCACCTTTTCACCAGATTCTCGATCACCGCGTCATTCGCGGGGGGGAATTTGAAATCTTTGAGCGCCAGCACATCCACCCACTGGACTTTCTGGCAATCGAGGGGCCTGGGTTCGCCCGCCACGTGCGAGCAAAGATAAAAATTCAGCCAGATGATCCTTTGGTTGAATTTCTTTCGGACGTCCATGTACTTTTCATGCACGCTGACCTTCACTCCCACTTCCTCGAGTGCCTCCCGCGCGACACATTCCTCAAAACTCTCGCCGCGTATCCTCTTGCCTCCGGGAAACTCCCAGAATGAGCCCAGCGTATCGTCCGTGTTCCTTTGCGCGATGAGAAACTCCCTCCCGCGGCGGATAATCGCCACCCCGCATGGGATCACGCCTAGGGGTCTGGGCTTGGTCATAAGGCTTCACGGACCCTTTTTTTTACCAGGGCGACGATCCGCAAGTCATACCCGAGATAGCGGCAAAGCCGGATACGGACCTTGTGTCCATGTGATTTCCGGGCCAAGCCGACGATCCTAGGGATGTCCTTTTGTATGTGCCGGCCCAGAAGCAAAAAATAAGGAAGCACACGGATTTCTCCGGCGCCTTTTTTCACAAGCGTGCGGATCGCCTTAGGGATCGAAGGAGGCGTGATCTCAAGGTAAGCGCAGGACACGAGATCGAATTCTTTCTCATTTCGAAGCCGCCGGGCTACTTTCACCATGGCTGACTGAAAACCCTTGAGTTTGCTGCCATGGCCGACGATTAAAACCGCCCGTTTCAGACGACTTCGCACGAGTTTTTGGGGATCCAGCCGGAATTTTTATCGATGAGCATGATGTTGTACCAATCCGCCGTCTCGTCCATGAGCGCGCCTTGGGCGCCCTCATGAAGCGTAAACGCCTTGGTTTCCAGATTCGAAGGTCCGTACCGGACACCGACCTCTTTCTCGAGGACAACAACGCGCGGATGACGTACCTCCTGCCATTTGAAGAAGAAAATCGCCGTCGCCGCGATAAAAAGAGCTAGTATAACAACCTGCACCCCGCCAAGCCGGCTCTTAAGCGCCGGAAAAAAGAAATTGAGCAGCGCCCAAACGGCCCACAAGGCAAGGATAGCCGTGAAAGCGATCGAAAGTTCGTTGACCGTGAATTGATCGGCCCATTCGCGGATCCACCGCACAAAAATATTTTCGTCTTTTGGCGCCAGGCGGTCGGGCAGCGTGCTCTTTAAAACGACGATATTCCAGCGAATGTCGGGGTCGCGCGGCGCCGCTGAAAGGGCCCGCTTGTAGGCAACGAGCGCCTTGGCCTTTTTGCCGGCACGGAAATAGGCATTGCCGAGATTGTAATGGACCGCCGCGGAGGCCCGGCCTTGGGCGACCATTTTTTCATAAAGCCCCGCCGCTTCCTTAAAGTTGCCCTTCTGGTATTGGGCATTGGCCTCTGCAAATTGCGTGCCAGCCCAAAGAGAAGCATTAAAAAACAGCGCGTTAAAAAGAATCAATACTGCGATTCGACGGGTGACGCGGAGACGGGGCGCCCCATTCGCTCGCAGTGCTCCGCAGTGACACGAGAACGAATGGGGCTGTCGATGCGGCTCGCCACAAAGCGTCGGCGAGCCCGTCCACAAATCGCGCCGGCGCGTGTGGACGAGCCCGACGCGATTTGTGGCGGGCAGGACCCGTCGAATCGCAAAGTGCGTCAGCTTCATTTTAGTTTAACTTTCTCAAAGCGCGTGATCAAGCGATCAACTTCCTCGTACATTGCTTTCATGTCCTCTTTGCTTTTTTGCATGCTGGAAAATCGGCCGTGCGCGAGTTCGTCGAACAGTTGCCGGGTTTGGTTTAAGATCTCGGGCTCGACATCCCGGTCGGCGAAAGATTCGGCGATGAGATCCGCGTTGACGCTCTGCACGGGCACATCGAGTTTATCGGCGAAATAAATGCTGAGCGCCTTGGCGATCTCGGCATAAAATTCGTCGTGCTTGTCTTTTTTGAGGAGGGCCGCGGCGGATTTCAGCCGTTTTCTCGCCACGCCGCGAAACCGCCTCGACCGCGCCCCCCTCGGGTCCGCGCCATCTCTTTCCCGTCTGAAGGACAAAAACATGAACACCACCGACAAAGCCAAGAGCGCACCATTCAAGATCCAGTACAGCTTCTCGCGGTAAAAGGGCGGCAAGGCCCGGGGACTGTTCCCGTCGTCGGTTTTGATATAACGGATGTCCTGGCTCAAAATAGTCAAATCTTCCTTCTCCACCGGCCTCACTCCACCGGCGGCCGGGGACTCTTCCTCGTCGGTCATGGTGCCAGGTTGGACGCTCAGCGTGTGCGGCTGGGTCTTGATCTCCTTGTAGGCGCGTGCCTTGGGATCGAAATAGGAAAAATTCAAGGGGGGGATCGTGTAGGTGCCGGGCTTTTTGGGTACCAAAACCGTCTCCGTGATCTTCTCGCCTTCCACGACGAGGCGCTCCTTGGAAACATTCGCGGAACTGGAAGAATCATAAACCCTGAAATCCTCCAATTTAGGCAACGGCGGCGTCTGAACGGTGTTTATATTGCCCTGGCCGATGATGCGCACGCGAAGCGTGACCGGATCGCCCGCCTCAACCTGCTTTTTGTCAATGGAACTTTCGATGCGGTAATCACCGACGGCGCCGGTAAAGCTCGGGGGCTTGCCCGCTTCGGGCAGTGCTTTCACCGTCAACACCGCCTTATCGGGATTTAGGGCCTTCTGAAAGATCTGTGTTGTGATGAACGGGGAGGGCGTAGGGCCCCGTCGGCCGAACACATTGAAGGAGAAGAAGCTGTCAAAGTCGTCCTGTTGCCTCACTTCCACCACCGAGGAAATTACGCCGGTGTCTAGCGTAAAAATGCCGGCCTGCGTCGGGAAAAGCGCAAGCTTCCTTACGTCGGCAACGACATAGCGCCGGCCGTTCAAGACCTGCTCGGTCTTTTTCATGGTCTTCTCCGGCGGAAAATCCTCGACCCAGAACCCTGTCGTCACGGGCTCTTTGTCGAAACCTTTGTAGGTCGCCGAAAGTCTCGTGTAGATCGTGTAGGTCAGGATCACCGGCTCATTCACAGTCACCTCATCCTTATCCAGCCATGCCTTGACAAAAATGTCCTCGCGGGAAATATCGCCGGAAGGCAGCGCCCTCGGGGGCGGCGAATACACGGGCCCCCCAGAGGAGAAAGAGCCGGACCGCGCGCCGGGAGCGTAGCCGGTATCGGGAACTACCTCCACCTCGACCGCCGCAGCCTTATAGTTCCTGCCGCCTATATTCACCTCAAAGGGTCCGATGATCCTTTTGCCGGTCGCGTTCGCGATCAGCACGTAACTGAAGATATGCCTGGAGGTGGTTTGTCCGTTGATGATGGAAATTTCCTGTGAGCGGCCCTGTGAGTAAGAGGAAAAACCATCGATCGATGTGAGGGTGGGATGCGAGATGTTCCCTTGCGCGTTGGTGATAATGATGTCAAGCGCGAGCTCTTCACCCACCGAAAGCCGCGAGCGGCTCACCGACGTCTCGATGGCCACCTCCGCAAACGCCAATCCCGTCACTAACAAAGAAAAAAAGGTGATGAGATACAGTTTGGTCTGCTTGCGACGGGTCCTGCCGCTTCGAGAGCCCATTTTTCGCAAGTGTTTCCCTTGCTCAAAATGGGCGCCCCTCTCCGCGCCACCCGTCGCAAGCAGACCAAACTCGAATTCACCAGTCTTTTTCCACATACCTTTGGGTTCTTTTGACCTTCTCACCGCTGCCGCTCATCTTCAGGATCTTCTCTTCCTGATCCCCCAGCGCGTCGAGGATCTGCCCGGCTCTCAGCTGCGCCTCGGTCGGTTTGGGTTGCTGACCCGCTTCATCTTCTTCTTTCCCCGCGGAGGACGACTGATCTTTTTGATCCTGCTTGTCCTGGCCCTGTTCTTGTCCCGCGCCTTCGGACTGAGGTTTGTCCTGCTCTTCGTTCTCCTTGGAATCACGCCCGCCTTTTGATTTCTGATCTTTCTCGTCCTGCCCTTCCTTATTTTCCCTCCCGGCCCCGCCACCGGTCCCCTGCGATCCGTCTTTCTTTTGATCTTTCTCGTCCGAAGACCGGCCCTGTCCCCCGCCTTGGTCTTTTTGATCCTCTTTTTGATTATTTTGATCTTGTTTTTGGTCTTGCTGCTCCTTTTTCTGGTCCTTTTTTTGTTCCTGATCCGATCTTTTGGTCAAAAGTTCCAGGTTATACTTGGCATCCTGGTCTTTCGGATCGATCCTGAGGGCCTGTTTATAAAACTGAATGGCCTTTTGGATATCCTTATCGCGATAGAGCGTGTTCCCGAGATTATAAAACGCCTTGGATCGCAACGGAGGGTCCTTCACAGATTCTGCGGCTTTTTTATACACGCCAAGTGAATCTTTGAACGACTCTTCCCTATAATAAGCATTCCCCAGATTAAATGCAATCTCAGCAGATCCGGGATCGGACTTTAATGCGCTCTGGTAGACCGCCTTGGCCTTCCCCACTTGTCCTTTCTTATAAAGTTTATTGCCTTCCTCGTTTTTGAGTGCCGACATAAAGTTAAAGCCGCAGAGCATTGGAACAACCAGCAGCAATACTAACGCCAATAATCGGCTCGATAGTCCCGTATTCATGTCTTTTTCCGCTCCGACAAAAACATCTCAGCCAAGAGCAGAATAAAAGCCGGGATCAAAAAGTACTGAAAGTTCTCCTCGTACTCGATGGTCTTTTCGCTCTTAAGCCCCTTCTGCGACATCTTGCGGATCTCTTCGGCGATGCGGTCCACCTCCAGCTCGCCGCGGGTCGCGCGGTGGTAAGCGCCGCCGGTTTCGTCCGCGATTTGTTTCAATAGCGCTTCATCTAGTTTCGACAAAACAACGCGTCCCTGCCGGTCCTTCCTGAATCCTTTGCCCGCCGACCCGCCCGGCACCGTGCTCCCGTCGGGCGTCCCCAGGCCGATCGTAAAGATCCGCGCGCCTTGTGCCTTGGCTTTTCGGGCCGCGGCGAGGGGACTCGACCCGTGGTCTTCGCCATCCGTCAAAAGGATGATCGCCTTGAAATCCTTTTCTTTCGCATTGAACGCCTGAAGCGCCGTCTGGATCGCCGGCCCCAGCGCCGTGCCCGGCGTCGGGATCAAATTCGGGTTGATCGCGGACAGGAAAAGTTTCACGGCGCTTTTATCCAGCGTGAGCGGACATTGGATGAACGCCTCTCCCGCAAAAGCAACAATGCCGATGCGGTCCTGCTTTAAGCGGTCGACGAGGGTTGAAAGCTCAAGTTTCGCCTTGTCCAGACGCGTCGGGGCGATGTCTTTCGCGAGCATGCTGTTGGACACATCAACCGCGATCATGATATCCACGCCTCTGCGTTCGACCGTCACTTCTTTTGTCTTCAAGTGAGGCTGGCCCAGCGCCACAACAATAAGAAGAAGGGCCAGGAGCATGCAAACGCGCTTCGCAAGACGCATGCGCGGGCTAAAAGACGTGGTGAGCCGTGACACAAGCTCTTCATCTCCAAAACGTTTTATCTCGAGCTTCTTTCTCGCCGAGCTCAAAAAATACACAAGCGTCACGGCGGCGAGCGCCCAAAGCCAACTTAAGTTCTTAATCTCTCCCCATTCCATGGTCAAACTCGAAATCCGAATTTCGAAATACGAAACAAATCCGAATGTTCAAAATTCAAATGACCCAAACACGT
>CAYJVC010000035.1:0-11895 GCA_964373505.1 uncultured Planctomycetia bacterium
TACCACTGGGACCACACGAACGGCAATCAGCTTTTCAAAGATCAGGGCGCGAAGATCGTCTCTTCGAAACTGACCAAAGAATTCATGGTCGTGCGCGCGCCCCGCCAAAAGGAATTTCTCGCAGGCCGCGGTTTTGAACTGGGTCGCGATCCGCTTTTACCGGAGGTGACGTTTGACGGCGAATACACCCTGGACCTTGGCAACATGCCGCTTCGTCTTTTTTTTGCGGGCCGCGCCGAAACCGACGACGCGACGGCGGTCCATGTGGTGAAGGAAGAAGTGTTGATGAGCGGCGATACCGTGATGACGGGGAGCTTTCCCATATTCGGACAGCCGGTATGGGATGAGGGCCTGCAGGGGGACAGCCAGTGGATGGATACGATCCATAAACTCACATCCCTGAAACCCAAGCACATTGTTCCCGGGCACGGGCCTTTGGCCACCAAGGCCGAAATAGACCTGCTTCTGGGCATCGAAAAATATTTCATAGAAGAAGTTGGAAAACTCACCCAAAAAGGTTATTCGGTGGATGAAGTATTGTCGGATCTTGAGCCGCGTTTGCCTGGATGGATCACGCGCATTCCGATCGTGTGGGGCACGCCGCGTTATGCGATCTTGAGGGTTTTTAGGGGGCTGACAAAAAAACCGGGCGAGGCGGAGGCAGGGTGGCAGAAATTCAAGCCCTCGGCCATCCCTCAAAAAGACGTCGGCGCCTATTTAAAAAATAAAACCCGGAAGGAGACCCCCCGGGATTTTTTAGAAATGGCCCACGAAGCCGTGGAGGGCGGCGATACGGCGCTTGTGCTTTCCATTTTGAAAAAGGCCGTCGAATTGTTCCCGGGATCGCCGGATATTTTAGTGGCGTATGCCGACGCTTTGATCGACGCTTCGCGCGCGGAGGCGTCCGTTCTCGAAAAAGGCGATTTTTTTCAGGTCGCGCGCGAGTGCTGGCATAAGGTTTTGAGCATCCATCCGGACCATGTCGGCGCGCTTCTTGGCAAGGGGCGGTATCTTACGATGATGGCCTACCGCAGCGGCGACGACCCGAAGGAGGGGATGAGGCTTCTTGAAAAAGCGGCAGGTTTCAAACCGGGCGGCCGGTCCCAGGCGGAGGTGGAATTTTATTTGGGGATGGGGCACCGGCGGTTGGGGGACGAGACGGCCGCGAAAGATTGTTTCGGAAAGGCGCTTTTGCTCGATCCGGCGTTCATGCCGGCCGTCTTTGCCAATCAATCCTGAGGATCATGAAGCTTAAACTTTTGCGGGTTCTGTTGCTAGGCACGGGGTTATTTTCGGTGAAAGCATGGGCCGATGAGCTCGTGGATGAGTATGACCGGTGGAAGACGGACCAAAAGGATAACATAAAGACCTATCAGGGCATGCGTTTTCAATTGCCGAAGGATTATCCGATCAAGCAGTACGACGGTTACATCGCGCCGATCCCTTTCGAGGAATACGCCTACATCAAATTTGAGAAGGCGACGAAGCTTATCGCCGCACTTGAAAAAAGGGTGGTCGTGCTCGAGGAGAAATTGAAAGACCCCGCGCCGAAGAACGCAACTCAGTAATTGGAAACTTTCTATTTATTCCTGCACCAGCACCCGGCTTTTTTTAGTGTTTTATTTTTTACCCTGTTCGCCACGAGCGTTTTTTTAGGGGCCTGGTTTTGCCGGAGAGCGCCGGATCTGGAACCCATGGAAAGATGGCTCCTGTCCCTCCTACCGCCCTCAGCGCTTGTTTTGATCTTCCTTTTTTTTCACAAGATCGTGACCGCCGCGGCAGCGCCCCACAACTGGCCGCGTCTGCAAAGGACCTTTATCCTGGCCTCGGGCGAAAAGCTGTATTACCCCCCGGACGGGCCCGTCGTGCTTGCGATGTACGGCCCGGTCTCGGCGCTCGTGTACTGGCCGGTGACGTGGTTCCACTTGCTTTCTTCCGTCATGCAGGCCGCCTCGATCATCAATCTTAGCCTCGTATTCCTCCCGGCCTCGTGGGTGATCCTAAGAAATTATTTTCAGAACACGCGGGCGGCGCTTTACGGATCTTCCGCGTTTTTGATCTTCCTCTTTTTTCACTTTTCCAGTTCTTCCTTGAGAAGCGCTGCGTTCAACATCCACGCCGATGCGCCGGCGCTTGGGTTTTCCGCGCTTGCCTGCGCGGCGCTTCTCAATGCGCGCAAAGACGGCCGGTGGAGCGTGGTCTCCCTAGGGCTTTCCGCCTTTTTTTCAGTGATGGCCTTTTGGTCCAAGCAGGTGACGGCGCCGATCCTTCCCGCGCTTTTGTTCTACGCCGGGTTTCGGGGAGGCCGCCGGGAATTTTTCAGGTACTTCGCGTGCCTGGTTGTCGCCGGAGGGATCTTTTCGGCCGTGTTCATTAAAATTTTTGGGTTTGATGAGTTGTGGTTTAATCTCGTGACGATCCCGGCAAACCAACCCTGGAGAAGCGGGGGCGGTTTGGAGGTCATTTTTTCCGCGAGCCGCAAATTATTCCATGAATCGTTTTTTGTGTTCTTGTTTTCACTGATCCCACTGACCGCTTTGCGGAAAGCCATCAAGGACAAACCGTGGTTTTTATTTTTGTGGGTGGCGGTTTTTATGCTCCCGGCGGCCATCATTGGGCGGGTCAAGACCGGCGCGTCCAATAATGTGTTGTGCTACGTGCCGTACTTTGTGCTTTTGGCGGGCGTGCTTGCCCTGGCGGACCTCAATATTCGCTCGCGGTTTCGGGTTTTGACGAATCTCGTGCTGGGAGGTTTTCTTCTCGCGCACACCCTTTTAACCGTGTACAAGTTTGTCGTGCCGCCGGTGGAATCGAATTTTGCTCAAGCCGCCTACGACTACGCGAAAAAACATCCGGGGGAGACTTATTTCCCGAGGTTGACGCTCGTGCATCTTTTGACTGAGCGCAAAATTTATCACGAGAGCGTCGCGCTGATCGACAGAGACTGGGCGGGGATCCCCGTGCCCGACGCGCAGCTTCGCGCGTTCATTCCGGAACGCGCGCAATTCATCGCTTTCCACGAGGCCTCCGGCGATGACAGGCACTGGATGGGCTTGCCCGAATATTCCGTCAGGAGCCGTGAGCCTGAATTGCCCGGTTTTGTTGTTTATAGAAAGGTTTCAGGGTAAAATACTTTTTTCTCATGGAACACGTGATCCAAATAGAAGATCTTGTCGTCGATTACGGCCGCCAAAGGGCGCTTGACGGACTTACGCTCAACGTGCGTGAAGGCGAGATATTCGGTTTTCTCGGGCCCAACGGTGCCGGCAAGAGTACGGCCATCAAAACGCTTCTGGGGCTTATTCCCTTTACGAGCGGCCGTGTCCGGCTGAATGGGTCGCCTCCTTCCGATATTCGCTCAAGGCGGTCCGTGGGTTTTTTACCGGAAGAAGCGTTCTATTACCGGTTCCTGACGCCCGTCGAGATCCTCAAATTTTACGGGGAGATCTTCGGTATTCCAAAACGGATCTTAAAACAGCGCATCGAAAAGCTATTGGATCTTGTGGGGCTTGAGGCCGTCCGTAAGAAACCCTTGAGTACCTTTTCTAAAGGCATGGTCCAGAAACTGAGCCTCGCGCAGGCGCTCGTCAATGAGCCGCGCACGCTGATCCTGGATGAGCCGACTTCCGGTCTTGATCCGCTCGCGCGTATGGAGCTGAGGCGAATCTTAAGCGGTTTGAAGAAGGAGGGTAGGACCATTTTTTTCTCGTCGCATGAATTGTCCGAGGCAGAGCTTTTGTGCGATTCGGTCGCGATCCTTAAATCGGGGAAACTTTTGCGTTTTGGCCCACTGGCTGAGGTGCTCAGGGACAGGAAAGATCGGAACCTTGAGAACTTCTTCTTGGACGCGATCCGTGGGTCGGAAGGATGAGCACGGTCTGGGCTTTGTCAAAGCTTGTGATCAAGGAAATTTTCAGAAAAAAAGATTTTTACGTGGCATTTATTCTGATAGGCGTGATCCTGTTTTACGCGGCGCAGCTTAAATTTTACAACACAAGCCACATCGCGCGGTATTTGATGGAGATCGGGTTGGCGCTTGTGTATCTTTTCTCGGTGATCTTGACCGTGTCCCTGGCCGCCAGGCAATACCCGTCGGAACTCCAAAACCGCACCTGCCATGTGCTGTTCGCCAAACCGATCCGCCGCATCGAGTTTGTTGCAGGAAAGTTTCTCGGCTGTTTCTTGGCCGGCGCTTGCTGCTTCACGATCTTTTACGTGCTGTTCCTTGCGGTCGTGGCCGCAAAGGCCGCGTCCCTTTCCTCGGTTTTGGCCGCGCAGACTTTCTATCTTTTTCTGTTGAATCTCATGGTCATCGCGGCGATGGCGAGTGCTTTTTCTTACACACTGACGTCGTCCGCGGGCGTTGCCTCGTCGATCCTCATTTACCTTTTGATCAGCGTTTATGGCCCGGATCTGAAACGGACGGTCGGTATTCTCTATTATCTTTTGCCTCATTTCGAATTTTTTGATCTGCGGCAGCGTTTTATCCATGAATGGGGGCCCGTTTCGGCAGGGCTGCTCGTCTTCCTGACGGTCTATGCGGCCGTGTATGCCGTTCTTTTTCTTTTGCTCGGCTGGCTCAAATTGCGGAGGGCCTATTTGTGACCCGGCGTTTCACGCCCGCAGGCTTTGTTTTATTGCTTTTATTTGCGGCCGCTTTCTTGTGTTCTGAAATTCACGAAAATTTATATAAGGGCCAGCCGCCATTCAGTCTGCAAAACCCGCTTTTTCGGGTCATCGGCAGCGCAAAAGAGGCGGTGGGGGATACGCTTTTCTTGAAAGCGGATTCTTATTTTCATGGCGGCGCGGAAGCGCATTTTGAACACGGCGCGGAAGATTATAAGAAAGAGGGTTTAATCCATGAGGAGGATGCCGCTCCAGCCGCTTCCGAGGACTGGGTTGCGCGCGTGAACGGCGAGATCCGGGCCCACGAACACTATCATTTGGAGGGCGAAAAGCGCAAGGAAATGCTGCCATTTCTTGCGCTCTCGCTCAACCTTGACCCTCATAACATCGAAGCGATCTTGGCGACGGCCTTCTGGCTGGACAGCTCTTTCGGTAAAACCGATGAAGCGATTGCGGTCCTGACCCAAGCGCGGCAAAACAATCCTGAAAGCTGGGAGATCCCGATGAACCTCGGCGGGATCCTGTTCAAAAAGAAACATGATTTTGCGGCGTCCGGCCGATTTTACCGCGAGGCGCTGGACAAAATTAAAAACAAAGAAGTCGAAATCCACCCGCTTATTTACATTTATTACTATTTAGGCGAGTGTTATGAGCGTCAGTCATATAAACAGGAGGCCTTGGAGGCTTACCGGAATGCGTCGGCGCTCTTAATCTCCGGTGAGGATAAGCCGTTGAAGCACGAGCTGTCGCAAAAGATACGGTCATTGTTGCAAAAAGAAGATAGCCTTTGATCGGCAGTTCATGAGAGAATAACCGGCGAGGTGAATTCATGAGTTTAAACGAGGCGGTGCCTAAGAAAAAGATCCTTGTCGTGGACGACGAGCCGGATGTCCTGAAACTGGTCGAGTGGCAGCTCATGATGAACGGCTATGACGTCGTGACGGCCACAAGCGGCGTGGAGGGCCTGAAGAAAACCGCCGAGGAAAAACCCGACCTCATCCTGCTGGATGTCGTCATGCCGATCCGTCAGATGAACGGCGTTCAGATGAATGAGCGCCTGAAACAGGACCCGGTCACGAAGAGCATTCCGGTGATCTTTTTTTCAAGTACGGTGGATAACAGCGAAACCGTAGATGAGCAGGGCACCGTGATGTTCCCCAAATCGGTGAGTTCCGAGAAACTGCTTCGCAAGATAGGGGAGCTGATACGTGGATGAGCCCGGGAAGCCGCGCGCAAAAGGCGAATGGTATTTTAAAACTTCCGCGGTCGTGGTGGCTTTTTTGTGCGTCGGCCCCCTGGCGCTGCCGATGGTGTGGTTCAATCCGCGCCTCAGCATGGCTAAAAAGATCGTGATCACGCTCGTGAGCCTCGTCCTCACGTATTTTATTACGATCACTATGATCACGTCGGTACGGCATATCCTCGAGTATTACAAGGAGCTTTCCGGACCGCTTTAAAATTTGTCAGTTTTACTTGCTTTTTGCCGCCGTTGGCATAAAATAATAGATGATGTTACTGAAAGTATCGATCGTATCAATATTTTTGGTACTCGGTACGGCCGCTGTGGTTTATCCGGGGGCTTCGTTTGAAAAAAGTCCTGGCGGCCAAGTTTTGCCGGCGGATCCATTCCGTTATCTTTTATTTAGTCCCATTTTTCCGGCGTCTTCTTCAAATCCCGTAGAACGGAACACCGCGCTTCCGGAGCTCAAACCCGTTGGTTTTTCAGATCTATTCACCGGTACGATCGATTGCCAAAAAAGCGCCTAACTCAAGTAAGTGTTTGACAAGGATAGGCCCCTTTGGTAGGCTGGCAAATTAATAACTTTTAAAAACTATTATCTATATTTGAGACATACACTAAGACTACTCGTAATCTCCTTTCTTGCCTGCTCATCCTTGGGTTGTTCGGCAAGCGCCCAAAAGGGTTCATCCGGCGAAATCACGGTTTGGCATTGGATGTCCGACCGCGAGGCGGCTTTTCAGGAACTTGCGGCGCGCTATGAAAAAGAGACCGGACTCCGCGTCAAATTCGACCTGTACGCCCCCTCTGAGGCCTATTCGCAGAGAGTTAAAGCGGCCGCTCAGACCAACAAACTTCCGGATATCTACGGGATCCTGGGAGAAAAAAGAGATTTTGCGAGTTTCATCAAGTCCGGTTATGTGGCCGATCTTACCCCAGAGTTGAATGCGGATGAGGGCGGCGTGGTCTGGCGAAACAAGCTCTTTGAAAAGGCTCTTGTCGTCAACGAATTCGCCCCCGGAAATGAATACGGGGTGAACCCCGGGATCTACGGAATTCCCCTGGATGTCACCACGATCCAGATGGTCTACAACAAAACGCTCTACGAAAAAGCGGGGCTGGATCCCGACAGCCCTCCGCGCACCTGGGACGAATTTGTATTGCACAGCAAAGCCTTAAAGGACAAAGAGATCCCGAGGTTCGTCAGCGGCTTCGGGGAGATATGGCTCATCGACGCGTTCGCTTCCAATCTGGCAATGAACCTGATGGGCCAGGAAAAAGTGTTCGCAACTTACGCGGGCAGTGTTCCTTACACGGATCCCGACTGGGTCCGGGTGCTCTCTGTTTTCAAGCAAATGGCCGAGGAGAAGATCCTGGTCGAGGGATCTGTCACGATGGTGAATAAGACGGCCGAGCAGACGTTCGCAAATGAGCGCGCGGCTTATGCCTTCAACGGCTCCTGGTGCGTGAATGTCTACCGGGGTATGAACCCCGACCTGAAATACGGAGCGATCCTGCCCCCAAAACTCACGAACCTACACCCGATGCGTATCTGGGGGGGCGCGGGAACCTCGTTCGTTGTAAACGAGCGATCACCCCGGAAAGAGCAGGCGATCCGATTTTTGAAATGGCTCACCGACGACGCGCAACAGGCGTATCTGTCGGTCGAGACACATAATCTGCCGTCGAACCCCTCGTCTTTAAGCCAAATCTCCCCGATCCTGTCCGAATTTGCCGACGACATGGACAATGCCACGCACCCCAACGTTTATCCGGTGCACGAAGCTCCGGCCGTGATGGAAGCCTTTGACAAAGGGATCCAATCCATTTTGATCGGCGAGAAGACGACGGAAGGCCTTGCTCTGGAAGTGCAGAGGATCAAGGAAAAAGAGCTTAAGAAAAAAAAGTGAATCACCAAAAGATCCGCAACGTCGTCGGAAATTACATTTTTATCCTTCCCGCGTTCCTGCTTTTCTCCACGTTCTCATTCTACCCGTTCGTAAAAGTATTTCAGCTGTCCGTGACCCAGTGGGACGGTATCTCCCAGCATATGATCTATGTCGGATTCCGGAATTTTCATGACCTCATCACCGACAATAAGGTTTTCTGGAACTCCATGGGCAATGCCGCGTTCGTGACGTTCTTGGCGCTCACGATCCAGAATTTTCTGGCGCTGGTGCTCGCGCTTTTGTGTGATCGGGACATCAAAGGGGGGAATGTTTACCGCGTCATTTTTTATCTGCCTCCGGTGCTGTCGGGCATCGTCGTGGGTTTGATCTGGAACTGGATCTACGACGGGAATTACGGGCTTTTGAACCATTTTCTTGGTTTCATCGGCCTGGGAGACCTGTCGCGCGCGTGGCTTTCGGACCCGAGGACCGCGCTCACGGCAGTGTCGGTGATCCACATGTGGAAGGGTTTTGGCTGGGGGTTTGTGATCTTGCTCGCGGGCCTGCAGAGCATTCCGCGCGATCTTTACGAAGCCGCACGTGTGGACGGAGCGGACGGCTGGATCGTCTTCAGGACCATCACGGTGCCGCTGATGATCCCGGTGTTCATTCTGGTGTCGATCCTGACGATCCTCGGGACGATGCAGATCTTTGACATCATCATTGCGACGACCGGCGGCGGTCCCGGGTATCACACCGAAGTACCGATCACGCGCATCGTGCAGATGATGGTCGGCACCTCCCAGTTCGGTTATGCGTGCGCGATGGGCGTTGTGTTCGGGCTCATTCTTTTGGCCATTTCCATGGTACAGATGCGCGTTTCAAAAATGATGCGGCAGGTTTAAGGCAATGACGTCCGAGATAAACTACGAGTTCATAAGGAAGCGGGCGATCAATTTTTTTGTCCATGTGTTCCTGGTGCTTGTGTCCTTAAGCTGTCTTTTTCCCCTGTGGTGGGCGTTCGCTTCAAGCCTCAAGACACAGCGGACCGTTTTCACGGACCTGAGTTTGTTCCCGAAAAATCCCCAGTGGGTCAATTATGTCGATGCCTGGACCAAGTCCAATTTCAGCTTGTATTTTCTGAACAGCCTGTTCTACACGGCAACCGTCGTGGTTGGCGTGATCCTCATCGCCTCCATGGCGGCTTACGCTTTTTCAAGGCTTCAATTCCCCGGCAAGAACGTATTTTTCCTGATCCTCATCTCGACGATGATGATCCCGATCCCGGGTTCGTTCATCGCGCTTTATGTTCTTTTGAACAAGCTGCACCTCATCGACACGAGGCTCGGCTATATCCTGCCGCAGATCAACGGGGGGCTGGCGCTGGGCGTTTTTTTGCTGAAGACATTTTTCGACGACCTTCCGAAAGAACTTGAGGATTCGGCACGGATCGACGGCTGCGGGCGCTTTCGCGTGTATTGGCACATTGCGATGCCGCTGGCCAAGCCCGCGATCGCGGTGCTGGCGATCTTCAATATTTTGGCGGTCTGGAATGAGTACCTGCTGGCCATGCTCGTTCTTTCGAATAAAAGTCTGATGCCTTTGCAACGAGGCCTCATGGTCTTTCAGGGCGCGCATATCACGCAATACCCGCTTTTGATGGCGGGCATTGTGATCACGATCGTGCCGGTCTTGATCGTGTATCTGGTGCTTCAGAAACATATCATTAAAGGTATTACCGCTGGTGCAGTGAAAGGGTGACATGTTTTTAAATTCGAAGCACGAAGTACGAAGCACGAAACAAATTCAAAATTCAAAGCACGAAATTCGAAACAAATGTTTGAGTTATTCGAATTTTGGATTTCGGATTTGTTTCGGATCTCGATATTCGAATTTCGTATTTTATGTTTTATTGGCTTTTCTTTTCTGTGCTTCAAGTTTTGCATATGCTGGCGGGACGGATGCGGGCAACGGCACCACGGTCATGAACGTGCATGGCGAAGACATGGAACTGCAATTCAAACTGTTCGACCCCGGTACGGAGACCCTCGTTGACTACGACAAGTACGGGACTTTTGTGGGGGTCGGCACCGAGCAATACCAGTACAAGATCACGAACCGTAAGGGACTCGCGGCCGCCGTCGGCGAAGGGGTATATCCGAATAATTCCGTCTACAAGGATCCGGCCTACCGGATCCTGGTCACAAAAGGCAAACTGTCGGGGAGCCACTGGGATTATGTCAACATCGAGAACCAGCAGCTGGCTTTTTACAAGTGGGCCACGTCGCATGACACGCCGGCCGTGCAGCAGTTTTATACGGCCTTTGCGCTTGAGAAGCTCGGCGAACATGTTCAGGCGATCAAGGCGTATCACGCGGTCGTCGTCCATTTTCCGAAACAGGTGGGCTGGACGTTTTGGCACACGCCGCTTTATATGGCGCGCATCGCGAGTGACCGGATCGATTTTATCACCCGCAAGCACCCGGAACTCGGCATCAAGCTGGTGGATGCCGACGTTCGGGTACGGAACGGCTATAACGACAAGATCACGGATGATGAATTCATCGTGAATCCGGGGCGGCTTGTGAAGGTGGACCCCGAAGAACTCAAACCCAAACGGGAAAACGTTTCGAAATACAAAGTCACCCGGACCGTCGGCACGGGTTCGGCGCAGCTTGTGCAGTTTGAAAACGGGCACTGGCAGATGCGCGTGGACGGCAAGCCATACCTCATCAAAGGCATGGCTTACGCTCCGTCTCCCGTGGGGAAATCCCCGAATGAAGGCGGCTACGATCCGAATAACGCCTGGATGACCATGGACCTTAATCAAAATGGGAAGATCGACGGCCCATTCGACGCCTGGGTGGACAAAAATAAGAACAACCAGCAGGACCCCAACGAGCCGGTCGTGGGAGATTTTAAATTGATGAAAGAGATGGGCGTGAACACACTGCGTCTGTATCATCATGCGGTCAATAAGGAGCTTTTGAGGACGCTCTATAAGGACTATGGCATCCGCGTCATCATGGGAGACATGCTGGGCATGTATGCGGCGGGCTCCGGCGCCGACTGGTACCAAGGCACGGATTACACGAACCCCAAGCACCTGGAGAACATGAGGCAGAGCGTGCGGAAAATGGTGGAGGAGTTCAAAGACGAGCCTTATGTGCTTATGTGGATGCTCGGCAATGAATCCAATTACGGGGTTGTCGGAGACCCGGACCCTAAGTCCAACAATGCCGGCCTCGGCAGCAACGCAAAGGCACAACCCACTGAGCATTATAAGTTTGTGAATGAAGTGGCCGGCATGATAAAATCGATCGATCCCAGCCGGCCCGTCGGTTTTTCAAATGGCGAAGTGGTCATGATCGATATCCTGAGCCAGAACAGCAGCCACATTGACGTATTCGGCGTAAATGTGTATCGCGGCGCTTCGGGTTTCGGGAGAAGTTTTTGGCAGGATGCGCGGGAGTTTATGGACAAGCCCGTTCTTTTCACTGAATACGGCTGTCCGGCCTACATGATCGGGCACGATGCCGAAACGGCCGAAACCAGGCAGGCAGAGTATCACCGGGGCAACTGGGAAGATATCTTGTACAATACGGCCGGCTCGGGTTTCGGCAACGCGATCGGCGGCGTGGCGTTCGAGTTCGTGGATGAATGGTGGAAAAGCGGGCTTCCGCCGAAATTCAGCGCCACCGAACATGAAACAGTCGGCGATTTCATAGCCGCGTTTCCGGACGGTTACATGCATGAGGAGTGGTTGGGCGTCACAAGCCAAGGAGACGGCAGCCGATCGCCGTTCATGCGGCAGTTGAGAAAGTCATATGAATATTACAAGAAAGCCTGGAATCAAAAGTAAGGAGAGTCACCATGCGCGTTAGGTCTTTATTTCTAATCCCCGCGGCTTTATTTGTCCTAGCCGGTGTCGCACTCATCGGATGCGGCAAATCCGACTCCCGCACCGCTTCACTCGGTGCTCCACCGGAAGAGTCCGTTGTGGAGCGGCAAAATACCGGTGCCAAGCCTTACCCCAACGGCATTTTTAAAATTTTCAAGGTCTACACGGACGGCAATTCCCCCGACAACCACTACATCCCCTCCGGCTGGATGGGTGATTACGGCGATATCAAGTACAAC
>CAYJVC010000036.1:0-11621 GCA_964373505.1 uncultured Planctomycetia bacterium
ACAACACCGATTATATCTTGGAGAGCCTTATTGCCCCTTTCTTTGAGGTAGAGCCCAAAGTCCTGTATAATGAACCTATGGCAAATGCATGGTTTATTACTAAGATCATCCTATCGGGGATCATTATCGCTTTCGCGTCTTCTTTAGCCGGAAAGCGTCCCTTGCTCGCAGGGTTTATCGTCGCCTTGCCCCTGATGTCCATTTTGAGCCTTCTATTTTCATATATCGAATTTAAGGATATGGCAAAAGCCAGCACTTTCGCCGTTTCCATCCTGACGGCAGTCCCGCTGTCCCTCTTATTTTTTTTACCGTTTGTTCTGAACCGCTGGCTAAAGTTCGGGTTCTTCACGACCTATTTTATCGGGTTGGGTTGCGTAGCCGTTGGTTATTTAGCGCATTCTATCATTACCAAGAGATTTTTTTAAAAATTAGAACCTTTTATATTGCGCTCAGGCAAACCTTGCCTGCTCGATCCGATGGAGACTCTCTTCCTTGTGCACCCTCTCGTCGAGGCCGATGCGTCTAAACAGGTCGGCGCAGTTCTTCAGCCGGCCGTAATCCTCCTTAAAATCGCTTTCAAAAGGCTCTTCTTCAAGCTCCGGATGCTCTTTGACGAATTCCATGTACTCATGTTCGGCATGGTCTTCAAAATCCGCGTTCAAAGCATAACTCCACTTGGGCTTTACCACATAAAGAAGCCAAGATACGTGGTAATAAAAGAACGCGATGAATTGAGGAATGAGCCGGTAGAGAAAAAAGCTCTCCCGGATCCCCTTTTTTTGGACCCTCTCCTCGAGGATCAGAAGGTGCCATTGTTCATTGTCCTGTTGATGGCGCGATTCCTTGACGAATTCGAAAATGCGTCTGGCGAAGTTCGGCCGTCCGTACATATGCGTTACGGCCACATAGGCCACATGCTCCCACGCTTGATAGGGAACGCGCGCAATGACCTCGAGGACCTTAAACTTAGATAAGCTACGCTTGTGGCCGTAAAAAACATCCATTGTCAGGAATAGCATACGCCCCAGAAGACCATAGTTTCTTCTGGGCCTGCCCAAAGTCCGGGCTTCTTCGCTTTTCAGGTATTCGGTATGAATGGATGTCCGCAGTTCGTCTGTAATCATTTGTTTTATCCAAAAAGCCGGAACAGCGCAACAATAAGGCTGTAGATCAGCTCCTGCATGAATGCGATCACGGGGTTCAATAGTCCCGTGAATAGCATCACGATCAATAAAAATATGCCATAGGGTTCGAGCCTTGAGAAGCTTCGCTGAGCTTTCTCCGAAAGAAAGCTCATAAGGATCTTTGAGCCATCGAGCGGTGGGATCGGGATCAAATTGAAAGCCCCCAGAATGAGGTTTATCCTGACGACGATCGACAGGAAAGCGGTAAAAACCAGCTCAGCGCGCACGGATTCGGACTGAAGCAGTAATAAAGCGGCGATCGCGATCAGGATATTCGTCACACATCCCGCCAGCGCGACGCTCACGAGGCCCAGGCGCCTCGCCCTCAGCCTGTGATAATTCACCGGCACGGGCCTCGCCCATCCAAAGCCCACGAGAAAAAGCATGATCGCTCCGACAGGGTCCAAATGCGGAACGGGATTCAGGGTCAGCCGTCCAGCCGCCTTGGCCGTGTCGTCTCCAAAAAGACGCGCCACCAACCCGTGCGCCACTTCATGGGCGATCACCGAATACAGGAGCGCCACAGCGAGTATAAGGAACATCGCAGGATGGTTAAACAAAAGCCCGGTTAGTCCCATATTTTTTAACCTAACGGTTCCTCATCCACCTCGGCGTCAAACGAGGCTCCGCAGTGCGGACATGAGCCGTTCTCGATATCCGCCTGGCCGATCGGTTCGTTACACTGAGGACAGCTGAACATTTGGAGGGATTATTTTCGGCTCCATAGGCTTTGTTGCGTTTGTCTAAACTCGTCTCCGGCGATGGCCGAGGATGCCGCGGTTGGTCCCCTTAATAAACTCGAGGAGCCCCAAAACTTCACGGGAACGGCACTGGGCTTTGATCGCTTCGATCGCGCGCGGTATGGTGAGCCCGGAGAGATAAAAAAGTTTATAGGCGGTTTTGATATCGCGTTTGACCTCCTCCGAAAATCCCGCGCGCCTTAAGCCCACGAGGTTGATCGAGCCGACGGCGTCATCATTGTCATCCACGAGCATGTACGGGAGAAGGTCCTTGGTGATGGACGCTAAGCCCCCGACCATGGCGTAGGCGCCGATGCGGCAGAACTGGTGCACGGCGCTGCCGCCTCCCAGAACGCAGTGGTCCCCCAGTGACACATGGCCTCCGAGGAGCGAGGAGTTCGTCATGACCACGTGGTCGCCGACCCTCGCGTCGTGCCCCACGTGCGAAGAAGCCATGAAATAATTGTGGCCCCCGATCTCAGTGGCGGCGCCCTCCGTCGAGCCGCGATGAACGGTCACGTATTCCCTAAATACGTTCCCATCGCCCACCCGCAAAAAGCTCGCGACACCCCTTGACTCTTTGTACTGGGCCTCGTGGCCTATGACGGCCCCGATATGGATCGCATTGTCGCGTCCGATCGTCGTGCCGCGGCCTATGAAAACATGGCTTCCTATCACGGTGCCGTCGCCGATAACGGCGCCCGGCTCTATGATCGCGTGCGGCCCGACCGTGACGTTTTTGCCTATCTGACTTTTCTTATCGACAAGGGCGGTTGGATGAATGGCTGACATATCGACGATTATAAGGTATATTGGGTCAAAAGCAGAAAGGAAATCACTATGCGCGGTTCTTTTTTATATCTGGTCCTGTCGGCCGCACTGGTCGCTCTTGCCGGCTGCGAGACCGTGAAAGGCGTCGGCCGGGATATCACGGGGGCAAGCGCCACGGTCCAGGAAAGCTTTAGTGGAGGACGCGGCGGGCGCTGATCAGTTGTTTCGCCCCTTCACGACTTTATAAACGATCTCGCCCTCTTTGGCTTTATTGAATTTTTCTCGAGCGACTTTTTCGAGATACACCGGGTCTTCCCTTAAAAGACGGAGTTCATTCTCAAGCGTCCGGTTTTCCTGCCTGAGCCTCCGTATCTCCTCAATTAGGTTTTGGCTCCGGGCCCCGAGTTTCATATTCCGAACGATCTTCGGCGTCAATAGCGCGATGAATGCCGCAACGATCAAAATAAAAATGAATGTTGTGGAGGGTCTCTTCACGCCTTGAGGCCGTAGCGCGCGCTTTTGCCGAGCTCCTCTTCGATGCGGAGAAGCTGGTTGTACTTGCAGATACGGTCCGTGCGCGAGAGCGAGCCGGTCTTGATCTGTCCCGCGCCCGTTCCCACCGCAAGGTCCGAAATAAATGCATCCTCGGTCTCCCCCGAGCGGTGCGACACCACGACGCCGTACCGGGCTTTTTGAGCCATCCGGATCGCCTCGAGCGTCTCGGAGACCGTACCGATCTGGTTCACCTTGATCAAAATGGAATTGGCGGCTCCGAGTTTTATGCCTTTGGAAAGTCTCTCGGGGTTTGTGACAAAGAAGTCATCACCCACGATCTGGATCTTTTTGCCGAGTGCCTCGGTGAACCGCACGTAGCCGTCCCAGTCATTCTGGTCCAGGCCGTCCTCAACGGAATAGATCGGGTACTTCCCGGACCATTCCGCATAGATATTGATCATTTCGTCGGCCGAGAAAAGCCTGCCGGGATCCGATTTCCAGAACTTGTAGCCCTTGCGGCCGCCTTCGTCAAAAAGTTCGGACGACGCGCAGTCGAGCGCGATCCGTATCTGGCTTTCCGGCTTGTAGCCCGCAGCCGAGATCGCCTGCATGATTACGCCGAGCGCTTCCTCATTCCCGAGGTTCGGCGCAAAACCGCCCTCGTCCCCTACGGCGGTGACGTGGCCTTTCTTTTTAAGGAGGTTCTTCAGCGTGTGGAAAATCTCCGTGATCCAGCGAAGACCCTCGGAATAGGTCCCGGCACCCACGGGTGCGATCATAAACTCCTGAAAGTCGATCTTGTTGTCCGCGTGCTTGCCGCCGTTGATGATATTGGCCATTGGGATCGGCAGGACGAATTTTTTATTTTGGTGAAGTTCGCCGATGTATTTGAAAAGCGGGATGCCTTTAGAAACCGCCGCCGCGCGGCAGACGGCCATGGAAACGGCCAGGACCGCGTTGGCGCCGAGGCGGCTTTTGTTGGCTGTGCCGTCGAGCTTGATCATGAGGCCGTCAATCGCTTTCTGGTCGAGCGCGTTCTTTCCCTTCAGCGCTTTGGCGATCTGGGTATTCGCGTTCTTGACGGCCTTGGTGACGCCTTTGCCGAGATACCGGCTTTTGTCGCCGTCGCGAAGCTCCGCCGCTTCATATTCACCGGTCGACGCGCCGCTCGGCACGGCCGCCCGGCCGAAGGAGCCGCCGGAAAGCAGAACATCCGCTTCCACCGTGGGATTGCCGCGCGAATCCAAGATCTCTCGCGCCTTGACCTCTTTAATAACCGCTTTAACCATGGCTACCTTTCTTGAGTTTAATATAGCGCTTGATCGCAAGTGGATAAATTTGGTGTTCGGTCCTATGGATCCTCTTCTCGAGACTTTTAGAGGTGTCC
The DNA here is from genome assembly GCA_964373505.1 of uncultured Planctomycetia bacterium. Classification (GTDB taxonomy): domain Bacteria; phylum Omnitrophota; class Gorgyraeia; order 2-02-FULL-51-18; family 2-02-FULL-51-18; genus CAYJVC01. Next base: position 4,578 of record CAYJVC010000036.1, read on the forward strand.
ATAGACGATATCTTGACCTTTTTTTGGAGAATAATGGGTCCGGCGTCCAGTTGGTTCGTCACCACATGCACGGTGGCGCCCGTCACCTTGGCGCCCGCCTCTAAAGCGTCGCGGATCGCGTGTGAACCCTTGAACTTCGGAAGAAGCGAAGGGTGGATGTTCACGATCCGGTTTTTGTAAACACGGATAAAATAGGGTGTCAGGATCCGCATGAAGCCCGCCAGCGCCACGAGGCCCACATTTTCGCTCTTCAGGATCGAAACAATGATCCGTTCGTAGTCTTCGCGGGACTTGAAATGCCTGGGATCAAAGAGAAAAACCGGGACTCTATGCTTACGGGCGCGCGTGAGCGCATAGGCCTTTGGGTTGTCGCAAACCATGACCGCGACGCGGGCCTTCAATTTCTTCCTTTTGATCGCGTCGAGAATGGCCTGAAAGTTGGAACCAAAGCCGGAACAGAATACTGCCAGATTCGCGGCTTTCCTCGTCATCCTTCGACTTTGCTCAGGACGATAACGCACACTTCATCAACCGACGAGCGCGCTATCGATTTTCTTCTGGAGATCGGCCTTCGACATGGCGCCCACGATGCGCCCGGCTTCTTTGCCGCCCTTGAACACAATCATCGTCGGGATGTTCATGACCCCAAATTTTGCGGGCGTATCCTGGTTCTCGTCGACGTTGAGCTTGCCGATTTTGAGTTTGCCGGCGTAGGACGGCGCCAGCTCGTCCAGGATCGGGCCGACGATACGGCAGGGGCCGCACCACTCCGCCCAGAAATCCACTAAAACCGGAAGGCTTGATTTGACAACTTCCGAATCAAACGTTTTGTCCGTGAACGTCAGGAGATTGGCCCCCATACTCGCTCCTCTTTATTTAAAATGATCCTCAATTACAAGCTGGTGGTCAGGATTGTTCGCCACAAGGCGAGGCGAATCCGTCCACAAAGTCAACTCAAGCTGGAGACCGGGATTGAACCGGTGACCTGTCGATTACGAATCGACTGCTCTACCAGCTGAGCTACTCCAGCAATCTCTACCCGAATATTTTATCGCCTTGTGGACGAATCCGCCAAGCTTTGTGGCGGAAACTGACGACCTGCGGTTTACGAAACCGCTGCTCTACCAACTGAGCTACACCAGCAAAACTTCGATGTAATAAATATTATTTGCCGGCTCTCTTTCCCCAACGGGCCGAGTATTCATTCAGCGTGTCGATAAGCTCCTTGGAAGAAGGCTGTGGCGAAACCGAGTGGCTGATCAATATCTCCCGTGATGTCGTGGGTTTCCCGTAATAGAGGCTGTTGGAGTTGTTGTCCTCGGTCATCACCGCGCCGTCCAGCGCAATGCCGGCGAATAACCCCCGGCTCCTCGAATAAGCCAACACACCCGCTTTCAGCGTGAGGTCCGTCGACGCGTCCGCCGTGCGCCCTACCGGCCCGGCCGCCACGGCCGCGTCCGCGCCTAGCTTAAAGTTGCTCGACAAAAGGCCGTCCATGCCGCGCTCGTTCATGATCATGAGAATGAGGTCGGTCGATGAGCCGCCGATCTGGAGTCCCCAGCTTCCTCCCCCGATGGTCGAGAACGCGACCGGGCCCCATTTGCCTTTGGCGTCTTTCGACAACACAACGCCCTTGCCGAAGCGCCCGCCGATGATAAAGCCCGCTTTCAAAACGCTCGGGTAGATCGCGATCGCCTTGCACTTGGCGAAAAGCTCCTCCGGAATGCTGTAATCCGGGGCCGCCATGATCTCGTTCAACACTAGCTTGGCCTCGCGAACCCTTCCGTCCAGTTCCGCATCGGCGTAAGAAACGGGCGCCACACCCAGGGATATGATGCCTGCCAAAACCAAACCGCTTAGGACTCTTTTCAACATGGGTATTTCCTCCGGTGTGTCGGGTTAAAAAATTGTGGCACTTATTCTATCACAAATGGGCGGCCAGGGAATCAAGCTCTTTTTTGAGAGCCGGCAGGACTTCATGGTAGCGGAAGGAGCCCACGACATTGGACTTCCGCTTCAGCGTCACGGTGCTCGGGCCGCACCAAAGCCCGAGGTCCGCGTCGTCGGTCTCTCCGGGCCCGTTCACGCGGCACCCCATCACCGCGATCGTGAGCTTGTGTTGTTTGGCGAATGAGGACATTTCTTTCACCTCCATCGCGAGCTTCACAAAATCGCCGTTCTCGACGCGCGAGCAGGACGGGCAGGAGATGATGTTTAGGCCCTTGCCGAAGTCGGGCACGGAAATAAATTTGCCTCCGGCGATATCTTTCAGGATCTGACGGCCCCAGGTGATCTCCTGGTGTTTTTCGGAGTTGGGCAGCGTGAGCGACACGCGGATCGTGTCGCCGATGCCGAGCGGAATAAGCTGCTCAAAAGCAATGCGGGTCTTGATCACGCCGTCAGGCAGGAGCCCCGCCTCGGTGACTCCCAAATGGATCGGCACGTCGGGGCGTCTTTTTGAAAATTGTTTGTTGCACTCGACTACTTTGGAGGGGTCGGAGTCTTTGAGGCTCACGACATAATTCGTAAAATGCAGCTCGTCCAAAAGGCCGCAGTGCCAGGCCGCGCTCTCGACGATGGCTTTCACGTGGTCGCCCCGGTGCCGTTCCAGAAAATCGGGCGCGACGGAGCCGCAATTGACGCCTATGCGGAGCGCAATGCCGTGCTCTTTGGCGATCGAAACGATCCAGCGGACTTTTTCCTCAATGGACTTTTGCTTTTCGAGGTGATGCAGATGGCCGGGGTTGTAGCGGATCTTGCCGACGTGCGGCGCCACGCTCTCGGCCAGGGGAAAATTCTCCTGCAGGTCCACCACGAGCCGCGCCTTAGTGGATTTTCGTATCTCGGCCAGCGCCGCCACGTCGCGCGCATTGTCGACCGCCACGCGGACAAGATCGGCGCCTTCTCTTTCGAGCCTTTGGATCTGGGAAAGCGTGGCCTCGATGTCCTGGGTACGCGTCGCGCACATGCTCTGGACAGCAACAGGCGCCCCGCCCCCGATCTCCAAATCGCGGACTTTTATTTTGCGTGTTTTACGGACCATCCGTGCAGTTCTATTGGCCGGACATACCGGCCGAGACCGGGCAAACCGCCCTCGCGGTCATGGCGCAACAGTTTTTCTGGTAGAAGCTTTTCTTTGCCATGTAGGCGCATTTGGCCGCGCCGCAAGCTATGCTCAGTATCGCGCCCAGCATGACCAGAATGCCGATCGCCTGGCCGAGGAGCTTAAGGCCCTCTTTTTCCCTGCAGGCATCGACGTAAACCTTGTACCCCAACGCCAATGCGATCAACGCTACCGCTGCGTACATAAAACCTCCTTTTAAATGCTCAAAACTAGCCGGTAAAAGTATACCTCAGAACGGGGCCTGAAAAAAGGCCTAAGGTCGTCCGGCATACTGCTCCAGATCCAGAAGTTTGATCTTTTTGTCCAAACCGCCTGAATACCCGCCGATCGATCCGTCCGCGGCAACCACGCGGTGGCAGGGCACGACGATGCACAGGGGGTTCCTGCTGTTGGCGCTGCTCACGGCACGGACAGCCCTTCCGTTCTTGATCCGGTTTGCGATGTCGCGGTACGAATAGGTTTTACCGTAGGGGATCTTGCGAAGCTCGGTCCAGACGCGTTTCTGGAATAAAGTTCCTTCAGCGTCCAGAGGCAGATAGAATTTTTTCCTTTTACCGACGAAGTATTCCTGCAGCTGGCGGACGGCCTGAGAAAGTATTTGGATCTCCCTAGCATCTTTTTTCAAGGATCTGGCCATCGGGGCCGGTTGCTTGTCCCAAAAGACACCTTGCAGCCCCTTGCCTGTCGCGACCAGATACAAGGGACCGATCTTCGAACTCATTTTCCACTGCGCTTTATTCATCTCTTCTCCTACTGCTGTCTTGATCAGTTCTGCTTTTTGACGGCGGCGCCCGCGGCGGCTTTGCGCTTCCATTTCTGAACGGCGTTCCAGGTTTTTTCTGCCTTGCCGGGTTTTTCCTTCTTATTGTCGACCCTATACGGCGTCTGAGTTCTCATAAGTTTTCCTTTGGTTGGCTTGGATTGTCCTCTTTATGGGGGGTCAATGCAAGCTAAACATACCGGGCCGGGTTCTAAAGGGACGGCGTCAGATCTGCTTCTGCTTCTTGAGGTTCTGGGCGATCCCGTCCGGATTTGCTTTTAGAGTTTCTCATGTTTACCGCACCCGGTACCGTTCTACGTTCTAAGTTTACTCCCCTCCTTTTCTCTCGACTAGCAAATCCTACAGCTGGTACAGAACCCTCCCGTAATCAATTAGTAGATAGAAAAATATTGATATTTCCTGTCCGGAATTGAGGGGGTCTGTCGTCTTGTTAAGTAGAAGGATAAATCTATGCCTAAGGGTATACCTATCGAGGTCTCGACATTTCTTGCTCATGAGACCATAGAGAGAAGGATCTATTATCTGCGCGGGATGAAGGTCATGTTCGATAAAGATCTGGCCAATCTCTATGGGGTCCTAACAAGAAACCTGAATAAAGCTGTTCTCCGTAATCTTGACCGCTTTCCATCGGACTTTATGTTCCAACTGAGCGAAAGCGAGTTTAGAAACTTGAAGTTCCAATTTGGAACATCAAGTTGGGGCGGTACACGTAAACGACCCTGGGCTTTTACGGACTATGGGATACTCATGCTTTCATCCGTTCTGAACAGTAAAAGAGCTATTCAGGTCAATATCCAGATCATGCGCACCTTCCGTAAACTGCGGGAGATTGTTTTGCACCACAAAGATCTTCAAAAGAAGATAGAAGAAATGGAGAAAAAATACGACTCTCAATTTAAAGTTGTTTTTGACGCCATTCGAGAGATCCTTGAGCCGAAGTACGTCAAACCAAAGAAGCCAATCGGATTTCACGCAAAATATTGATAAACAAGGTCGGAACAGAGTCGGCGACGGGTGACGGCGCGTTGCCGTTATAGTAAATACATTAGATCGCCGGAGCCCTCGCCGCAAGAAGATCACAAGAAATGGGGTCAGACCCCTTTTGGGGTAAGACCAATTTCTTAACCCAGTTAAAACTAGCGAGTTAATAATGGGGTCTGAGCTATCCCGGGTTTCCCACGAGCGCTTCGAAAGTAGATAGCCAACTGTCAACAACTGATATCTTTATTATCTTATTTTGTCCTTTCATCTCGAATCATTGTATTGGCACGCTCTTTTCTGTACGTTTAGCGTTTTCCAATTTGGCAATATGCACCGTGAGAACGCCGTTGGCGCTTTGGGCCGACATATGTTCACTGTCGGCATCCGCCGGTAACGGAATCACGCGGTGAAATGACCCAAAGCTTCGCTCGCTCCGGTAGACGCCGCTTTGGCCGTTGGACTCATCTTTTTCCGTTGTCCGCTCGCCGGAGATCACGATATGGTTTTGTTCCACTTTCACATTCACCTTGTCTTTGTCGATGCCGGGCAAATCAACGCGGATCACATACTCTTTTCCGGCGTCTTTTACGTCAATGTCGGGACTGTATGAAAATGTTTCCCCCGACAGCGCCCCGCTTTGCAGCCCCCGCGAAAAACTAGACTGGAACATGCGGTTCATAACGCGTTGCATGTCTTCCATCTCGCGGAAAGGATCCCAGCCGTCAGAGCTTTCATCGAAAAAAGGGTTTGTCTGCCAGGTTCCCACGAAGGACGCGTGTGGCAACGCACTGTGTACGGCCGGTGCGGACGAGCGGTTTTTTGTCACCGTCGGCCTGTAAATATCCTGAGTATTCTCGGTCTCGCTCTTACGGTCCATGTGTGATTTTAGAAGATACCCCGACTCCACACCCAAAGCCAAAACAAGAACAATAACCAGTGCGATCAAAACCGTATTCTTCATCTTTTTTGCCCTCCGAATCTCTAGAAGCCGCCGACCTGAGATGTTATTCAATGTCCACTTTGATCTGTTTGGGCTTGGCTTCCTCTTTTTTGGGAAGCGTAAGCTCCAACACGCCGTCCTTGTAGGACGCTTTCACTTTCGTGTCATCCACCGCGGACGGAAGACTCACCGAGCGGAAGAAGCTTCCATAAAAGCGCTCAGCGCGCAGGTAGCCCTTCTTTTTCTCCTCGGTTTCCTCTTTTTTCTCCCCTTGGATCGAGAGAACGCCGTCTTCGATCGAAACGCGGATGTCGTCTTTATTTAGGCCCGGTAGGTCGGCTTTGACCAAAAGATGGTCTTTCTCGTCGACCACGTCGATCGTCGGCGTCCACGTGCGAGCCAGAGTTTCGCGCCCTACGCGATTAGACAAGCGCAAGAGCGGAAAATCGAAGAGATCGCTCATGTAGTCTTGCAGATCCATTAGATCCGCGAATGGCGTACGAGGCCGTATCGCATTCGTTTTTCTCGGTACCAGGTTCATTGCTTTACCCTCCTTTTTTGGTTTCCCTATAGCACTCAAGAGGTTAGAGTGCCAATTTACGAGCAAAAAAATTTATCCCGACACGCTAAACTTTGCCTCCATCTCCAAAATCACCTTTACTCCGTGAACATTCACGCGGCGTTCGCTCATGTAATACCAAACATGGCTTATCTGATTAAGCTCTTTCTTTGTATATAAGCGGGATTTGCCCTTTTTCCTCGGCGGGCTGACCACTTTTTCACGATCCAACTGTTTTAGAACCCAAATGGGGATCTGCAAAAGCCGACTCACAACGCCGCTGGTATAAACAGGCTCGTCATCGGTCACTTCGACGTCCCAACTCTCTTCTTTTGTAAGCGCCTCGACTTTTGCTTTCGCCATTTTATGCGGACCCTCATTTAATCTCGATTTAAATTTACCATAATCGAACTTATTTGTCAATATTTCGAAATATTTAGAACGGTACCTAGAACGGCACCGTTTACCAAAGGGACATGTTAGGGTAAGTCTACTCCCCCTCTTTTTCCCTCGACAAGTAAATCCTACAGCTGGCACAGAAGCCGGCCCGTGATCAATTAGTAGATAGAAATATGTTGATATTTCTTGTCCGGAAAGACCCCTTTCTGTCGTCTTGTAGAGTAGGAGGATACACTATGTCTAAGAAACGCAAACAAATC
>CAYJVC010000037.1:0-11296 GCA_964373505.1 uncultured Planctomycetia bacterium
CGAAGGATCTCGTTTTTTGAGATTCTTCGGCAACTAAAGTTGCCTCAGAATGACGGTTTGGTAGTGGATCATAACCGCCGGCCGAGAGCGGATGGCAACGAAATAGCCTTTTGGTCATGAACCCAAGCGCCCTAAAAAAACCCAATTGCCGGAACGCCTGGATCGAATAGGCCGAACACGTGGGATGAAACCGGCAGGCCCTCAAATTTAGGAGCCTGAAAAAATGCGACACCAACGTGATAGCGAAAATAGCTATCTTGTTCATTTAAGTTTTTTGATCTTTTCTTTTACGTCCGCCAGGCCCAGATCCCCGGGCCATCGGTGGATCCTGAAGTAATAAACCTTGGTGTTATTGCCGAAATACGCATCGCCCCGCACCGCCTCCCGAAGCAGGCGTTTTAAACGGTTGCGCCTCGTCGCCAAGGGCACCACTTTCTTGGGGACCGACACATAAAAACCCGGTTTCAAAACCCTGTCCTTGAGAATGACTTTTTCGGATACCTTGAGAGAAAGCCAGGTCAAACCGTGAGCGATTTTCTTCCTTTTTGGCGACGGCGCCTCAGAACATTGCGCCCGTCCCGGGTCCGCATTTTCCTGCGGAAGCCGTGTGTTCTTTTACGCTTGATATTGGATTTGAGGGTCAGTGTCTTTTTCATAAAGGCTGGATTATAACACAAGTGTTTCGCGATTCAAAACAAAAGGATCGCATTTAAATAAGAAAGCGCTTGAAAATGTTTTTTTCTGCTGATATAATCTGGCGTTAGCTGGGAAATCAGACAAAAATTTGTGTAAGTTTACCTGTTGATAAACTGTTTATAAAGTAATAGAATAAATACCCACTACTGTTGATAACTATTAGTACCGTAAGTTATTTTATGACAGTATCTTATAATAATATAAACAAGCGCTGTGGGAGGTTTTACACATAATCTGTGGATAATTTAAAAGATATCTCCATATTAGGCATTTGGTCAAAAGTAGAGGAGCAACTCCAAAAGGAGCTGTCTCCTCAGGTTTTTGAGCGTTGGATCAAGCCCCTAAAACCGGTGGGGCTTAAAGACAATGAAATAATTCTCGGCGTGCCGGACGACTTTTTCAAAAGCTGGGTGATCGATCATTACGGCCCGATGATCTCGTTCGCGCTGAAGGACGTGGTGGAGGATGGATCGTTCAAGATCGAATTTGTGGTTCTAAACGACGCTCCACCCAGAGCTTTCATCCCCGGCGGCTTGACTGCGCCCCCACTCGTAAGGACTGAGTCTCTTTTAAACCCCAAGTACACGTTTGAGAGCTTCGTCGTCGGCCCCTCCAACCGCTTTGCGCACGCCGCGTCCATGGCTGTCGCGGAATCGCCGGCCAAGGCGTACAACCCCTTATTCATCTACGGGCCTGTGGGCCTCGGGAAAACGCACCTGATGCAGGCGATCGGGCAGGAAACACTTGCGAAAAACCCGAATATCAAGGTGTTGTACATTACGAGCGAAAAATTCACGAACCAGCTCATCAACGCTATCAAAACCGGCACCACGATCAAGTTTAGGGAAAAGTTCCGCACCGTGGACTGCCTTCTCATTGATGATATTCATTTCATTGCAGGCAAAGAAGCCACGATGGAGGAGTTTTTCCACACTTTCAACACACTTTACGACGCACACAAACAGATCGTCGTCTCAAGCGACAAACCCCCAAAAGATATCTCGCATCTGGAGGAACGCTTGGTGTCGCGTTTTGAGTGGGGCCTCGTAACCGATATCCAACCGCCGGATTTTGAGACACGCACCGCTATCCTAAGGAAGAAAGCGGAGAGGGAAAGTATTGTGATACCGGATTCGGTCACCTTTTTTATCGCCGACAAGATCAATTCTAATATCCGTGAATTGGAAGGGGCGTTGATACGCGTCGTCGCTTATTCAAAACTCGTGGGCAAAGAGGTGGATGAAACCGTCGCCTACGAAGTGTTGAAGGATATGATTGTGGAGACCCAAAAGAGGATCACCATTGACCTTATTCAAAGGCGGGTGGCGGAATATTTCGAAGTGCGGCCATCGGATATGACGGCTAAGAGAAGGTCAAAAAATGTCGTCTACCCGCGCCATGTCGCGATGTACCTTTCGCGAGAGCTGACGAGTTTTTCATTCCCTGAGATTGGAGAGCAATTTGGCGGACGGGACCATACCACCATCCTTCATGGTTATGAAAAAATTAAGAAAGATGTTAAAAAGGACCAAAAAATAAAATCACTTGTGGAGAAACTGGTAGTAGAAATAAAACGTTAGGCGGTTGTGGATAACCGCCTACTTATACACAATTTGTTAAATTATAAGTTACTAAAACAAATACTCTTATAAATTATCCACACTATTCAAACTATTACTACTGAGACTGGTTTTTAATTTAATTAGATTAATAATAGAGGGGAGAGAAAATGAAAATAACAACCACAAAAGATGGTTTATTGAAAGGAATTCAAATTGTTCAAAACGCGGTGAGTAGCAAGGTAACGCTCCCTATTCTCTCCCATGTTTTAATAGAGGCAAAAAAACAGGAGCTAAAACTAACCGCGACAGACCTTGAAATAGGGATCTCTATAAAAATAGAGGGAGAAGTTTTAGAGGAAGGAGCTGTAACGGTCCCCGCGAGGAAGTTTAGTGAAATTATAAAAGAGCTTCCTCCACAAACCCCCATCCACATATCCCTAAAAAAGGGGCAATCCATCACTATTGAATCGGGGAAGAGTTATTTTCGTTTAGTAGGTTTATTAAAAGAGGATTTCCCGCAACTTCCTGAATTCCCGCCCCCAGGCGGGAAAAACCTGGAGTTGGTGAAACTCCCGCAAAAAACGATTAAAGATATGATACAACTTACTTCTTTCGCCACAAGCCATGACGAGACACGTTATGTGTTGAATGGGATCTTATTTAATTTTAAAGATAAAAGTTTAAAGCTTGTTGCGACGGATGGGCGGCGCCTGGCGCTTGTGGAAAAAAGTATAAGCGATATGGGGGGTTTTAAAAAGGATGTGATCGTGCCGATAAAAGCCATCCAGGAGCTTCAGAGAAATCTGACCGGTGAAGGGGATGTGGTTTTTTGTTTTAAAGAAAACCAACTTCAAATCAGTTTAGGGCAGATTGTGATCACCTCGAGGTTGATTGAGGGAGAATTCCCGAATTACGAGCAGGTGATCCCAAAAAAGGTCAAAGAAGAATTCAAAGTGAATACGCAGGAGTTTTTGCAGGCGGCGCGGCGAGCAGGCATCCTCACAAGCCAGGAATCACAGTCGGTGAAGATAAACATCATCAAAGACCGAATGGTGATCACGAAGAATACGCCGGAGCTAGGGGAAGCGCGTGAGGAGATCGAAGTGAATTATAAGGGTGGCGAGCTCGCGATCGGGTTTAATCCGACGTTTTTGATAGACGTTCTGAAAAATGTGGAAAATGAGAACGTGGATTTCGGGTTTATCGACCCCGAGAAACCAGCCGTCATCAAAAGCGGCGAGGACTACACTTACATTGTTCTCCCGATGCAAGTCAGCTGATCCTTAAGCGTGGCTAGAGGACCAAAGAAGAACGCGGCCCCGGTCGGCGAGATCTTAAAAACCGTCTTCGCAGATCTTGAAAAACGGACACTTTCTTCCCAGGAAGAGATTGAGAGCCTCTGGAGATCGCTTGTGGGTGAAGCGGGATTCAGGCACTCACGGCCCGCCTCCGTCAAAAAAAACGTTCTAACCGTGAAAGTGGACAGCTCCGTATGGATGCAGGAGCTGGCGATGCGCAAGCGTCAGTTGTTAAAAGGATTGAAAAGAGACTTGGGAAAAGATAGAATCTCTGAAATTCAGTTCAGGATCGGGGAAATTTAATGCCAAAGCCCAAAACAGCTCTCGCGGAATCCAAGAACAGCGAACTCAAAAAGCCGGATGCCGAGGAGTACGGCGCTAAAAGTATCCAGGTTCTTGAGGGTATAGAGGCGGTCCGCAAGCGGCCCGCGATGTACATCGGGGACACCAGCACCCGGGGGCTCCATCATCTGGTTTACGAAGTCGTCGACAATTCCGTCGACGAGACGCTCGCCGGCCATGCCGACAAGATCGATGTCATCATTCATTCCAATAACAGCGTTTCCGTGATCGACAACGGACGCGGCATCCCAGTGGACATCCACAAAGGCGAGAAAAAGCCGGCGCTCGAGGTCGTTTTGACCCTATTGCACGCGGGCGGCAAGTTCGACAAGAAGACTTATAAGGTTTCCGGCGGTTTGCACGGCGTCGGTGTAAGCTGCGTCAACGCGCTCTCGGAGTGGCTCGAGGTCGAGGTCAAGCGCGACGGAAAAGTTTATCACATGAAGTTCGAACGCGGCAAAACTGTCGGCAAGCTCACGGTGATCGGGAAATCCCAGTCGACCGGCACCAAGGTCACATTCAAGGCCGACAAGCAAATTTTCAATATTCCGATCGACTACAGCTCTGACATTCTCTCGAATCGCCTAAGGGAGCTTGCGTTTTTGAACAAGGGCCTTACGATCACGCTGAAGGATGAGCGCGGCGGCAAGGAAAAGGAGCAGGAGTTCCGCTTCACGGGCGGCATCGTTTCATTTGTTCAGGAGCTCAATAAGAACAAGGCGCCGGTCCATCCCAAGGTCATTTATTTCGAAAAGGAGAAAGATCACATCCAGGTCGAGATCGCGATGCAGTACAACGACGCGTACGCCGAGAGCATCTTTAGTTTTGTGAATAATATCAACACGACCGAGGGAGGAACGCATGTCAGCGGCTTTAAGGCGGCTCTCACGCGCTGCGTGAACCAGTACTGCAAGGGAAAAAATCTATTGAAGGAGGATGTTTCGGTCCAGGGCGAGGACATCCGCGAGGGCCTCACGGTCGTCATAAGCTGCAAAGTGCCGAACCCGCAGTTTGAGGGGCAGACAAAGACCAAGCTAGGCAACAGTGAAGTCGAGGGCCTTGTCGAGTCCATCGTGAACGAGGGCCTCGGCAAGTTTTTTGAGGAAAATTCAAGCATCGCGAATAAGATCATCGACAAAGCGATCCTCGCCGCTAAAGCGCGCGACGCGGCGCGCAAGGCGCGGGACCTCACGCGGCGCAAGGGCGCCTTGGACAGCGGCTCGCTTCCCGGCAAGCTCGCGGACTGCCAGGAGAGCGACGCGGCACTTTGCGAAATATACCTGGTGGAAGGAGATTCCGCCGGAGGTTCAGCGAAGCAAGGAAGAGATCGTCGGTTTCAGGCGATCCTTCCTCTAAAAGGCAAGATCCTCAATGTCGAAAAGGCCAGGCTTCATAAGGTTCTCTCAAACGATGAGATATGCACGATCATCAACGCGCTTGGCGCCGGTATCGGCGAAGAGTTCAACATAGAGAAGCTTCGTTATCACAAGATCCTAATCATGTGCGACGCGGACGTAGACGGAAGCCATATCCGAACGCTTTTACTGACTTTCTTTTTCCGTCAGATGCACCAACTGATCGAAAGAGGTCACATTTATATAGCCCAGCCCCCCCTCTACAAAATTAAGCGAGGCAAAAGGGAGGAGTACATAGAAACCGAAGAACAGATGAATGAGCTTCTTTTAGAGCTTGGAAGCGAGGGCGCATCACTTGTTAGGCTAAAGGATAGGCAGAAATTAAGCGATAAAAAGCTCATGGATCTTCTTAACCTACTGGTATCCTTAGATAATATGGCGTTTGGCGTAGAGAAGCGTGGAGTAAAACTTTCACAATATATAGGACTTTTAGACAAGAAGACCAAGATACTGCCAATTTATAGGGTCAAAGTGGAGGGTGAAGACCAGTTTTTATATAGTGATGAGGAGCTGGCAGAGGTTATAAAGCGCTACGAGAAGTGGAAAAAGATGGATGTGGACCTCACTGAAGCCCAAAAAAGCGATAAGAACACCCTTCACAAGGAGCTTGACCTTGTGGAGTTTTATGAGTCTGATGAGCTGTTGGAGACGGTGAAGGCGATAGAGAAGCTCGGGATTGATATTGAGGATTACTCGCCGGAGCCGGTGGAGGACAAACCTGTCAGAAAGCCTGCCAAGGGTAGAACGGGCTCTTCGAGGAAGGAGAGGTTCAAGAAGAACACGCTTTATAAGATCGAGCGGAAGGACGAGGCGGATGTCTATCTGGGGAGCCTGGCTGAGCTGCTGAAGCATGTGCAGGCTGAGGGGAAGTCAGGCATGTTGATACAGCGTTACAAGGGCTTGGGAGAAATGAATCCCGAGCAGCTTTGGGAAACCACAATGGACCCTGAGAAACGCACGGTCCTCAAAGTCACGCTCGAGGACGCCGTGGAAGCCGACAAGACATTCACGACATTGATGGGCGATGAAGTGGAGCCTCGCCGGGAATTCATTCACAAATACGCCCGTGAAGTGAGAAATCTGGATATCTAAAATGGCCGAGAGCAAAAAACCGACAGACCTCAATATTTACACGCGCAACGAAAAGGTGACACCTGTCTTCATTGAGCAGGAAATGAAGACCTCGTACCTCAATTACGCGATGAGCGTCATCGTGGGACGCGCGCTGCCGGACGTGCGGGACGGCTTGAAGCCCGTTCATCGCAGGATCCTTTATGCGATGAAGGAGCTAGGCGTCGACCATTCCAAGCCCTACAAAAAGTCCGCGCGTATCGTCGGAGAGGTGCTTGGAAAATATCATCCGCACGGCGACACGGCGGTTTACGACACCCTCGTCCGCATGGTGCAGGATTTTTCGCTACGGTATCCTCTGGTGGACGGGCAGGGCAACTTCGGCTCCGTGGACGGCGACTCCGCGGCTGCGATGCGGTACACGGAAGCGCGTCTTGCGGGCATCACCGACGAGATCCTCCGCGATATCGAGAAAGACACGGTCAATTTCGCTCCCAATTTTGACGAGAGCCTGGAAGAGCCGACGATCCTTCCGGCGACGCTGCCGAATCTTTTGTGCAATGGCTCGAGCGGCATTGCGGTCGGCATGGCGACCAATATCCCGCCTCACAATTTAAGAGAGGTCGCCGACGGCATCGCGGCGCTCGTGGATGACCCCGAGCTTCAGATCAAGGACCTCATGAAATTCATCAAAGGCCCTGATTTTCCGACGGGAGCCACGATCTGCGGCGTCGAGGGTATCAAGTCGGCTTATGAAACGGGCCGAGGCCTTTTGAAAATAAGGGCCAAGGCAGGCATTGAGGAGCTGAAGGGCGGCAAACAGGCGATCATTATTTCCGAGATCCCCTACCAGGTGAATAAATCGAACCTGATCCAAAGCATCGCCGACCTTGTGAACGATAAAAAGATCGAGGGCATCTCCGATGTCCGCGACGAGTCCGACAAGGACGGCATGCGCGTCGTCATCGATCTAAAGCGCGACGCCAACTCGCAGGTCATCCTCAATCAGCTTTACAAACACACGCAGATGCAGGAGACCTTCGGCATAATTCTCTTGGCTCTTATCGACGGAAGCCCGAGGGTCCTGAACTTGAAGGAGATCTTAAGCGAGTACATACGCTTCCGCAAAGAGATCATTATCCGAAGGACACAGTTCGACCTGGCCAAGGCTAAGGACCGCGCGCACATCGTAGAGGGCCTGATCAAGGCGGTCGACATTCTTGACAAAGTCATCAAAACGATCCGCAGGTCCAAGACGCCTGCCGACGCCAAAGCGGCCTTGATCGAGAGCTATGATTTCTCGGAACGGCAAGCGCAGGCGATCCTGGAAATGCAGCTCCAAAAACTCACGGGCCTTGAGATCCACAAGCTCGAAGAGGAGTTCAAGGAGCTCTTAAAGCGGATCGAGTACCTTGAATCGGTTCTCAAGTCCGAGAAGAAAGTGCTCGAGATCATCAAGGAGGAGCTTGTGAAGCTGAAGGAAAAATACGGCGATGAACGAAGGACCGAGCTCGCCAGATCCGCCGACACCACGCTGGAGCTTGAGGACCTTATTGCCGACGAGGACATGGTCGTCACGATCAGCCACCAGGGCTATGTGAAGCGCCTGCCGGTCACGACCTACCGCAAGCAGCGCCGTGGCGGTGTGGGAGTAAGCGGAGGCACCGCCGAGGAGGATTTTGTCGAGCATTTATTCATCGCGTCGACCCACGACAACCTCTTGCTTTTCACCTCCAAAGGCAAGGCGTTTATGGTCAAGGTTTACGACATCCCCCAAGCCAGCCGCGTCGCGAAGGGCAAGTTCATTGCGAATTTCATTTCGTTGTCGCAAGGTGAAAAAGTGACCTCCTACATTCCCGTGCGCAAGTTCGAGGAAGGCAAGTACCTCGTCATGGCCACGCGCACGGGCCAGATCAAAAAATGCTCTTTGACGGATTTTGAGAATACCCGCAGGAGCGGCATTATTGCCATAGGCCTGGACCCCAAGGATGAACTCATTGAAGCCGAGCTCACGGACGGCAAGCAGGAGATCTTTGTCGCGACGAGAAAGGGAAAAGCGATCCGCTTCCCAGAAAACCTCGTCCGCAGCATGGGCCGCTCGGCCGGCGGCGTGCGCGGCATCAATCTGGAAGGCAAGGACCATGTGATCGGCATGGAGGTCGTCGACAAGGACGCGACGCTTCTTTCCGTGACGGAAAAAGGGTTTGGCAAGCGCTCCAAGGTGAACGAATACCGCGTGACTTCCCGCGGCGGAAAAGGCGTCACCAACATTAAAGTCACCGACAAGAACGGCGAGGTCGTAGGCCTTAAATGCGTCGACGACCGCGACGACGTGATGATCATGACCCAAAGCGGCATGGTGGTCCGCTGCTCGGTGAAGGACATCCGCGAAACCGGCCGTGTCGCGCAGGGCGTTCGCCTCATCAATCTTAAGAAATCCAACGACAAGGTTTCCACCGTCGCGAAGGTCGAGCCCGAAGAAGAAGTCGCTGTCTCCGAGCCCGAAGCCGAAAAAAATTCCAAGTAAGACAAGTTTGTTCTTCTTCGCCGCCGTCACTTTTGTGCGGCGGCTTCGAAGAACAATTCTTTGTAGCCGCGCCGTAAGGACGCGGCGTAATAGAATTGACCCCATCGTCTAGCCTGGCCTAGGACATCACCCTTTCACGGTGATGACGCGGGTTCGAATCCCGCTGGGGTCGCCATTTGTTACACTGGTGCGAACCTGAAACTCGCACCAGTATGAAGAAAGGCGACAGATGCCGTTTAACCCAAAATTTACTATAACCCCCAAGATCAACAAGGCCCTCGTTGAAATCGAGCGAGTCCGGGGTTTTCTGGATGCGGTCCATCTAAAAGATGATTGGATCGCTGACATGCAAAAAAAGGCCCTAATCCTTGAATCCCACCACTCCACCCACATCGAAGGCACTGCCCTAAGCCTGGAACAATCTAGGGAAATCCTTGAGGGTAGAAAGGTCAAGGGTGTCAACCGCGACGACGAAAAAGAGCTTTTGAATTACAAAAAAGCGATGGATTTTATCTCAAAGTATCTTGGAAAGGACGATCCCATCATCGAAGGCGTTGTTCGCGAGCTTCACAAAATTCTCGTCAAGGGCGTCCGTGGAGGTCAGGCGGATCCGGGTAATTACCGGAAGATCCAAAACTACGTGGTCAACTCGCGGACGAAGGAAGTTATTTATACTCCACCCGCTCCATTTGATGTTCCGCATCTCATGCGTGAGTTTGTGCATTGGATCAATAACGCCGAGGATGCATCGCCTATTCTTGTTGCTGGCATCGCACAATTTCAATTTGTGCATATTCATCCTTTTATCGACGGTAATGGCAGAACGGCTCGGCTTCTTTCGACGCTCATGCTCTATAAAACCGGATATGACTTCAAACGGCTTTTTACGATATCCGAGTTTTATGATGAAGACCGTCCGGCCTATTACCAATCAATTCAGTCCGTGAGAAAAAACGGTATGGACATGACTGCGTGGCTTGAATATTTCGTGGAAGGTCTCAAATCGCAGATGGCGGAAATTCAAAAAAAGGGTGAAAAATTGATCAAGCAGGACACCCAGCTTCAAAAGATCAAGAAAATTGGCTTGAATAAACGTCAGGAAAAAGCTGTTAGGCACCTTATTTTAAAAGACACTCTCTCGGTCAACGAATACCAATCCGTAGCTTCCTGCATCCGCCGAACGGCTCAGCGGGATTTGGAAGACCTGATCGGAAAAAAAGTCATAAAAGCCATGGCCAAAAGCGCGACCGACCCGACCAAATACTACGTTTTACTGTGACAAGCTACTGTGACATACTGTGACACGGTGCTGTGACAGAGGAGTAGCCCCCGGTCGCCAGTTTTTTACATTGGTGCAACCTGAAGGAGTCATATATAAAAATGGTTTATGCGTATAAAGAAATCTATAAATGGGGAATGGAAATCTGTTTGAAATCAAACCTAGCCAAATCAAAATTGGACCAAATTCTAACGATTGTATTAGACCAAGTAAATGTCTATGGAAAATCTCCCGATGAGATAAAAAAGCTGCTCATAAAAAATTACGATAAAGATATAGCGGAAGCCTTTAATGGACTTGTAATAAAGGTGTGGTACGACAAAAATAAGCCTGGACAATTACCGCTGCCCAAATAAGTTCGCTATGTCACTCCGAAAGATTTCTCACCTTATTGTTGCATCAAAACAATTAAAGAAATCTTTGACTGGCCAATCAGACATATACCTCAATCGAGCAGAGTATTTAACAATAAAATCTCTCCAACTAAATGTTATTGATAGGCGGATAGCAAAGAATGTCAGAAATATCGAACGGCTCAGAAAAAGGGACGGAGCCAAATACTGGGAATCTCGAAAGTTTCAGGAAGCTTTCTCGGAACTAATACTTGATGCCGAATCATTTTTCTATGTTGCATCAAAATTTATTAATTTGCTTTTTGAAGGATTACAGAGACCGATTGGATTCAACAGACGGTCTAAGAGATATTTCTCGAAATGCCAAAGGATACAGGAGATCCGGAACAATCTCATTGAGCATAGCCATAGTGACAATCGACATGTTGCTGATGAAGTTTGCATGAACGGATACAATCCAAAATATGGACCTTACCTTAAATCCATGAAGGGGGCGGATGGAAACAGACCGTACAAAGACCGCGCTTATTTCCCATTAAGGAATGGTTTCGTCAAAGAAGTATTGTCGGCAATTCAGCAGGCAACAGCTTCGATCAGCCAAAGGTAATAAGAACCGCTCCGCGTGCACCTCGCCACCGCTTCATTTTTATAAGTGCTTCTAATTGCTTGGGATGTGAGGTTAGCTTTCTGTCCCTAATGGGTCGCCAGTAAATAAAATAACCTCCGGGAGTCAAAAAACTCTAGGAGGTTATT
>CAYJVC010000038.1:0-6794 GCA_964373505.1 uncultured Planctomycetia bacterium
TCTTCCGGGCATCGCCGTAGGATGAAAGCATGGCTTCAACGGCGAGCGTGCCGGAGCCTGTGAAGATGGCGACCGTGTGCGTTTTTTGGATCCCGAATATTTTAAGGAGTTTTTCGCGCACGCTCCGGAGCACCAAAAAAAATTCCTTTTCCCGGTGGCAAATGTCGGGCTTTAAAAGAGCGCGCCGCACGCGCTCGGTGACATTCACGGGCCCGGGGTTCAAAAGCACCCAACGCTTGGAATTCAGCGGGCGAGACATTGTGAAAACCTATCCGTCATTTCTTCGGGCGCGACCGTGATCCTGGGATAAGGCGCTTTTTTATCCTCCGTGACCTTGATCAACAAAAATGAGGGCCCCTTTTTCTTGAATAGCGTTTTCATGATCTTTTTAAGCTCGGCGGGTTTTGTCACCTTTTTGGAAAAGGCGTAGCCGCTGGCTTTAGCGACGTCCTCAAGCCGGACGATGTGCGAGAGGCTCGGCTGGCTGCCCGTGGACTCGTAGCTTTCGTTGTCGAGCACGATGTGGACGAGATTATCTATTTTAAGCGCACCGATCGTGGCGAGGCTTCCCATGTTCATGAGCACGGCACCGTCGCCGTCCAGCGCAATGACTTTCTTGCCAGGCTTCGTCAACGCCACCCCGAGCGCGATCGAGGAGGCGATGCCCATCGATCCGATCATGTAAAAATTTTCAGGCCTGTCCTTCACCGCCTGCGAAGCGCGGCAGATGAAGCCTGTGGCGTGCACCACCGGATCATTTTTGACAAACGAGAAAATAATATCGAGCGCCTCTCTCGAAGTCATGGACTACTCTCCAAAAATACCCTTTTTAATGAAAATCGCGAACGGCTCTTTTTTCTCGGTCATCACTTTTTTAGCCTGTGACAGCGCTTGGGTCAGGTTTTCTTTTTCGGGAACAGCAGTTTCTATCCCAATCGTTTCCAGAAGCTTGAGGCAGCTTTTTCCCATCACGAGGTGTTCGGGTGCGTCGGGGCCGTGGCCGCGAAAACTCACGATGCAAAGAACGGGAATTTTGTAGATGAGGTTCAGTGATGTCAGCACGTTGAGGGAGTATCCCAGGCCCGAATTCTGTATGAGGACGGCGGGAAGTTTGCCGGCGAGGTAAGCGCCCGTGGCCATTCCGAGCGCCGCGTCCTCGCGCACGGCCGGCGTGTAACGCTTTTCGTTCGAAAGGCGTTCGATCAAAGCGCCCAAGAGCGAGCAGGGCACACCTGTAAAGAAATTAAAGCCTTCTTTTTTTAAGGCGCTGCTGAATCGCCGGGCGTTTTGCGTATGTTCTTTAGCCCATTTCATGGAGAGCTAATTATAACAGAATCAAAACGGTTAAAAGGAAGCTTTTGTCAAAAAGAGTAGCTTAGAGAACCGCCACCCGCGTGGTTGATGTAGGTGTAGGTGTTGTCTTTGCTCTGAGCGTTTGTATAGGTGTATTGGGCTGTCAATGTCCAGTCATGAGGCAGCGGGATCGTGAGTGAGCCGCCCGTCGTGAGTTCCTCATCGTAACGCACCGGCGCTGTGGCCGGGGGGGTCGTATACTCCGGGTAATCCGTAAATTTATATTTGAATTTCGCCTGCGCGGACCACCCCCAGAAAAAAGGAAAATAATAATTGCCGCGCACGGCGTGAATATCCTTCACAAAATTGGAACCCTCAAATTCATCCACACCATATTCATAACCGATCTGGACGTATCTGTTTTTCTCAGGGGTGAGATAAAAGTTGTTAGCGGCGTCAACCGAATAGGCCGGACCTTCCTTTGACGTTCTATCGGCGTTCGTGCCAGTGCTTTTATAATCGGTGTAGGTTATACGGCCCGTCAGGGTCACCCGCCACCAATCGGCGAGCGAATAGATCTCCGTCAGGCTCGGAGCGAAGTTATGGGTGTAATATTTGGTATCCAATATGGTATGGGTGCCGTTCGCGCCGATTTGGCTGATCAGCGGTTTTTCAAAAAGCGTCCCGCTATGGGTGAAGGTTTGGCCCACTGTGTGGGAAAAGGTATTCAAATAGTCGATGGTGTCGCTGTAGAGGGCCGTCGAATAACTGTAACTGAAGCGGCCCGACCAAGGGCCGTTTTGGAACTCGTTGTAACCGAAATTCAGAGAGTTGGAAAATTTAAACGCGTGCTCCTCGTTGATCGATCGCGTGATGCGCGACTCGGAGGAGGCGTTTGTGTTGTAATCACTGCCCGACGTGAGCGTCAGGGACCACGGCTTGGGTTTCGGACGGCTCAAATAGGCGATGATCTGCTCAACGGATTTCTTGTCCGCCACGGCTCTGGGTTTGTACGCGTTACCCGTGTCATAATCGATGACAAATTGGAGTTCCTCCGACGCTTCCGGATATTTCTGCTGATGAACCAGCGTCTGGGATTTGAAATAATGAAGCGCAGTATTTCGGGCAGCGATCGCCAACCCCTCATCAAAAGCGGTTATCGCTTCGTCAAAACGAGACAATTTATCCAGCGCGATGGCTCTATAGCGCTTGACGGTGAGGTCTTC
Source organism: uncultured Planctomycetia bacterium (assembly GCA_964373505.1). Taxonomy (GTDB): domain Bacteria; phylum Omnitrophota; class Gorgyraeia; order 2-02-FULL-51-18; family 2-02-FULL-51-18; genus CAYJVC01. Next base: position 2,520 of record CAYJVC010000038.1, read on the forward strand.
GGGATATTGGGATTCCAGAGCATTCAGAGCCTCCAGAGACTTTTCATACTCAGCGCTTACAAAGAACTTCGCGGCGTCTGTTTCCAGAAACTGCGTCGGCGTCAATTGCCGGCCTTCGGCCTGCCCGGCTAGTTTGCTCTCCGATTCGCGGATCCGTTGGATCGCGTCCAACTGCGTTTTTGCAAACGTTAAGAGGGCGCCCGTCTTGTCATTCTGCAAAAGAAAGCTGAGCTCTTTCTCGGCCTCATCGAGCTTGGCCTGGCGCATGTAGGTCTTGGCCAAGAACTGGCGGCTGGGCAAATCACTGGGATACTGCGAAAGGATCTCTTGGAAAGTGTCAGCCGCTTCCTCGAAACGTTTTAAATAAAATTCGCTGGCTCCTAGGTAACGGCGAATTTTGACATCTTTGGGATACTGCTGGGTAAGCGCCTGAAATCCAACCAGCGCTTCTTCGTACTTGCGGAGGGTGAACGCTTCCCCGGCCTCTGTTTTCAGAAGCTCGTCAGCCGTCAGTGTTTCTTTAAACTCTTCGGTGGCTGTGGAGGGCTCCTCTGTTTTTAGCGAATCGTCGCCGATGGCGTCCTCATCGCCGTGGACTAAACGGGGAAACAGAACCAAGCCCATGTACAAAAAGACAAAAGCCGCAAAGCGGGCCTTCTTAAGTTTGGCCACTTAAGCGATCCTCAACGGCGGTGCGATACGTGCGCTCCTGCTGTTTTTGCTGCTCTTCTTTTCGGATCTGCTCGAGTAAAGGGTCCTCCTCTTCCTCCACGATAATCTCTTCGGCTTCTTTCTGAATTTCCGATTTTGAGCTTTTCGGCGGCAGCACCCCTAAGGCAGCATCCGCCTCCGCATCGTCGGCCGGCTGCGTGGATGGCTGTCGGGCTTCCTTTTCCGGTTCCGGCGCCTGACCCATCGCAAAAGATGAACCGGACACGCTAAAAAAGAACAACATCAAAAGAACTTGCACGGATTCTTTCATTCGATCCCCTTCCATAAATTAACTAGTAAAAGTTAGCACGAATTGCTATATTTTAGCAAGAAAAAAGTCCATGACGACGCTGCGCGGTTATCGAAAAAAGCCGGGGATTATTTACGCCATCGGCGCGGTTTACCTGATCCTGCCCCTTTTAACTCTCTTTCAGATTGCGCGGGCGCTTGATTTTTCACCTTCCCTGATCATTCAAGCGGTTGTCTCAAGCTATTATCTGACCGAGGTGTTTTGCGCGGTGACGGCCGCCGCGGCCGTGCTGGCGGTCAGCCGGCTTAGTTTTTTCTACCTGCTGGGTCTCGGTGCCTACGCGGTCGGCATCAAAGCGTCCTCATTTTTAAACGATCCGACTTCCGCTTTGTCCCCGATCGATTTCTTTGCGCTCTGCTTCTGGCTGGCGGTGACTTTGCTGTTTTTATTCTCGACTCTGCGGATCCCTTATCTTTATCCTCAGACGCGCTGGTGGAAACGGCCGCCCCGTTACTCATTGGAAACGCCCTCGCTGCTGGCCGTAGACCATCTCCAATTTCCCGTGCTGACGCTTAATCTCTCGGGCGGCGGCGCTTACATAAGGTCGGCCCCTTTAGTGCAGAGTATGGTCGGATTTCCGAATCGCCTCGGGACCAGAGCGTGTTTGGAACTGCGAATCCACAAAGACGCTTCGGATATTTTTGGAGAGGACGTTTTCAAGCAAAACGTCGAAGTGGCGTGGGTTTCCAAATCAAAAGACATTTACCGGTACGGGTTGGGCCTGAAATTCGTCGGCCAAAGCGGGGGGGATCTTAAAAAATTGAACGCTTATTTCAAATTCTTGCGTCAAGCGGGGCTCATGCGGGAAGGATGATTATAATCCGATCTCTTGGCGTGTGGCTGGCTCTGCTGTTGGCCGCCTGCCCCTCGGTCGCCGACGAGGATCTCATCCAAACGGCGCACCGGGCTTACGATCAAAAGGTCCGTTCTCTCGAAAAAGAAGTGAATGCGCTTTTTCAGATAGATTTCACGGAGGCGTCCAAAACCTATGGGCCAGAGATGCGCGCATTAGAGACAAAAATCTCCGTTGCCGCCAAACTGGATGACCCGGCCATCCGCCGGCAACGCATTCAACAGATCCAAAACGAATACAGGAACAGCGAGCTTGACCGATACCTTCAAGCGTTTTATTATTTGCAGAATGAGTTGGAAAAAGACCACCGATTCGTCGGGGAGTATCTTTCGCTCTTGGAAGAAGCGCTGGACAAACTGATTCGCGAGGACCCGTTCTTCTCGACTATTTTCCTCTCGCAGAAGTTCAAAGACAAAAACGGACTTATTTTAAAAAGAGTCGCCTGGCAGCCGAGCCGGCTTTACAACGTTTCCGCCGAAACAAGCCCGCTGAAGATCCATTCGTTGTTTGCAGACACGTCCAGGACACCCATCCTGATAAAGCTGACACCCGCCGCGTTCAGCTCGCCGGCGTTTTTGAGGTCCATTTTGATCCATGAAATCAACCATGCGCTTCTATACAAAGATCCTCTATTGTCCAAGGCCGAGATCTTGGCGGGACCGGTGAGCCCCTCTTATCAATATTATCTCTTGCATGAATACTACGGGTTAAAAGCCCAAATCTTATGGGATGACGAACCGAGGAACACGAACTGGAAACTGGATGAAGCCAATCGGGAGAATATCGGAAAAATGCTCGAATGGACCTACGCGCAACTGAGCGAAAAAAATAAAAAGTTTGTGACTCAAAACCCCAACCCGCCGATTATGAGATTCACCGGCTAGACAGTTATTTTACTGTATGTCCGGCACATGCAACTGTGTCTCTATCGTCGTGGTATGCCCTGCATCGTGTATGACAATGCTGGCATCTGTGTGCGGTCCTGGCGAGAAGCCGTCGCCATCCGGATCTTGAGTATAGGTTGCATGGATATGCTCATCTCCCACGAACACGTCTGTTACGTTTGTTGAGAATGCCTGTGCAACGCCCAGCGGGGTGACGCCCGGTTGATAGTTGTTGTCCAAAGCTTGCTTTGTCAGATTAATCGCCTGGATAATTTCAGGAGGGGGTGGCATTGTTCCGAAGGTCGGTAAATCTTGCGGGTTAATGTATATCGGGTCAAGCACAAAAGGCACAAACATCGCCGGATCCATGCTGGCCATTAGCATGGGGTCCATGCCGGGCATCATCATCCCCGGTTGCATCATTGACGGATCCATGCCGGGCATCATGGGAAATCCTCCAGGGAACGTATTGGGATCCATGCCGGGCATCATGGGGAACATTCCGGGCGACATCATACCGGGATCCATCCCGGGCATCATCCCCGGCTGCATCGTTCTTGGATCCATCCCTGGCATAGGCGCGTGTTCACCTGGAGTCATGCGTCCATCCTGACCTGCCTGTTCCGTGGGAGAATTGAACGCATAGAATTGTTGAGCGAATTCGGCGCGCTGAACCATGAAATCGTTAATTTTTTGTACCGCTTCCTCAGGCGTCATATTGCTCATTGAAGCCATCATCATGGCGCCGATCGCCATATGATCAAACATCATATAAGGTCCTTGCCCTTCCGGTCCCATCATCGGTCCCGTGCCCATCATAGGCATTTGGCCGCCCTCATGGGGCATCGTGCCGGGGCCCTGCGTAGATCTCCCGACAGGCATCGGTCCGCCAAATACTTGACCCTCAGGACTATTGGACCAGCTTTGTGGGCCTTCGGCAAACCTGGCCTGGAAACGCTCAGCGATTTTTTCAAAATTCTCCTGCATACGACCCATCATGGCTTGCATAGACTCCCGTTGTTCGGGAGGCAAATTTTCGATACTATTCTTGAATACGATGTCCATGGCGCCTTTCGCCGCGTTCATAGACTCAAAAGCACCCAGTTTTCCGGAATCTTTCCCGCCGCCTTGTCCACCGGGCGTTCCGCACAGCATAGCGGCCTCGGTTGCCCGATTCATCGCATACGCCATGACCTGGCCGGTGTTCACGTTGGCTTGCTTAGATGAGGTATCGAGGGATTGCTCCGCTGATTGCTGTTCGGCCGCCTGGGACAACACGAAGCTGTCCAACTGGGCCGAAGCCGCGTCGAATGCCGCTTCGGGAGTTTCGGTGATAGTTGTGTCGCTTTTCTTTGTGTCTGCCGTAGGAACTTCAACCGGTGCACCTAGCGGAGCTTCCTTGATTGCCTCGAGCGCATCTTTAGACTCAGTGGTCTGTGAGAAAGCAGCAAGTGATTCACGAGTCTCAGCGGGCAAGGAAGCCACCGTCTCTGCGGGGATTGCCTGCACTTGTTCTG
>CAYJVC010000038.1:6894-10977 GCA_964373505.1 uncultured Planctomycetia bacterium
TAAGGCCTCAGCCGGTAACTGGGAAACCGTCTCAGGCGAGATCGCCTGAACCTGCTCTGGGGATAATTTGTCCAATGGAATTTTTTTAAGCTCTTCGAGAGGAAGCTGAGAAATAGTGTCAATTGGAATAGATTCGGGGTGTGTCCAATCCATGGAGGAGTTATTATAGGAATCAGTTTCGGCCGCGTAGGCCGATTCGCAAAGGGCACACATGCAAAACGAGATGAAAATCGCGCAAAACCTTTTTTTTACGTCCGATGACATCTTTACTCCTCTTTAATTGGAAATATACATTGCTTAATTAAACTTGTCAATAGTACTCAAATATAATTAATTATTACTAATTTTTACAGTTATAAGTTATTCTGGTAGCTATAGTTAGGACAAGAAAAAATCTAACCCTCTTTAATAATAAGAGTTAAATCTTCTCTTTTTCCTTTCGCCGGGTTAAAGCCGGAGGCGGTGGCAATTTTCCAGGAGGGGTCCAACGCGCCGAAGATTTTCGTTGTGTTGGCGGAACGTACGATGCAGACTTTTGGGCCTTTCTGCTTTATAAAAAATGAAGCTTCCTTCTCATTTAACGGTTCATGCCAGGCGTCAAGGTATTTCCTGAAATACCAGACGAGGCTTGGTTCATTATAGTCCACGGAAACAAGCGCCATGTCGGGTGTTAAATAAGGCGCGGATTTTTGGGCCAGGCTTTTCGAAACAGAATAGCCTGAAATTCGGGGAAAAACCGCAAGTGATAGGATGAGATTGACGGCGATCATGAAGCCGGCGCCGAGCGCCAGGCGGCGTTCCGGCAGGCTTTCCCTTGTCCAAACATGGGCCCAAAGGATGGAAAGCACGGGAAACGCGGGGAAGGTGTAATGGGGCAGTTTTGTTCTCAAGAGCGAAAATACGGCGAAAACACACAGGAGTTGACAAAATAAAAAAGTAGTCTTGGGACCTGCCGGCTTGCTTCTCGCCAGACGGATCATTTGAGGCGCCCGCCAGGACCAGGGGAGAAAGCTCACAAAAAAGGTCATAAAATAAAAAGGAAGCGTCACCACGTACCAGAACGTATCCTTCGCGCCGTGGCCTTCGAAGGGCCTTAAGGATCTTTCGAGCACGTGTTTGCCGAATCCGATGTCGAAATACGCTCCCTGGGTTTTTATGAGCGCCGGAACGGCCCACAGGCCGATCAGAAAAAGGCTCCCCAGCATGCTGCTCAGAAGCAAGGGTTTATCTAGCTTTGTCTTTGTGAGTTTTGCAAAAATAAAAAGAGATAGAAGGGGCAGGAAAGCCAAGGGTCCTTTGGTTAAAAATCCAAGCGCGAGGCCCACGCAGAATAAAATCCACCCGCTCCGTTTTTTTTGCTGGGAGACCTCCCAAGCCGACCAGACCGCGATCGTGTAAAAGAACGCGAAGAGCATGTCTGCGACGCCTGCCTTTGCCAGCACGAGTGTTTGCGCAGAGGTCGTGAACAAAACAGCCGCCCAAAAACCTGTTTTTCGGCCGTAAAGCCTTGACCCGAACCCAAAAATAAGAAGCGACGTGAGCGCGGCCGCCAGGCACGAGGGGAACCGCGCCGCAAAATCGTTCTGGCCGGACACACGGTAGGAAGCCGCCTGGCACCAGTAAAACAGTGGCGGTTTATCGTAACGCTCCTTGTGATTGAAGCGGGGGACGAGGAAGTCGCCGCTTTCAAGCATTTCGCGGGACGCCTCGGCGAAGCGAGGCTCGTCGCGGTCCACGAGCGGGAGGTTCCAGGCGCCCAGGCCGTGGATCGTGAGGGAGGCAAGGAACAACAAAAGGCAAAGCGTCTTTTGGGGGATCTTTTCAACCATTCGATTGGTTTTGGCTTTTTTTACGCTTGGCCTTGTGCAGAAAATAGAGGCTGCGGCTGTAGAAGAGCACGCCCGCCGATTGGCCGACGATGAACACGATGTCCCTCCGGTGGATCGAATACGTCAAAAGTCCGATCCCTCCGCACAGGCTCAGGTACCAGAAGGCTTCGGGGATATGGACCTCTTTTTTTCTTTCGGTCGCGAGCCATTGCACGAAAAAACGCAGGAAAAACACGAACTGCGAGATAAAACCTAAGAGTACCCACCCAAGTTCTTGGGAACTCATTTCTTGCGTTGGATGCGGACGAAGTCCGCCACGCCTTGTGCCAGCCGGCCCCAAGTCCCGAACTTGGACCGGCCATGCCGCCGGGGGTGGTGATTTACTTCAAGCTCGGTGATGCGAAAGCCTTCACGCGCCGCGAACGTCGTGAAAAAGCGGTGCAAACCGCCGGACAGATGGATCTTTTGAGCGACTTCACGCCGGAAGACCCTGAGCGTGCAGCCTACGTCATGGATCTTTTCCCGGGTCAGGATCTTTCGGGCGCCGTTCGCGAGCCGGGAGGCGATTTTTTTTGAAAGAGGGTCTTTCCGGTCTTTCCGCCACCCACAGACCACGTCGTAACCCTCATCCAGTTTGGCAAGAAGCTTGGGGATATCCTCCGGGTCGTTCTGCAGATCTCCGTCCAAGGTGATCAGGATCTGGCCCTGCGCGGCATCGAAACCCGTCTGCAGTGCCGTGGCCATACCCTGGCGTGCTCCAAGCCGTAGCACCGTCAACCCAAACCCCTGCCCCGGGATCTCCTTCAATCTGTCCAGGCTCCGGTCGGTGGACGCGTCGTCCACGAAGATCGTTTCGTGACCTCCGTCGAGCCGGGCCATGACCCCGAGGATCCTGTCATACAGGGGCCTGACGGAATCCTCCTCATTATGGACGGGAACCACGACCGAGTACCGCATGGAGTACCAGTGTATCAGATTTGGCGAACTTTCTTAAATAAGGTATACTGAACGGGCAAATCAGCCCCGGACCTATCCATGCATGAACTGATCGACGCAACGAAGGATTATCTCACCCACTGCTACACCCGCGAAAGCCTGAATCCATTCCTGGGCAAGATGGAGGCGGACTATAGGCTTAATCACATTCCTTTCTCGGTGCTCATCATCGACGTCGACCACTTCAAATTCTTCAACGACAAGTACGGCCATTTGTGCGGGGACGAAGTGCTGAAATATTTTTCCAGTTCCATCCGTCTGGACCTGGAGTCCGAAATGAACATGCCGTTCCGTTTCGGCGGCGACGAATTCATCGTGGTGTTCCCGGGAAAAACGGCCAGGGAAACTCGCCGGTTGGCCGAGCGGCTGAAAAAAAACATCAAGATGCGCCCCTGCCTCTACAAGGGCAAGAATATCAAGATGGGTTTTAGCGGCGGGATCACCTGCTACCCCGGCGATGCCAACAGTGTGGAGGAGCTTCTGGAACGGGCCGACGAAGCGTTGTACTATTCCAAAAATAGCGGGCGGGGACGCATCGTGGTCTACGAGACCATGAAGGTAAGGGCGCTCGTTGTCAGAATGACGCTGGTCGTTCTGTTGTTTGCGTCGATCTATCTGTACACTGTGACCAAGGATCCCTTGCCCCGTTTTGTTTCGGAAGCTTGGGCCCGCATCAGCTCGATTTCGTTTCGTTCACCCTTTCATATACCACCCAAACGACCGGAGGTCACCAGCCAAGTTCAAATCGCCAAACCTGCGGGGGGTCAGAATGTTTTTAACTTTTTAAGGGCTTATGTCCCGTCGCCACCCACGCCAGCTCCCGACCCTACGCCGGTATACGACGTTATTCATCTTAGATCCGGCCGCCAGGTTCAGGGAAAGATTTTGAGCGAAAATGACGATGAGGTCCGGCTGGAAGTGAAATTCAATGAGGGGAAGGGCTCGTTGGGGATCCGGAAGGCGGACATTCTGGACATCGAGAGAGACGTCGCGGGCTAATTTTTTCTGAAGATGCCTCTAGGAGAGTTGGCAGAGCGGTCGAATGCGTCCGCCTCGAAAGCGGATGGACCTACGGGTCTCGGAGGTTCGAATCCTCCACTCTCCGGGTTTTTAAGGTCGTGGAGGATTCGAATAGAGCCGCCGAGCCAAGATAAAAGTCGACGCGACTATAGGAGCGTCGACGGCCATCGAGGCGGCGAATGGCCGACCCGGAGCGGACACGCAGTGCCGCAGAGGGCGCCGAATCCTCCACTCTCCG
>CAYJVC010000039.1:0-10891 GCA_964373505.1 uncultured Planctomycetia bacterium
AAGGAATTCGATAAATAAAGCTGAAACATCGTGTTCACGACCACATGCCCTCGGGCTATTTCGTCATAAAAGGCGTTGAACGGCCGTGGACGGTCGATCAGCTGCTTCAAAATGACCGGCGCCAGCACTCCGCCCGCCAGGCTCATGGCCAGTATTCGGACAAATTTTTTCAAAACTTTTTCTTCGTCCCAGATGAATAGGAAAATAAGGACCGGAATAAAGATCAAAGACGAGATCAAAAAAGTCGTCCACCCGAAAAGAGCGTCCAGAGGGCTTCCCGCCAATCCATTGATCCAGAGAAAGATCTTTCGGTCGAGTTCCGTCATGTCGGCTCCCCCTGCGCCACGCGGGCAAAACCTTCGCGCTCCACCTTTTCAAACCCCCAGCGGTTCAGCGCCCAATCCGTCCAGTGCCTCAGTCCCACCGCGTCCGGTTCGCGATGAAAGTATGTCCGGTAATAACCCGCGATGATTTTGCGGGTCCGCTCCTTCTCCGAATTATAATAATTCTGGAATGAGACTCCGCCCGCCGCGATCATGAGCGTCACGGCCAGGCTCAGGCCGACTTTGGCGCTTCTCGCGAAAGGTTTGGGCCGAACCCACACGCCGCTTTTCGGGCCGCTCAAGCAGGTTCCGATCAGTGTCGCGCGCACCAACCATTCATAGCTCAGGAAACCGAACGTAAATGTGGTGAGGAGCACCATCAAAAATTTAGCGGCCGCCGGCCAATCGTACGGCAAAAGCAGGATCTGGAGCGCTCCTACGACTGGAAAATGGCAAAGGTAGATCCAGTAGGAAGCGCCCGAAAGATAGCGGATGAGCGCCCGGTCGCGGTTCAAAGTGCGCATGAAGATCCCGAAAAAAGCGAACACCGAAAGCCAGGAAAATACGGAAATGGCGACGGCGAGCCATAGGATCTCGAGCCCTTGGAGCGGCGAGGCGATATGCCTCTTCAAAAGCTCCCCCATCCAAACAAAAAAGGGAACGGAGGCTACGAGATAGGCCCAGGAGAACGACGTGTACTCGCGAAGCCTTCCGCGGAAAGCGTAGAGCTCGGCTCCCACCCAGAAAAAAAGGCTGTAATAAAGAAGTTTGATGGGACTGGGTACAAATGTGTTGTGAAAATTGATCACGACGTTCACATCGAGCAACAGGATGAGAATACCGGGCACCGCCAATAAAAAAGGCCTGAGAGGAGAAAAAAGGATCGTCTGGATGAGGCGTCTGCCGGCGGACGGACCGGCCGGCCTAAGTTTGCGTAAAAAAAAGAAAACGGCGTAGTAGATGAGTAGGAATTCCAGGAACCAAAGATGCGCCGGTCCGTGAATATTCCTCTGGATCCCGTCGCTGAACTTCGTCCGCAGGACCTGGCTTAGATCGCATTGGCCGGTCCGGATCCAGCCGTAGCACCAGACAAAATAAATAAGCGGCAGGAGGATCGCGCCGCCGACCAAGAAAGGGATGAGGATCCGCTGGCCCCTGTTTTCCAGAAATCCGCGGGGGCCCAGATCTTCATAAAGCTTGACCGCGAAAAACCCGGCGACCAAAAAAAATATCCGCATCGTGAGGCCGCGAAGCCAGAACGAAAGCCAGTCAAAGAACGGCGTGGCACCCGGGTCGCGAGCCGCCCACAAAAGGTCTGGCATGCGCACCGTCATGTAGCTGATCGACGCGTGGAGTGCCACGACCGACAGCATCGCGAAGACGCGCAGAGCATCGATCGCGTGAAGCCGTTCTTTCGACATCAATGCATTTCTATTTTTGTGGGTGAAAGTCCGGAACGATCGGCGGCGGCGCGGAGGGCGGGTTCATTTTCGTAAAGCGCCGAGTTCAGGATATCTGCCGCCTTTTCGGATTCTTGGGAGGCGTTCGAGAGGATCGTTGTATTCAAGGTGTAAACGTAAAAACCGGCGGGTTTCGAAACCGCGACCCCCTGGCCTTCGTAGAACTCGATCACCGATTTCACGAATGCGACTTTTTCATCCTGAACCATTTTCATCCACTCCTCACCCGTCAATTCGTGAGGGGGATCCTTGGCCCAAAGAGCGGCCGGGAGGAATACGAGCATGAAAGCTGCAAGAATTGACGCCGGGAGCTTCACCCCATCCCCTATTTGGTCGCCTTTGGCGACCGATCCGCAAAGCGAATCGTTGCAAACAGGGGATGGGGTCATGCGTTCGATTCTACCCTGAACAAGCGCTTGAGCGCAAGGGGCTGGGGCCCCACCCGCCCCAAAACGCTGGACGACCCCTGACTTTTATCGTTATACTTATGGGTCTCTATGCCAAAGACTCTTTTTGAAAAAATTTGGGACTCTCATGTCGTCGCCACACTTCCCGACGGCACGACGCTCCTTTACATCGACCGGCACCTCGTCCATGAGGTCACGAGCCCTCAGGCGTTCGAGGGGCTGCGTCTGACCCAAAGAAAGGTCCGGCGGCCGGACCTCACGTTCGCGACGATGGACCACAACGTGCCGACCGACGACCGCATGAACATCAAGGACCCGATCTCGAAAGCGCAGGTCGATGCGCTCGCGAAAAACTGCCGCGAATTCGGTATCAAGCTCTACGACCTCGACAGCGCCGAACAGGGCATCGTGCACATCATCGGACCGGAGCTGGGCTTGACACTTCCCGGTCTCACGGTCGTCTGCGGCGATTCTCATACTTCCACGCACGGGGCATTCGGCACGTTCGCGCTCGGCATCGGCACCTCCGAGGTGGAGCATGTGCTCGCCACCCAGTGCCTGCCGCAAAAAAAGCCGAAAACCTTTCGGATAGAGTTTACAGGGAAAGTTCAAGCCCCCGTCGGCGCCAAGGACATGATCCTGAAATTGATCGGCACGATCGGCGCGGCCGGCGCGACGGGCACTGTGCTCGAGTATTGCGGCGAGGCGGTCCGCGCGCTCTCCATGGAGGGCCGCATGACGATGTGCAACATGAGCATCGAAGCGGGCGCGCGGGCGGGGCTGGTGGCGCCTGACGAAACTACGTTCCAGTATATTTCGAAAACAAACCGCCCCTATGCGCCCAAGGGCGCGGCGTTTGAAAAAGCCGTCGCTTATTGGAAAACCCTGCCGACGGACGCTGGCGCCCAATTCGACCGCGAGCTCACGATCGACGCTTCCAAGATCGCGCCGCAGATCACCTGGGGCACAAGTCCCGGCATGGTTTGCGATGTGACCGACCGCGTGCCGGCCCCCGACAAGGTGGCCGGTTACCACAGAAAGGACGTCGAACAGGCGCTTGATTATATGGGACTGAAACCCGGCACACCGTTCACCGATGTGCGCATTGACACGGTCTTCATCGGAAGCTGCACGAACGCCCGCATCGAGGACCTGCGCTCGGCGGCGGCCCTATTTAAAGGAAGAAAAGTCGCCAAAGGCGTGAAGACCCTCATCGTTCCCGGCTCTCAGCAAGTGCTGAAACAGGCGGAGTCCGAAGGATTGGATAAAATTTTCAAGGAAGCCGGCGCCGAATGGCGGCAATCGGGCTGCAGCATGTGCCTGGCGATGAATCCGGACCAGCTTCGGCCCCAGGAGCGCTGCGCATCCACCTCGAACCGCAACTTCGAGGGACGCCAGGGCAAGGGCGGCCGAACCCATTTGGTAAGTCCGGAAATGGCCGCAGCAGCAGCCATCGAAGGACATTTTGTAGACATAAGAACATGGAGAAAATAATTGACATTCGTGGGTGACGCGGAGGCGGGGCGCCCCATTCGCTCGCAGCGCTCCGCAGTGACGCGAGAACGAATGGGGCTGCCGCAGCGGCAGGACCCGCGAATGTCAATTATAGGTGCCCAGTATGAAATCTTTTAAATCCCATAAGGGTTTGATAGCGACCCTTGACCGCGCAAATGTCGACACGGACCAGATCATCCCGAAGCAATTTTTGAAGTCGATCGCGCGGACCGGTTTCGGACCTCAGCTATTTTTCGACTGGCGTTACCTTCCGGACGGAAAACCCGACCCAAATTTTTCGCTGAACGCGCCCCGTTTTAAAGGCGCATCCATCCTGGTCGCCCGGGATAACTTCGGCTGCGGCTCAAGCCGCGAGCACGCGGTGTGGGCGATCCAGCAGTACGGTTTTGAGGTGGTTGTCGCGCCGTCTTTTGCGGATATTTTCCGGAATAACAGCTTCAAGAACGCGCTTTTGACGATCGAGCTTTTGGAAGCTGAGGTTGAGGAGATCTTTCAGATGGTAGACCGGCACAAGGGTCTGGAGGCGACGGTCAACGTGGACGAGCAAAGACTTACGCTGCACACTCCGGAAGAGATCTCATTCCATTTCGAGATCGACGCCGCGATCAAGCACCGCCTGATCCACGGCCTCGACGACATCGGCACCACGCTGAAGCATGAAGACAAGATCCGCGCCTACGAACAAGCGCACCCTTCCCTTATCTAAATAGAGATCTGATAGCGATCGACCATCTTCGAGGACAGCATTGCTCGGCTTGTGGCATTGACGTCAAGTCCGCCGGGATACGGCAAAATGGAAACTGTTCGAGCACGGCCCAGTGCGAGTTTTTCCATTTTGCCGAGGCTCCCCGGACTTACGTCAATGCCACGGAGCGTGCTGGACGAGAAGACGGTCGGTCGCTACTTGTGGGATCAGTCAAAAACGATGGTTTTGTTGCCGCTGACGAAGATGCGGTCTTCGAGGGCGAGTTTGAGGGCACGGGCCAGGACGATCTTTTCCACATCGCGTCCTGCCTGCGCCATGTCCTCGGCGCTGTGCGAATGGTTAACCGGCACGGTCCCTTGAGCGATGATGGGGCCGTTATCCAGCTCGGGCGTGACAAAATGCGCGGTCGCGCCGATGATCTTGACGCCCCGCTCGGCCGCCTGCTGGTAGGGATGCGCGCCCGCAAAAGCCGGCAGGAACGAGTGGTGGATGTTGATGATGCGGTTCTTGAAACGTCCGGTAAAAAACTCGGAAAGGATCTGCATGTACTTGGCCAGCACGATGTATTCCGGTTTCAGTCTTTGAACGATCCTTAAAACGATGGCCTCCTGCGCGTCGCGTTTTTTTCGCTCCGCCGAAACCGAGAAAAATGGCAGCTTGAATTGTTTCACGAGAGGCGCCAGGGTCTTATGGTTGCTCACCACGGCCAGAATCTTCGCGTTCAACTCGCCGTACGCGTGACGGATCAGAAGATCCCCGAGACAATGGGGTTCCTTCGTCGCGAAAAGCACGATGTTCTTTTTCTTGTCTTCGGAAAGTTCTATGGATGCGGCGTGCGGCAGCACGCGGGCGAGGTCCTTCAGTATTTTCTTTGCCACTGCGGCGCCCGAAACCTCGGTCCGCATAAAAAAACGCCCGGTCTCGGCGTCTACGAACTCGCCGTTCTCGACGATGTTGAGCCCGTGGCGGACCAGGACGCCCGTTATCTTATGGACAAGCCCCTTCGCGTCGGCGCATTCAATTCTTAAAACGTGGTTTTCGGACAAACGACTTCCCTCGGGTCACTCGGGTCGCGGGGAGAACTGAGCGATGGCTCTGTCTTTCGCGAGATTCTCTTCCGTGAGGAGCTTCACCTGCGTCGAAAGCTTTGTATTTTGCTGCCCGGCCTCTTGGAGGCGGCTTTCCACGTCCGACAGCTTCGACCGGTGCTGGTTCTTCAGCGCGCTAATTTGACTGGCAAGATCGGAGTTCTGGGTCTTGAGGTTTGAATTTTCCTTTTCAGAAAACGCCAGAAGCTCCTTCATCCGGACTTGCGAAACGCTTTGCGTTTTTAAATACGCGGACCAAATTCCGGCCGCGCCGATCGCCAATAAAAAAATGAGCGTGACCACCGGCCCGCTGACAACAAAGCGCCGGCGCCCCGTCTTAAGGTCCAGGCAGGATCTTAGAGCCGCATGGATGTCCTTCACCTGAGTCTGGACCGAGTGGTGGATCGAATCGAGAAATCGCACGTCCGACGGCTCGGGATCAAGGCCGCCGGTAAGGCGCAGGAGTTCTCGCGTCAAGTCCCTCTGTCCGTTCAGAAGTTCCTGATGAAGCGACCGGATGTACGCTATTTTCACCTTGAATCCGGAAGCCGCATCGAAGTGGCCCGCTGCATTTTCCAACAGCGTGATGGTCTGCCCGATGTCATTTTTCTCAAAACACACTTTCGCATCGGCTAAGAGCCGCTCGACACTCGCCCGGCGGTTATTCTCAACCCTGGATCTTAGTTCAAGGCTCACGCTGTTCAAAGTCTCGGAGAGCGCCTCCCGGGTGTTGGACTTCGGCCGGACCCTGACTCCGTGCTCCTCTGCCTGGCGGCGGATCTCCTCGATCCGTTTTTCGGTGGAGTCGAGGAGGGACTGAAAATCCTTAAGTTGCGTGCCGGATTCGAACTGGTAGGTCTGGCCGAAAGCGCGGAGTTCGCCCGAACCGTCAGGGGGTGGAACGCCCACACCCCTGCGCTTCTTGATCACCTCTTCGGGTTTTTGCCGGATATCGCCGAGAAGACCCCAAACATCTTTAAGAACCGCCGAGACGGCTTCCTTTGTCTTTTTGGATTTTTGGGCTTCATTGAGGGCGTCGTTTTTTTTGCTCATCAAAGCACGCAGGGCGTGCCGTTCAAACGGCATTATATCAAAGCGGACGGAGTGATTAAACTTAAAAATTGTGCGCCGCTTCGGGCGCCGGCTTAGGGAACGCTTCTCAGAACGAAGTACCCAAGTAGGACGACATCCAGACAAAACAGGTGGCAAACAAACGGCTTTCTCACGGAACTCCAGCGCGTGGCCATAAAATAAAGCGTCAAAAGATGCAGGACGAGTAAAATGGGCGTCATCAGCTCATTGAAGAACGGCGGAACGTACCCCGCGAAATTAAAAAGGAAGATGCCTCCCCACCCGACCCCGCCTTCAAAGAAAACGAATAGCAGCTTGAACGCGAAATAAGCGGCCGCCAAGGCCCCGAAGAACATGAGCGCCATGCCGATCCCACCGAAGACAAAATTCTGCGTACTGTAGATCCTGCGCTCGACCACCACCTCTTCGATCACCGCTTTCACGGCCTGTTTTATTACTTCTGGATCTTCGGCGAGGAAACCCAGCGCCTTTTCGGACAATACGGCCACGGCGGCATTGAATTTTCCGACGATGTTACTGTCCCCGACTTTCGAGAACATCTCCCCTATAACGTCGGAAAGGCTCGAAGCGGTCATGGTTCCTTCCGGTCCTTTAATTTGGCGCACTTTATCATGCGATAAGCGTAATAGGCGCCCGCAGCTATGAAGAGAGCCGAAAACGGATTTCCTCTCATGGCCAGATCAACGGCCAGTCCCGCTGTCCACAAGAGGAGCGTAAAAAAACGTATCCAGAAAAAAGGCATGGCGGCAAGCGCCAGGATCACAGCCGCCGCTAAGAGATACTGAGCGCCTGCGACGGACGATTGGGTCAACAACAGAAGGCCCACCAGGAACCCAACGGCGGATGAAAGGAACAAAAGCCACTGCACGTCCCCCATAATGTCCCCGAGCGTGAACTCTTCCCCGATCCTCATGAAGAGAGGTTAGCTCGAATTGAATGGAATGTCAAAACGCAGTTTTATGGAGATTTAATGATTCCTTAATACCGGCTTGACGGAATAAAGGTATAAAGTTATTATCTGGAAGCAAAAATTCCAATCAAAGGAGAGTTGCCATGCGTTTTAGATCCCTATTTCTAACCGTGCTGGGGTTGAGCCTGCTCTTAGGCCCGGTTCACGCGGCCACCTACAAGGTCGACGCCGATCATTCGACGATCGGCTTTAAAGTAAAGCACTTGTTCTCGAACGTGACGGGTAATTTTAAAACGTTCGAAGGCACGGTGGATTACGAGCCCGGGAAACCCGAAAGCTGGAAGGCCGAGGGCAAGATCGATGCCGCAAGCATCAACACCAACCAGGACAAGCGCGACGAGCATTTGCGGTCGGCCGATTTTTTTGACGTGAAACAATTCCCTCAACTTTCGTTCAAGACCGTCAAGGTGACCGACGCGACCGATACTTCGGCCAAACTCGAAGGCCTGCTCACCCTGCACGGGGTCGAGAAACCCGTCGTGTTGGACGTCACGATCCACGGCGTCGGCAATGACCCCTGGGGGAACACCCGGGCCGGTTTCACGGCCGTGACCCGGATCAACCGAAAGGACTTCGGGATCAGCTGGAACCAAACGCTGGACAGCGGCGGACTGCTTATAGGAGAAGAAGTTGAAATAACTCTCGAGGTCGAGGGCATCTTAAGTCAGTGATTTAGATCCGCCAAAGAGCACGGCGGATTTAATTCGCACAAACGATTTAGCGCCATCGCTAAACCGTGTGCTCATTAAAAGGAGAGAAAATGACTAACAAAAAAATGAGAAAGAGCGCGCTTGTGGCCGCTTCGGTGGCGGGGCTCATCGCGGCCGCGAATCTGGCGGTTTCGACTCCCGCGCAGGCGGCGACCGGTGAACTCGAGCACTGCTACGGCGTCAATGCCTGCAAAGGCATGGGCGCTTGCGGCGGCAAGGGCAGCTCCTGCGCCGGCACCAACGCCTGCAAGGGCACCGGCTTCGTGGACGTTGCCAAGGGTTCTTGCGAAAAGATCCAGGGCGGACGTTTAACCGCTTAATTAAAAAGTCGATTACGCAGATCTTAGAGAGGATTGCGCAGATGAAGCTTAGTTCTAATCAGCGTGATCATTCTTTGAAATCTGCGTAATCTAATTTTCTATGGAAAATAGCTGGCCTGCCCTCGGATGCGGGCTCGGCCTCCGCACCGTGCATTATGACCACATCACGACGCACTGTCCTAAAAACGTCGATTGGTTTGAAGCGATCTCCGAAAACTACATGGACACGGGCGGGCGTCCCCTTTCCATTCTCGAGAAGGTCCGCGCCCGCTACCCGATCGCCCTTCACGGCGTATCGCTTTCAATCGGCTCGGCCGACCCGCTGAACAAAGACTACCTGAAAAAACTGAAAGCGCTGATACGACGCATCGATCCTGCGATCGTCTCAGACCACCTCTGTTGGACGGGCGTGGACGGAAAAAATCTTCATGACCTGCTTCCGCTCCCCTACACCGAGGAAACCGCCCGATACGTGATAAAACGCGTGAAATCCGTCCAGGAGTTCCTCGAGCGGCCTATTCTTTTGGAAAACGTCTCCACTTACTTTTCGTACAGGCACTCGCGGCTTGCCGAATGGGATTTTTTGAAGGCCGTCGCGGAGGGCGCCCGTTGCGGCATTCTCCTCGACGTCAACAACGTCTACGTGAACGCCGTGAACCATGGGTTTGATCCTTACGAATTCCTGCAAGCCATCCCACGGGAGATCGTAGGCCAGTTCCATCTAGCCGGCCACACGGACATGGGCGGATACCTCTTTGACACGCACAGCAAGCGTATCATCGACAAGGTATGGGAGCTTTACCGGTTTGCCATTGAGAGGTTCGGCCAGATGTCGACGCTCGTCGAATGGGACGACGATATCCCCGATTTTGAAAAATTGTCACAGGAGCTCGACAAAGCGAGAGAAATTTACCGGCTTACGGATTTCAGCGGCTCGCCACAAAGCTTCGGCGAGCCCGTCCACAAATCGCGCCGAAGCGCGTGGACAAGCCCGACGCGATTTGTGGCGGGCAGGACCCGTAAAATCTGCGGTCCCAAGCTCTCGCAATTACAAAAATCGATGAAAGCGTGTATTCTGCCCTCCATAAGGCCGAAAAAAAATTTAACAACATTCGGAAAGAATTTGAATCCTCAGGGAAAAACACCCGGCGTGAAAAGGATCGACGTGTACGCGGACGGCTATATCGCCCGGATGCATGAGGCGCTCGGAGAAACCTACCCGGCCGTTCGGCGGATCTTAGGAGACAATGATTTTCTCACGGTCGCACGCGCCTATGCCGAGGTCCACCCTTCCCAGGACTACAGCCTAAGCCGAGCGGGAAAACACCTTGCGCGCTTTCTTGCCGGGTCTTCCCATGCGAAGAAGCTGCCGTTCCTGCCTGACCTGGCCGCACTGGAATGGCGCATCGTGGAAAGTTTTCACGCGACACAGGAAGAACCCGCGGACACCCGGTCGTTAAAGGAGCTGTCGCCTGAAGAATGGGAAGCAGTGAGGTTCTGCTTCCAACCGTCCGTGTTCCTCGTATCCTCCCGCTGGCCTATCTTGGACATCTGGCAGGCGCGCAACGAGCCGCCGGGCAGCATCAACGTCGACCTGGTGGACCGTCCTCAGAACGTGCTCGTGCACCGGCCGGAATTTCAGGTGCGCTGTGAATTGTTGGACCCCGGTCAAACGCGCCTCTTAAATCTTCTCAAGTCCGGAAAGAGCCTAGGGCAGGCTGTCGAAGCGTTCATAAGATCCGGCACAGCGGACAACCCGCCGTTCACCCAGTGGTTCTCGCTCTGGGCTTCGCTTAAACTCATCAAGTCCTGCGGTCAGGAACAGCTGGCGTAGGCACACTCCCAACTGGTTAAAACCTCTTTTTTATCAAAATAAAGCCAGACTCTCGGGACTTCCAGCCATTTTTTATGGCCCCGCGCCTTATAAAGCCATCGGGGGCCGTTGGGTGACTCGCCAGTTGCAAGCGGCTCACCGTATTTTTTGCGGATCTCGGAGGCTTTTATGCCCTTTTTGATCTGGCCAGAGACGATCGCCTTGATCACGGCCTGAAAGACGCGGTCGTGTTCCACCGTCTCTTTTTCCTTCGCTTCCTCTTGCTGGCCCTGTTCCTGCAGCGTTAAAAGCTCTTCCGCATTGGGGTGCAAACCCGCTCCGCAAAGCACGAGCACCACGCAAACGGCTGATAAGCATCGTAAAAAAAATTCCCAGATCCTGCCCATGACCCTCCTGCCCCGCTTTGTAGCTTACAAGTCTACCTCCCCTCAGCCTTTCTGCCAAGTGGGAATCCGTTGCCGGACCC
>CAYJVC010000040.1:0-10748 GCA_964373505.1 uncultured Planctomycetia bacterium
CCGAAAAAGGGAAGCTCGTGATCGGCATCTGCAACGGCTTCCAGATACTCCTCGAAGCCGGGCTCCTGCCGGGCGCCATGCTCCGCAACGAGTCGCTCAAGTTCGTCTGCAAGTTCGTGAACCTCCGCGTGGAGAACTCGGACACGCCCTTCACGCGCAAAGCCAAAAAGGGCGATGTCTTGAATGTCCCGGTGGCGCACGGAGAGGGCAACTATTTCGCAGATGCGCCGACCATCGAGAGACTCAAGAAAAATAACCAGATCCTTGTTCGTTATTGTGATCCCGAAGGGAAGCCGACGAAGGAAGCCAACCCGAACGGGTCGCTTGAGAACATTGCGGGAATCTGCAACGAGAAACGAAACGTCTTCGGCCTCATGCCGCACCCCGAGCGCGCCTCGGAACCAGAACTGGGATCTGTAGACGGCAGAAAAATTTTTGAATCGATTATTCATGGTAATTAAAGCGTTGATTGTCAAACCCGATGACTCTCTTTCGCCCACTTTTCCCCCTCCTTATTTAAGGAGGGGTGGTCGCCGAAGGCGACCGGGGAGGTTGACCCCGCCGGCCCCCCAAAAAAACGTGGCGGACACCTCCCCTTAAAAATGGGAGGAAAAAGGGAAAGGTGGCAGACCCGTCGTAGGAAAGACCATATGGTCACACAGACATTAGAAATAACGCCCGACATTATCACCAAACACGGCATCACTCCGGGTGAGTATGAAGCGATAAAGAAGATTCTCAGCCGCCCGCCCAACATCACGGAGCTTGGGATCTTCTCGGTCATGTGGAGCGAGCACTGCTCGTACAAAAATTCCAAGAACGTGCTGAAGCTTCTCCCTAAGGATGGGGAGCGCATGCTCGTGAAGGCGGGCGAGGAGAATGCGGGCGTCGTCGACATCGGCGACGGCTGGGTGATCGCGTTCAAAGTGGAATCTCATAATCATCCGTCGGCCATCGAGCCCTTTCAGGGCGCGGCGACCGGCGTCGGAGGCATCCTACGCGATATCTTCACGATGGGCGCGCGGCCCATCGTGTCGATGAACTCGCTTCGCTTCGGAAAACTGGAGGATCCTGCATCCAAAAAGCTTTTGAGTGGCGTCGTGGCAGGCATCGCGCACTACGGCAACTGCATCGGCGTCCCGACGGTCGGCGGCGAGGTCTACTTTGACGAATCCTATGAGGGCAACCCGCTCGTGAACGCTTTCGCGCTGGGCCTTGCGAAAAAAGAAGAGATCGTGAAGGCCAAAGCCGAAGGGGTCGGGAACCCCGTTTTTTACCTCGGCTCAGCCACGGGCCGTGACGGCATGGGGGGTGCCAGTTTTGCGTCGAAGGACTTGACCGAAGAATCCGAGAAAGACCGCCCGGCCGTGCAGGTTGGCGATCCTTTCATGGAAAAGCTTCTCTTGGAAGCGGTGCTTGAGCTTTTAAAAAGCGGCTGTGTCGTCGGGATCCAAGACATGGGTGCGGCGGGCCTTACCTGCTCGACCTGCGAAACGGCGTCTCGCGGCGGTGTGGGCATCGAGATCGACGTTTCAAAAGTCCCACAGCGCGAAACGGGCATGGTGCCTTATGAGATCATGCTCTCCGAATCCCAGGAGCGCATGCTCGTGATCATCCAAAAAGGCCGTGAGGTGGAGGCCAAGCGCATCTTTGAGAAATGGGACTTGCATGCCGAAGAGATCGGCTTTGTCACGAATGACGGCCTCATGCGTGTCAAGGAGAACGGCGTGACCGTCTCTGAAATTCCCGCTAAAAGCCTTGCGGATAACGCTCCCGTCTACACCCGTGAGGAAAAAGAACCCGAATATTTGAAAAAGGTCCGTTCGTTTGATCCGAAATCGCTCGGGGATCCCGGCGATCTCAATGCGGTGTTCCTCAAGTTATTGGATTCACCGACCATCGCGTCGAAGGAGTGGGTTTACGAGCAGTACGACCACATGGTCCGCACCAACACCGTGGTTTATCCGGGTTCCGACGCGTCCGTGATCCGCATCAAGGGCACCAAAAAGTACATCGCGATGTCGCTCGATTGCAATTCGACTTACTGTTATCTAGATCCCTATGAAGGCGCCAAGATCGCGGTGGCCGAGTCCGCTCGAAACATCGCCTGCTCGGGTGCTGTGCCTTTGTCCATCACCAATTGCCTCAATTTCGGGAACCCGATGAACCCGGAAATCTTCTGGCAGCTCAAAAGGTCCGTCGAAGGCATACGCGACGCGTGCCTTGCCTTTGAAACGCCGGTTTCGGGCGGGAATGTTTCGTTGTACAACGAAACAGTGGGGCGCCTGCCTGCCGGCAGGCAGGCCGTGGACCCGACGCCGACGATCGGCATGGTGGGCCTCATCGAAGGCGCCGAGCCCGTGAAATCCTTTTTCAGGGAAGCGGGGGATGTGATCCTGCTTCTCGGCCAGACCCAGGAAGAGCTCGGAGGCTCCGAATATTTAAAAGCTATTTTTAACGTGAAGTCGGGCCAGGTGCCTGCGCTGGATCTGAAAGAGGCCAGGACGCTCAACGAGCTTTTAGCCGCACTCGCCAAAGAAGGGCTGCTTCAGTCGGCGCACGATTGCTCGGAAGGAGGGCTCGCGGTGGCGCTCGCCGAGTCCTGTATCCTCGAAAAGGGCCGCGAGACCGGCGCGGCGGTGAATATTTTCGCCTCGGACGTTTCAAAAGAGGCGCTTTTATTCGGCGAGTCGCAGTCAAGAGTGATCCTTTCGGTGCGCCCCGGGAATTTAAAAGCCGCCAAGGACGTGATAGAATCATACGCCGCCCCTTATGAGGTGATAGGGAAAGTCGGCGGAAAAGACCTTTTGATCCACAACCTTATCTGCGTTCCTCTGACGGTGTTGTCCCATACCTGGAGGAATTCGATCAAACGAAGGATGGAATTTTAAGTGTCATCTCGAGTCCGCCGAAGGCGACCGAGAGATCTCATCACACGACTTGATGAGATTTCTCGCCCGCCTTGGGCGGGCGCTCGAAATGACAATAGGGGTGGTATGGTTCACGACATTATAAAAAGCCTTGAGGAAATCGCGAAGCTCGCGAAGAGTTCGACGGATCTCGAAAAGACCTCCGCGGCGATCCAAATCGCGAGGGAATGGGCCAAAAAATCCAAATTGGATCAGCTGGACGCCGAGCTTTCGACCTGGCAGTCAAAGCTTGAGGTCATTTTCAAGGAACCCGTGGGGCGACAGGGCATGACAAAGCACGCCCAGCATTGGGCAGAGAAGCTAAAGAGGATCTGATGTCAGGCGAACTGAAAGACAAGTGCGGCGTTTTCGGCATTTTCGGCCACAAGGAGGCCGCGTACCTTACCTACCTCGGGCTTTATGCGCTCCAGCACCGAGGCGAGGAGTCGGCCGGCATCGTGAGCTCCGATGGAAGGAAGATGTACTCGCACCGCAGCATGGGGCATGTGCAGGATGTTTTTTCCGAAAATACGCTCGCGTCTCTTGCCGGCAACCGCGCGATCGGCCATGTGCGCTATTCCACGACCGGTTCCAGCAACTTGAAGAACGCGCAGCCTATTTTGGTCGATTATTCGCGCGGCGAGGTCGCGATCGGCCACAACGGGAATATCGTCAATGCCGACATCCTGCGCTCGGAGCTGGAAGCCTATGGCTCGATCTTCCAGACCACGACCGACAGCGAGATCATCATTCATCTCATGGCCAAACCCTCTTTGCGCAACATCGAAGAAGGGATCATGGACGCGCTTGACCGCGTAAAAGGCGCGTATTCCCTCGTGCTCTTGACCCATGATTTTCTGATAGCCGCAAGGGACCCTCAGGGGTTCAGGCCCCTGTGGCTCGGCAAAAAAGACGGCGCGACCCTCGTGGCTTCCGAGACCTGCGCGTTTGATATCATGGAAGCGGAAGCGATCCGTGAGATCAACCCGGGCGAGGTCGTCATCATCTCCGAAAATGGCGTGAAAAGCCGCGAACTGCCGCAGGAGCCGGGGGTGAGGCACGCGCACTGCGTTTTCGAGCATGTTTATTTTTCGCGGCCGGATTCGAAGATCTTCGGCGAGAGTGTGCATTTGGTACGCCAAAAACTGGGCCGCGAGCTCGCGAAGGAGCATCCGGTGTCGGCGGACGTCGTGATCCCGGTCCCCGATTCGGGGAACTCCGCGGCGCTGGGTTTTTCCCAGGAGTCGGGGATCCCGCTCGAGTACGGCATCATCCGCAATCACTACGTGGGGCGCACGTTCATTCAGCCGAGTCAGGGGATCCGTGATTTCAAGGCGCGCGTGAAATTTAATTTCATCAAAGAGGTCCTGAAAGGGAAGCGCGTGGTCGTCGTGGATGACTCCATTGTGCGCGGTACGACCTCAAAGATCCGCGTAAAGAACTTGAGACAGGCCGGGGCCAAGGAAGTCCACCTTCGGATCAGCTGCCCGCCGCACAAGTTCCCCTGCGCCTACGGGATCGACTTTCCGACGCCGGAGGAGCTCATTGCGAACAAGTATACGCCGGAAGAGATAAGAAAATACTTCGAATGCGATTCGGTGGGCTATCTTTCGATCGAGGGCATGCTTCAGTGCGTGGGCTACCCGAAAGAAAGCTATTGCACGGCCTGCTGGAACGGGAATTACCCGGTCAAATTCGAGGGGATCGATAAGTTCCACGCCGAAAAATGCCAGTGAAAAGTGTCAGTTACCGCGATGCCGGCGTGGATATCGACAAAGCGAACCGTTTTGTGGACGCCATCAAACCGCTGGCGCGTGCCACCCGACGCCCGGAGGTCCTGGCGGGGATCGGCGGCTTCGGTGCGCTCTGCCGTTTGCCGAGGAAGAAATACAAGGACCCGATCCTGGTGAGTTCCACCGACGGCGTTGGCACGAAGCTGAAGCTGGCGATGCTGTGCGGGCGCTTCGAGGGCCTGGGGGTGGACCTGGTCGCGATGAACGTGAATGATATCCTGACGCTCGGTGCCGAGCCCCTTTTCTTTTTGGATTATTTTGCGGTCGGCAAACTCGATCATTCCCGAATGGTGGAGGTTGTCAGAGGAATTTCGGAAGGCTGCAAGCTTGCCGGCTGCGCGCTGATCGGCGGTGAGACCGCCGAGATGCCGGGGCTTTATTCCAACGGCGATTTTGATCTGGCCGGGTTCTGCGTGGGCGTGGCAGAACGCGAGGAACTCATCGACGGGAAAAAAGTGAGGCCCGGGCAGGCGATCATCGGCATCGCCTCGAGCGGCGTTCATTCCAACGGTTTCTCGCTCGTACGGAAGGTTTTGAGGCCCGATTTCATAAAACAACACGCGGAGGAGATCCTGAAGCCCACGAGAATATACGTCAAACCCGTTTTGGCGCTCCTCAAAAAGGAACCCGTATATTCGATCGCCCACATCACGGGCGGCGGATTTTTCGACAATATCCCGCGGGTTTTGGCCAAGGGCTGCGGCGCGCGGATCCACATGGGCTCGTGGCCGATCCCGAGGATCTTCCGGTGGATCCAAGCCGGCGGCAACGTGCAGGCCAAGGAGATGTACCGCACATTCAACATGGGAGTCGGGATGGTCTTGGTGACCGAGAAAGAAAGAGCGCAGAAAGTGATCTCGCAGCTTGCGAAATTCAAAGAGCGTGCGTGGGTGATCGGCGAGGTCGTGAAGGGTGAGGGAGTCTCAGTGCAGTAAAATTGTCATTTCGAGCGCAGCGAGACCTGCCTGTCCCTGCCCGTCCGGCAGGCGGGCGGCAGGCAGGAATCTCATCAAGTCGTGTGATGAGATCTCTCGGTCGCCTCCGGCGACCTCGAGATGACGGTACGATGCGGAGAAGAATTTAATATGAAGGTTTTAGTAATAGGAAGCGGCGGCCGCGAACACGCGATCGCATGGAAATTGTCACAGAGCCCCAAACTTACGAAGCTTTATGTCGCGCCCGGCAACGCGGGCATGGAAGAGATAGCTCAAGTGTTGGATATTCCCGCCAAGGACCAGGAAGGACTTCTTAAGTTCTGCAAGCGGGAATCCATCGAGCTTGTGGTCGTCGGCCCCGAGGGGCCTTTGACCGAGGGCCTAGTGGACCGCTTCGAAAAGGAGGGGATCCGAACATTCGGACCGAGCCGGTTCGCGGCTCAGCTGGAGGGCTCCAAAGTTTTTTCGAAACAAATGATGCGCCGTCTTTCGATCCCTTCAGCTGAGTTTGAGGTGTTTGAATCCGCGGACGCCGCGATGGATCATGTGGCCAAAAAGGGCGTGCCGATTGTGATCAAAGTGGACGGTCTCGCCGGCGGCAAGGGCGTGGTGGTCGCCACGTCGAAGCCCAAAGCGATGGAAGCGATCCACAATCACATGGTGAAGAAAGTTTTCGGAAAGGCGGGCGAGCGGATCGTGATCGAGGAGGCGCTCGAAGGCGAAGAAGCGTCCGTGATCGCCGTGACGGACGGCACGGCGGTGAGTCTTCTTGTCTCGAGCCAGGACCACAAACGTGTATCCGAAGGCGACAAGGGTGCGAATACCGGCGGCATGGGCGCTTATTCCCCGGCGCCCATCGTCACGGAGGAGCTTGAAAAAGAGATCCTCCAAAAGGTATTTGTACCGATCGTGGCCGAATTCAAAAAACTGGGCCATCCTTTTAAAGGCTTCCTTTACGCCGGTATGATGATCAATCCCAAGAGCTACGGGTTCAAGGTCCTGGAGTTCAACGTGCGCTTGGGAGACCCTGAGGCGCAGGTGATCCTGCCAAGGCTGGAGAACGACCTTTTAGAGGTTATTTTGGCGGCCCTCGAAGAGAGGCTTTCATTGATCAAGCTACAATGGAAGGATGAGAACTGTGTATGCGTCGTGCTGACTTCCGAGGGCTATCCCGACGAATATGAAGTGGGGAAGCGCATCGCGGGCCTTTCCTCGGTGAAGGAACTTTCAAGTATTCATGTATTCCACGCGGGCACTAAGAGGCAGAATGGCGATTTCGTCACCGCCGGCGGCCGTGTGCTGAATGTGGTGGGTCTCGGGCGCGGCATCTTTGAGGCGCTTTCCAGGACTTATGAAGCGGTGGATAAGATATTTTTTGAAAGCATGTACTACCGAAAAGATATCGGCCATAAGGCCGCGAAGGTCCTGAAATGACGCAAAGCGTCATCCTGAGCAAGCGAGCGTAGCGAGCGCGTCGAAGGATCTCGGGTTGAGATTCTTCGCGGAGTTTACACTGAGCGAAGCGAATGTGCTCAGAATGACAGATTAGGGGAAAATATGAAGCCAGTGGTTGCAATACTCATGGGCAGCGATTCGGACGCGCCTGCGCTCAAGCCCTGCGGAGAAGTGTTAAAGGAGCTGAGCATTCCTTTCACGGCAAAAGTGCTTTCGGCCCATCGCACACCGGACGAAACCGTAGATTTCGTGAAGGCCGCCCGAAAGAACGGTTTCCGCGTGATCATCGCCGCGGCCGGAGGGGCCGCGCATCTGGCCGGTGTGGCCGCCGCGAATACTTCGCTCCCCGTCATAGGGATCCCCGTGGAGACTTCTTCCTTTAAAGGAATGGATTCGCTTCTTTCGACGGTCCAGATGCCGGCCGGTACGCCCGTCGCGACCGTGGCCGTGGGCCCGGGCGGCGTGAAAAACGCCGCGTTCCTGGCGGCAAGGATCCTGGCGCTCCAGGATGCGAAGCTTGAAAAGAGGCTTGAACAGTACAAGCGGGAGAATAAGAATAAAGTACTGAATAAGGAAGTGATGCTCTGAAAAATATCTTGTTTGTATGCACCGGCAACAGCTGCCGCTCGGTCATGGCGGAGGCGCTGCTCCGCAAGGCGACGGCCGAACGGCCCGACGAATTTTCGATCCATTCCGCCGGTATCAGCGCGGTGGACGGTTACGAGACCACCCGCGAAACGGCGCAGGTGATGGCTGAGTACGATGTGGACGTTACCGACCATCGGAGCCGGCACCTCACCGAGGAGATGGTGCGCGACGCGGACAAGATCTTCGT
Source organism: uncultured Planctomycetia bacterium (assembly GCA_964373505.1). Taxonomy (GTDB): domain Bacteria; phylum Omnitrophota; class Gorgyraeia; order 2-02-FULL-51-18; family 2-02-FULL-51-18; genus CAYJVC01. The sequence continues at coordinate 7,928 of CAYJVC010000040.1, forward strand.
GATGGAGCGGCTTCATAAGGAATGGGTGCTGCGTATGGTTCCGGAGGCCGCGGACAAGGTCCATCTTCTCGCGGAATTCGCCTCGAGGGGGAGCCAGCATCCCCGGGACATTGATATTCCGGACCCGATCCGGATGTCCGATCAATTTTATAAGAATGTTGCGGTCATGATCGACGACTGCGTGAAGAACATCGCAAAAACTCTATAAAAGAGGGGGCAGACATGAAAGTGGCGCTCGGGGCTGATCACGGCGGGTACGGTATGAAAAGCGATGTCACCGATTTTCTTAAGGCGAAGGGTTACGAAGTCGTCGATTGCGGGACCCATGCGCCGGAGCCTTGTGATTACCCGAAGTACGCCTACAAAGTCGCGCGGGCCGTTTCCGACCGCAAGGCGGATCTGGGGATCCTGATCTGCAAAAGCGGGAACGGAATGGCGATGGTGGCTAACAAACTGCCGAATGTGCGCGCGGCGATCTGTTTTGACGGCAGTGTTGCCGCGCTTTCACGCCAGCACAACGATGCGAACATCCTTGTGCTCGGGTCCGAGCATTTGCTGGACGAACCGGAGGCGATCATCCGCTCGTGGCTGGAGGCCGGCTTCGAAGGAGGCCGCCACAAACGGCGCGTGGACCAGATCTCGAAGATAGAGGAAGCAGTGGGATTGAAGAAGGGAAAAGGGGTAAGGGGTAAGGGGTAAGGGAAATGAGAACGCTTTCGAAAACCGACCCCCAGATCCTGAGAGCGATCTTTCAGGAGACTCGGAGACAGAACGACAATATTGAGCTCATCGCCAGCGAGAATTTTACAAGCCTCGCCGTGATGGAAGCCGTCGGCTCGTCGCTTACCAACAAATACGCCGAGGGCTATCCGGACAAGCGCTGGTACGGCGGCTGCGAATACGTGGATGCGGCCGAGAAACTCGCGATCGAACGCGCCAAAGCGCTTTTCCTGCCCGCCGGGCAGGCGGGCGGCGCCTGGCACGTGAATGTGCAACCGCATTCGGGCTCTCAGGCGAACGCGGCGGTGTACTTCGGGGTGCTGCAGCCGGGGGACACGGTGCTCGCGATGAATCTCTCGCACGGCGGACATTTGACCCACGGACACCCGATGAATTTTTCCGGCAAGTTCTTCAAAATAATCCCTTACGGCGTGAGCCAAAAGGACGAGCGCATCGACTATGACGAGCTTGAGCGCTTGGCCCTGGAAAACAAGCCCAAGATGGTGCTGGCCGGCGCCTCGGCTTATCCCCGAATCATCGATTTTGAGCGGATGAGAAAGATCTGCGACAAGGTCGGCGCATATCTTTTCGCCGACATGGCGCACATCGCGGGGCTTGTCGCTGCGGGCGTTCACCCCAGCCCCGTGCCCTATGCGGAGTTTGTCACGACCACGACGCATAAGACTTTGAGGGGCCCCCGCGGAGGCATGATCCTCTGCCGCGAGGCGTTCGCCAAAAAAATAGACGCCGAACTTTTTCCGGGAATTCAGGGCGGGCCGCTCATGCACGTGATCGCGGGCAAGGCCGTGGCGTTGAAGGAAGCGCTGGAGCCCTCTTTCAAGGAATATCAGAAACAGATCGTGAAGAACGCGAAGGCGCTGGCCGAAGGGCTGGCTCAGCACGGCTGGCGGCTTGTGTCGGGGGGCACCGACAATCACCTCATGCTCGTGGACGTGAACCAAAAAGGGCTGACCGGCAAGGAGTGCGCCGAGGCGCTTGACCGCGCGGGCATCACCGTCAATAAGAACACGATCCCTTTCGACACGCAAAGCCCTTTCAAGGCGGGTGGGTTACGCCTGGGCACGCCGGCCGTCACGACGCGCGGCATGAAGGAAAAAGAAATGACCGAGATCGCGCGGTTCATAAACGAGGTCTTAACAAATATGAAGTCTGAGGATAAGATCTTGAAGGTGCGTGAGGGTGTGAGAACCCTTACCAAACAGTTCCCGCTCTATCCGGAGCTCCTTGCGGAATTAACGGAACAGATGTCATTGCGAGGAGTCACGAAGTGACGACGAAGCAATCTCAGCTATTGTGTCATCTCGAGGTCGCCGCAGGCGACCGAGAGATCTCATCACACGACTTGATGAGATTTCTCGCTGCGCTCGAAATGACAAGGGATAGATTGCTTCGCTGCGCTCGCAATGACAGATAACGGAGGTCTTTTATGAAGTGTCCTTTTTGCGGTCATACCGAAGACAAGGTCATTGATTCCCGTTCCTCCAACGAAGATAAAAGCGTCCGCCGCCGGCGTGAATGCGAAGGCTGCAAGAAACGCTTCACGACCTATGAATACATCGAGGAAGTGCCGCTCATGGTGATCAAAAAAGACGGCCGGCGCGAGGCGTTCGACCGCAACAAGATCATCTCAGGCATTTTAAAGGCCTGCGAGAAGCGTCCGGTCAGCATGGAAAAAGTCGAGGCGATCGTGGACAAGGTCGAGAAGGAACTTCAGAAGAATTTCGACAAGGAAGTGAAGGCGGGGGTGATCGGGGAGCTCGTGATGGAAAACCTCCACAAACTCGACGAGGTCGCCTACGTGCGCTTCGCCTCCGTCTACCGCCAGTTCAAGGACATCAACCAGTTCATGAAAGAACTGAAGGACCTTTTAAGTAAGAGAGCGTGAATCTAGAGCGGATGGCGAGCTTTGTGGTGCCCTAGGTCAAGATTATGGTATACTTTAAGGTGTGAATAAGCAGTTTGAGGCAAGGTTAACGGTTTTGATGACACGCGAAGAAGGGAAGTTTTACGCACATTGTTTGGCATTTGACCTTTTGGCTGAAGGGAACAATGAACAACAAGCGAAGAAACGTCTTGAGGA
>CAYJVC010000041.1:0-10597 GCA_964373505.1 uncultured Planctomycetia bacterium
GATAAATGGGACACGATTTGTGGGTGGAATGATCAAAATCGTTTCCGTGCGCGTGCGGGACGACCGAAAGCGCTCCGACAAACCCGAGCGCCAACACCGCCACGACGAGAAAAGCTAATACAATTTTCTTCATATAATTAAGTAAAATATCATAAAAGCATAAGAGAACGTAAAAAATCAACGGGTGACGCGGAGGGGGCGCTGGCGAACGCTTGACGATGAAGTATTGACCCTCCTTGTGAAGAATAAGATCGAGGCCAGATACGCCCAGTAAGCGATCGTCTCGGTCAGGGAGGGATTCCCATTGTATCCGAACAGAGCTTTCAGGAACGAACCGATGCCTTTCTTTTCGTTCAACCAGGGATTGATGTCATAAATATGTTCGATGATCTCCGGCACCCATCCGACCTCTCCCAATTCATGGATCCCGTACGCCAAAAGTCCCGCCCCGATGAAGACAATCAGTATCCCGGTGTAGCGAAAAAGCGGCTTGAGAGGAATGCGCTTTCCTCCGGCAAAAATGGCGAATGATATCACGGCCGCCAGCCCCAGACCCAACAACCCGCCGGCCCATGACACCGCTCCCCCGCTCTGGATCGACACGGCTTTCAGGAATAGCACGGTCTCCGCTCCCTCACGAAGCACTGCAAAAAAAGGTAAGCTCACGATCGCCCAGTAATCGCTGGCAGACAAAGCCGTTTCCATCCTGCTTTCAATCTCGGATTTTATGAACCGCGCTTGTCTCTCCATCCAAAAAAACATGTATGTCAGTACGGCACAAGCGGCGAGCGAGATCACGCCTTCGATCACGGGTCCCCAGCTGCCCTGCGCCTGCTCGGTCAGAAGGGAAAGCCAGATACCAAGCGCATAGCTTAGGATGATCGCGAGCCCGCCGGCCGCGAAAACGTGCGAGAAAAACCTTTTGGCGTTCAAACGCTGCAATACCGTCAAGACGATCCCGAGGATGAGTCCCGCCTCCAGCGCCTCGCGAAACACCACGATGAACGTTGAAAAGATCACGCCTTGACCCATGATCGTCCACCTTTCATTTTTCCAGCTGGAATCGTACCGGGATCTCGACCGTACAATCGATGGCCAGTGGACCTACGCGCGCGGGCTGGAACTTCCACTTCCGGACTGCATTCAATGCAGCTTCGTCCAACAGCTCAAAACCGGAGCTTTGTTTGATCCGAACCTGGGTCGGAGCGCCGGACGCGCTGACATGCGCCCACAAAAGCACGACCCCTTCCTGTCCCATCTGACGGGCCTGTTCAGGATAGCGAGGCGCGGGATTTTTCAGATAGCCGGGTTCGGCTTCCGTATCGGCCCCACCGCTCGATGAGAAAGTCGTCGAGTCATATCCCGGAGTCTCCTCCTTTACCGCCACGACCTCCTCCACCGGCTCATCTGCGGCCGGTTCTTCTGCCGGATGAGAAACACTCGTTTCCTGGACAGGCGCGGCCACGAGGTCTATCTCGAGACCGCTTGCCCCTTCCTCGACACCGTATTCCGCGGGCCTTACGAGAACGGCGTTGCCTCCTATCAGCAGCATGCCGTGCAAACAAAGCGCTCCCAGAAAAGCTGCAGCCTTTTCTCTGGAGACAGAAACCAAACCGAAATGGATCATGAATTTTTGCCTCTTGTCTGAATGGATACTTTTTTTATGCCCAAACGCCTCACCTCATCCAGCACGCCCACTGCGTCTCCGAAAGCGGCTTTTTCATCTCCATGGATCGAAATGCTCAAGTCCGTACTTGTTGACAAGAGTTGTTTGAGCTTTCCCGCAAGTTGAGACCGGGAAATTTTCTCCTTGTCCAGATACACTCCGCCGTCTTCGGCCACGCCGACGGTTACGGAAACCCTTCTTTCCTGCGGAGTCCCGGTCTGAACAGATGGAAACTTTACGAGGATCCCCTGGTTCTTCACCATCGACATGGAGACCATGACGAAAGTCGCCAGAAGGAAGAACACGATGTCAATAAGCGGAATGATCTCAATGCGCGCTTTTTTCCTGGCGACCGGCAAAGGGATCCTCATGACCTCTCCCTTGGCTTCATCAAAATAAGTTCGAGGTGGTTCGACGCGTCCTCGATCTCATGCCGCGCTTCCTCGAGCCGGGCGTTCAGATAATTAAAAGGGATGAGCGCTATGATTGCGATCCCCAGGCCACAGGCCGTGGCGATCAGCGCTTCGGCGATGCCGCCCGTGATGACTGAGGGCGCCTCAAGTTCCTTGCCGCCTAGCAATCCAAATGCATGGATCATGCCGGTGACCGTTCCCAATAGACCCAAAAGGGGCGCCAAAGTGATGACGGTGTCCAATACCGGGAGCCCTTGGCCGAAACGCTGGAGTTCCGTATTGGCGGCGCGCAACAGGGCATTGGAAAATGACTTATCCCTCTGCCCTAGACCGTAGGCCAGCGTACGGGCCACAAAATCGCCGCTGCCCTTTCCGACGCTTATTGCCTCATCCGCCCGCCCTTGCTCGGCGAGGGCCAGTACCTTTCCCACAAGTTCCGGGTCGCGTCTTTTCCTTTCTCGAAAAATAAAGTACAGCCGCTCCAGAACGACCGCCAATGAGACCACCGACGTCACGAGAAGCGGCCACATGATCGGTCCGCCTTTTTGGAACAACTCGAACATAAAAACTCCCCCTCACTGGCCTCTTGCCGCTGAACTCATCCCCATTGGACGGTCACGCCGCCGTAGTAGTTGCGGCCGTCCGCCGGGTCTATTCCGTCCCCGCGCACGCGCGCGAAATAGTTCTCATCGAATACATTATTGACCCCGCCGAACACGCTCACGATGTCCTTGTAGACCCGGACTTCAGCCGCCAAATCCCACACTTTATACGAAGGAACTGAAAATGTTTCTGTGTTTGTGTCGTTCGCAAAGTGATCGTCCACGATCGTCCCGGCAAAACGGATTTTGACCCTGTCCTGCCAGTTGTACTCCACGCCCCCTTTTTGGATGAAATCCGGCGCGTACTGCGGTGTCTTTCTTGTATTGGGACCGCCGACGAATTCAGCGTCCAGGAACATCGCATTATAAAATACGGTCAGCGAGCCTACATGCTTCGAATGCTCGGAGCCGCTGGCGGCATCAACCCAACCGACGAGATCCAGCTCCGCCGCCAATTCCACCCCTTTGTGTTCGGCGTCACCCACGTTCTGCACGGAACTGAGACCGTTCACGAATGCGGACCCTATCTGATCATCAAAACGCATGAAAAAATAGCTCGCGTCCCACGAGACATAGGGTACCGGATCGCCCCGGACGCCCGCGTCAACCTGCCAGGATTTTCCTTCCTTCAAGTTCTCGTTCACGACCTGGTTCGTACCGTTGGGTACGGCCTGTGTGAAGACCATCGGCCGGTAGCTCTGAGAAAAGTTTCCGTAGAGGTCGACATGGTCCACAACCTCGTAAGCGGCTCCGGCACCCGCGAGCGCCACGAAATCATGTTCGGATTCGTCCGCAAGCGGTGTGGTCGTCTTATCAAGATTGATATTTTCCTGAATCGACTGCCAGATATTCTCGAGACGCACTCCCGGCGTCACCGACAAGCGGCCGAATTTGAAAAGGCTCTCTGCGAAAACGGACGCGTAGTCAAGTTCCCGATCCGAGTCTTTCCGCACGGCACCGTCAAGCGTATCGGCAGTCAGCCCTCTTCTATCCACGCGCGGAGACGTCGTATGATGATAGAGCGCGCCGCCGGTCAGCGTATGCTCATCCGACCCGAAGGCTGAATAATCATGTCGCAGGCGCACGTCCGCTCCGCCCGTATAGAACTCCTGACTTTCAATATCGTTCGTGGATGCGGCCGCTCCGCTGGGAGAGGTGCCAAATCCCCCGCCCCGTTGGCGCCAACTCAACCGCTCGTAGTAGACCCCATACCCTTTGACTTCCAAATAAGTATTTGTGTCCATATCCTTTTTGAACGTGAGCGAACCGGAATATCGGTTGAGCTCAAAATGATCGGTGAGTCTGGTCGATCGTTCGGGGTTATGATCAAAATCCAACCGCGTCAATCCCCCCGGCTCTCCGTGCTCCTCCTCATACATATCGAATGACCAGATCCAGTTTGCCGTCGGATCCTGCTCGATGACGAGCTTCAAACCGCCGTAATAAAGATCGTATTGGCTGTTGAAATCCCTAAAACCCTGAGATTGCCTATGATGGAAGTACCCGTAGTAACCTAGGGGACCCTGCGTGCCGCTCAGGCTCGTGTAATCGGAAAATAGGTCGTGGCTTCCCACACTATTTTCTGATGTCAAAACGAACGAAGAGTATTCATAGGGGTCTTTTGTCACGAAATTCAACGCACCGCCGGGCTGGGGGCCGTACATCAGCGACGCGCCGCCGCGCAGGAAATCGATATGATCAATGCTCTGGGTTGGAGGCACGTAATAGGCTTCGGGATATCCGAACATGTCCGCATGAATCGGAATTCCGTCCTTCATTACCTGCGTGAACTGCGCGCGATGGGGCTCAAGCCCTCGGTACCCGACACTGAAAAGCGGCGTTGACTCCTCGCTCAGTAAAAGCCCGGGGGTTTTCTGGAGCGCCTGACGGAAATTATTGTTGATGATCGCCGGGACCTCTTCAAGTTCGATCTTCGTCGTTTTCTTGCCCGAGTAAATATGGGTCCCCTGTACGTCGGGGAGCGAAGCAACACCGTTCCCGGGCTCCTCGTCTTTCTGGGCCGTGACCACTACCTCTTTCATCGTTGTTACACTTCCACTCGTTTGGTTGCCCATCTCAGCCTGGCAAACAACCGCCGAGGTTATAAACAGAAAACTACAGAGCAGCCCTACTTTGGTTTTATTCAACGCAAATCGTATGATCATTTCTTCCTACCTTAATTTCTTTTTACCATTGAGATTCATTCTCAGCCAAACTTTATTAAGAAACCCAATCTCGTCCAATCATGAGATTGGGTTTCAGTTGAGACTCTATCTCAACTGAGTTATTTTGTCAACAACTATTATTTTATTTCTATTGCCTAAACCAACTCGCCAAAATTTCCTGGATCCCGCGCCGCATGAGCATGACGGCGATCGCGGCCAAAAGCAGGTTCGATATCTTGGAAAGTGTGTGCGACCCCGCCTCCCCCAGGAATCTCGACAAATGGTCCGAAAAATGAAGCACCACGCCACACAGAAGAATATTGGCCACGATCGAAAAAAGCGTCGGGTAGATCCCGAACGAATTCAATAAAATAAGCGATGTCGTGAACACGGCGGGTCCCGCGATGAGGGGCACGGCCAGAGGGACAACCCCGATAGTTTCCTCGGGTATCGCGGACCTTTTGGAAAATGACAGAAGGTCCCGTATCGAAATAATAAAAAGGATGGCGCCTCCAGCTACGAGAAAATCGCTGATGGTGACCCCAAGCCACAGAAAAATGAATTTCCCGATCCATAGAAAAGCAACGGCGACCAAAAGGGCCGTCAAGATGGATGTGCGCAGCAATTCCCGCTTTTTCTCTTTCTGGATGCCCTGCGTCAGGGAGAGGTATAGCGGGACCATGCCGACCGCGTCGACGGCGACAAAAATGGGGACGAACGCGAGAAAGTAGTCCTGCCAAGGCATCAGGAATTCACCGCCTTTTCGATATCGCTCACGAGTTTCGGCGTGTAGGCGTGATAGGTCCCCAGGATCTTGCCCTCCGAATTGATGAGAAAGCTTGTCGGAATGCCCACGATCCGGTAACTCTCGGCCACGGCCTGGCTTGAGTCCAGCACAACGGGGTAATTGATCCCCATTTTCTCCGAAAAAGAGGAAGCTTTCTTTTGTGATTCACCGATGTCCACGCCGAGGACCGTGAAAGACCGGCTGCCGAATTTCTGCTGCGCCGAGATAAGCCCGGGGATCTCCTCACGGCAGGGCGGGCACCAGGTCGCCCAAAAATTCAAAAGTACCGCCTTGTTATTTTTCAAGAGGTTTGCGAGCGACACCTCTTCCCCGTTCAGGTCTTTCAGCGTAAAAAACTGGGAATCCTTAAGATCCCCTTCAGCATAACTTTCTTTTTGATCGGGCCCTACGCAACCGGTAATTAAGATGAATGAACTTAAAAACGCAACGGATACCGCCCGGCTCAACGACTTCATACTAAAAGCCCTCCCATTTTGATCAAGAAGTACTCGGCGGCGAATATCAGGACCCACCCGAAGAACTTTTTTACCTTCTCAAGCCACTCCCCGGACTTCGGGAGGGACGCCAAAAGCCCCGTGAACGTGCCAAGGAGAATAAGCAAGAACCCCACGCCGTACCCGAACACGAAAAGAAGCGAGAAGCCGTAAACCACATTTTGCTGAGAGCCCACATAAACGAGTATGGACGCCAAAACCGGCGCCGTGCAGGGGCCCACGATGAGTCCTGAGATAAGCCCGACGACAAACACGTCAAAATAGCCGGACAATTTTTTTGCGGGGTCCGGACCGGCGAAAGAGAGCTGGGGAAGCTGAAAAACTCCCAACATGGAGAGGCCCAACAGAAGACACACGTTCGCGATGAGAAAATGGGAAATCGGGCTTGAGCCCACATTTCCGAAGAGCTTACCCGACAACGAAGCCACGGCCCCCAGGATCGCATAGGTCACCGCCATCCCGAGCACGTACACGAGCGACAGCGTAAAACCCTTCCAGCGCGATCCGACGCTCCGGGCGCCGATGTACCCCAGCGTCAGCGGGATCACAGGATACACGCACGGAGTGAAGCTCACGAGCACCCCCCCCACGAACACGGCGACGAATGCTAGGAAAGGATTGGTCGCTATTAATTGTTCAATGTTGTTAAACATAAGTATGCCCTGTCATCCCCGCGTCCGCCGGAGGACGGACCCGTCCGACGAATTATGGCGGAAAAGCGGGGATCCACCCAAACCGTCATTCTGAGTCCGCCGCAGGCGGACGAAGAATCTCAAAAACGAGATCCTTCGTCGCTACCGCTCCTCAGGATGACGTGTAGATCTTAACTGCCCACAGGCCGCCTGAATGTCCTGGCCTTTTGAAAATCGCACGGTCGCCTTGACCCCCGCTTCCTGCAGTATCCGCTGAAAGCTCACAACTTCCGGATAGGTGGGAGCCTCATGCGGGAATTCCCGTATAGGATTATAGGGGATCAGGTTCACCTTGCACAATCCGCCATAAGGCTTCGGCGGATTCGTCCGGCGAGCGCGGACGGATTCGCCGCGCTCTTTGGCGAACATTCCCTTCAAAAGCTTCGCAAGGCCCCTGGCATCCTTCTCAGAAGCGTTCACGCCTTTTATCAATATATACTCAAACGTGATCGCACGCTTGGTTTTTTTCACGTATTTTTTACAGGCCTCGATGAGGCCCTGGATGGGGTGCGCGTTATTCACCGGCATGAGGGCGCCCCGCACCGTGTCATTGGCGCCGTGCAAAGACACCGAAAGCTCGACCTGAAGGCCTTCCTCGCCGAGTGCGGCGATCTTGGGCACGAGGCCGCAGGTGGAGATCGTGATGCGCCGGGCGCCCATCCCGAGGCCGTGTTTCGAATTGAGCGTGCGGATCGTTCTAAGAAGCTCGTTGTAATTATCGAACGGCTCTCCGATCCCCATAAAAACGATATTCGTCAGTTTTTTATTGGGTGACACCTCGCGCGCCGCGAGGACCTGTGAAATGATCTCTCCGGCCGTCAGGTTCCTGAAAAAGCCGGCCTGGCCGCTCGCGCAGAACGCGCAGTGGAACTTGCAGCCCGCCTGCGAAGAAACGCAAACGGTTTGGCGGTCATCTTTTGGGATATAAACCGTCTCGACCGTATCGTTATTCGACATTTTCAGAAGAAGCTTGATGCTCTTGTCGTCCTCCGAGCATTGGCGCTCGACCACTTCCGGAATGAGGATCGAAAATTCCTTCTTTAATTTCTCACGTAAACTCGCGGAAAGATTCGTCATACGGTCAAAATCATAGACACCTTTCCCGTAGATCCACCCGAGCACCTGCTCGGCACGATAGGGCTCAAAACTCATTTCTGAAAACTTTTTCTTTAACTCTTCCGGAGTAAAATTGAGGATGTTAAGCGTCATTGCGAGCCCCGACGTACTCGGAGGGGCGTGGCAATCTCAAACCACACGTCATCCTGAGGCGACGCAGTCGCCGAAGGATCTTGTTTTGAATGAGATCCTTCGCTTCGCTCAGGATGCCGGATGAAAAACTCGGGATGGCGCTTCGCTCCTCGCAATGACAACCCATTTCTAAGTACATTTGTTAAAGATGCTAGTGTCGTTTTTGGCATACTTGTCCAGGTGTGACGCGTCATTGATGAATTTGAGCCGCGTCTTCTTATTGGTCTGGTCCACCATCGTGATGCTCGTATTGTCGATCTGAAGATTGATCAAAAGATGGTCAAAGTCGGCCCCGAGCCAATCGGCGAGGAGTGCCGTGATCACCCCGCCGTGCGTGACCACAAGCACGCTCCTGCCGCGGTTGGCGCGCGCGATCTTTCTTACGCATTCGGTCACGCGCTTTCTAAAATGCCTCAGCCCTTCGCTTTTTGGAATGAAGACCGAAGAGGGTTTCTTAAGCCATTTCCGATAACCCTTGCTGTAAAGCCTGTTCACTTCCTCCGGCGTCATACCCTCCCAATCCCCCAAGTGGATCTCTCTGAGCCGCGGATCCCGCCGGATGGGCAGTTTTTGATGGCGCACAATTTCCAGGGTCGTCGAATAGGCGCGGCCCAGGTCGCTGGAGTAGATCCGGTCGATCTTGAAGCGTTTGAGCCTTTTAGCCAAAAGACGCGCTTGGCGCAATCCTTTGTCAGTCAGGTTGGAATCCTTGTGCCCTTGTATGCGGTTTTGGCCGTTCAGCGCCGACTCGGCGTGACGAACGATGATGAGGCGGGTCATAAGTAGCGATAAGCGTTAAGCGATAAGGGGTAAGTGAAAATCACCCAAGATACTTCCTGTAGACGGCGGCCAGTTCACGGTAGCGTTTCGCCCACGGAACGTTGGCAGCAACTTCTTTGGGGGTAAGCTCCCTGACCACCCTCCCGGGGATGCCCAGCACCAGGGATCTCTCGGGAATCCTGGCATTTTCCAGGACGATCGCGCCCGCTCCGATCAGGCTAAATTTCCCGATGTGCGCGCCGCTCAAGATACGCGCTCCGATGCCGATCAAGACGCCGTCCTCGATGACACAAGCGTGGGCCGTCGCCTGATGGCCCATAATGATCCCCTTCTTTAGGATGCAGGGCTTGTCATGATCGACATGCAGCACACAGCCATCCTGAATATTCGTGTCTTCGCCCACACGGATGGAACTGATGTCCCCCCTCAGCACCGCGGTAAACCACACGCTCGATCCCTTGGCCAGTGTCACATCCCCGATCACGTGCGCGCCGGGAGCTATGAACGCCGTGGGATGAATTCTGGGCTTTTTGTTTTTAAAGGGCATTATCATAATTTGTGTATTTTAGCATAAATTACAATGACCAAGCACCAAGTTCCAAATAAATTCCAATTACCAAATTCCAAACAGGCGTTTGGAGCTTGGGATTTGGTGCTTGGTTATTGGTTATTTCGTTAATGAGGCGTCGATCTCTTCTTCGATCTCCCCGACGATCTCTTCGATGAGATCCTCAAGCGTCACAAGCCCCAGCGCTTTTTGGGTCGCCGGGTCGCGCACGATCGCGATCTGGGTCTTTCGCCTCTGGAATTCTTTCAATAGTTCATTAACCTTTTTGTGAGGCTCGATGAAAAAAGGGGCACTCATCAAGTCTTCCAGCCTGATCAGTTCGCTGTGTTTGAAGAGATACAGGAGATCGCGCACGTAAATGACCCCGACGATATTGGTCTTCACACCTTTGTAAACGGGGATGCGGTTATGGCCTTCCTCCAAAAAGACCTTCTCCATCTCCTCTTCGTTCATCGACACCTCCACCGCAGCGACGCGGTCGATCGGCGTCATGACATCCCGCACCTCAATTTCATCAAAATGAAAGATCCGCTCCAGCATCTTTCTCTCGCTGTCGCCGTAGAAACCTTCTTCCTTGCCGATCTGGATCATCATCTTGATCTCTTCCTCCGTCACGAGCGGAGAACGATGCAGAGGGTTGCCGCCGAAAAGCCGTATCACGCCGTTCGAAACAGCAGTCAGCACACGAGTGACCGGGCTCATGATCCATATAAGAAAAGACACAAGATGGCGGCCAAAAAATGAAACACCTTCCGGATGATTGGTGGCAATGATCTTCGGCGTGAGTTCACAGAAGATGATCAGGATCACGGTGATCACGAGTGTGGCGACGATCAATCCTTTGCCCGGTCCAAGCATCTGGGTAAGGATCGCGGTCGCAATGGCGGCAATCGCCGTGTTGGCCAAGTTATTACCAACCAGGATCGTCGCGATCAGCTTATCCATTCGGGAGACAAGACCGTAAATACGACGGGCGCCCCTCTTTTTGTTCTCAACCAGGTGACGGAGACGCACCTTATTCAAGGCGATCAGGGCCGCTTCAGAGGCGGAGAAAAATGCCGAGAAGCAAAAAAGCACTATGAGAATGGCTATTAATGTAGAAACGGGTGGCATATTGCTCGTATAATAGCCGAAATTACCTCTCTCTTCAATACCTATAAT
>CAYJVC010000042.1:0-9888 GCA_964373505.1 uncultured Planctomycetia bacterium
AATTAGGACATTCCTATTTTGGTCAATTAGGACATTACCATTTTGGTGTTACAGGTAAAGGCCGGAAAATCCCTGGGTGTGATATAATCCCGGGATATGCGCGCGGAAATAATTTCCATAGGCACGGAACTCCTGGTCGGCTCCATCCTCAATACCAACGCGCGGTTCCTGGCCAAGCGGCTTGCTCACGAGGCGCTAGACGTCTATCACCAGGCAACCGTCGGCGACAATGTCGAGAGAATTGTCGAATGCCTTAAGGCCGCCGCGGAGCGCTCCGAGATCCTCATAACCTCCGGAGGTCTGGGTCCCACCGAGGATGACGTGACGACCCGGGCTGTCGCCCGCTTTCTCGGGAAGCCCCTTGTTTTTCATAAACCGACCTACCGGCATATACAAAAACGCCTCAAAAGGCGCAGACTTCCGATGAATAAGCTGATCGCGGGGCAATGTCGCCTTCCCGAAGGCGCCCGGGTGCTTGAAAATTCAGTGGGCACGGCCCCGGCGACGCTCTCGGGTTTCGACTGGGAAGGCCATAAACGTTGGCTTCTGGTGCTCCCCGGCCCGCCGAGCGAGCTTGAGCCGTTGTTTTATAAGGCCTGGCCCGTGCTCGTGCATCTGGCAAAAATAAAGCGTGAGCATTTTGAAATACGCGCTGTCCGCATCGCGGGGCTCCTCGAGTCACAAGTCGCCGGAAAAGTCACGGATCTTCTGAAATTGAATCCCCCCGTCACGGTGGGCATCTACGCAAAGCCCGAGGAGGTGGAGCTCAAAATTATGGCCAAGGCCGCCTCAAGACCGACGGCGCTGCGCCGGGCCGGCCGGATCGAGACGATCATCCGTAGGCGTCTTAAGAGGAGTGTATTCGGCGTGAACGAGGAATCCTTGGCGGGTGTGATCGGAAAAATGCTGAGGAAGAATAAATCCACCCTTTCCGTCGCCGAGTCCTGCACGGGCGGGCTTTTCTCGAGCACCCTCACGGATATTCCCGGCAGCTCCGATTATTTCATGGGAGGCCTTATCGCCTATTCGGACGAGATCAAAAGGTCGGCGCTGGGCGTCGACGAGCGCCTGCTTTTGAAGTACGGCGCCGTAAGCGGCACAGTGGCGCGTGCCATGGCAAAAAATGTGAAACGGGTATTCAAAACGCATTTCGGTGTCGGCATCACGGGAATTGCGGGCCCGGGCGGCGGATCCGCAAAAAAGCCGGTGGGTCTTGTTTATATTGCCGTTGCGGGGCCGAAGAGGGTGTTTGCCGTAAAAAACCTGTTTGTTGGGGACCGGGCAACCCTTAAAAAAAGTGCAGTTCTGAAAGCATTGGATCTCGTCCGCCTGGAGTTACTCAAGGGTTGAAAAGCTGTAACCTATTCAAAATATGTAAGATAAGATTTGTCAAAAGCCCGGCCGCCAGGTCGTCCCACATGATCGCATAGGCGCTGTCCGATCTTTGGATCCTCGAGATCGGCCAGGGCTTCAGGCTATCCAACGCGCGAAAAAGCGCAAATCCACTAAGATATAAGAGCGCGTTCAATGGCAGCCATAAAACCGAAAGCATCATGCCGCAAACTTCGTCGAGCACGAAATGTTGGGGGTCCTGAGTGCCGGCGCTTTGAACGGCCGGCTTGCAGACCAAAAATCCCGTGATACTTAGAATAGTAAATTCAAGCCAAAGGTGCGCGTTTGAAAACCACGCGATAAAAAGCCCGGCGAGGCTTCCCATCGTGCCGGGTATGAGCGGCGTGTAGCCCAGATATAATGCCGAAGCAAGCATCTTGACAGGCGCTTTCATTCGGCAAAGAGTCCCCTGTTCTTGACGACGTACCGCACGCCGCTCCAAACGGTCACGGCCACGATAAGAAGCATGCCGGTGTGAATGAACGAAAGAGCGTCCGACGTCCACTCCGGCCGCCAGACAGCGGTTTCCCGGGCGGCCAGGAAGATCAGGATTCCGGTGATGGAAGCTATCTGTAGTATCGTTTTTTGCTTGCCGCTCCGGCGCGCTTCGGTTTTTACGGACCGGCCCTGCGGGAGGGTGAGACGCAGACTGGTGACCAGGATATCGCGCATGAGGATGACGATCACCATCCATGCCGGGAGAATGTCCATCTGAACGAATGAGATAAATGCGGACAGCGTGAGGAGCTTGTCCGCGATCGGGTCCATCATCTGCCCGAAGGGTGTGATCTGACTCCGGGCCCTTGCGATCTTGCCGTCCCAGTAATCCGTGCACGCGGCCAGGAGAAACACGACAAGCGCGGCGCACTTCATCGGAGCGCCTTTCGAGAAAAGCAGGAAAATAAAGAGGATCGCGAGAAAAATACGCGAAAGGGTCAGCTGGTTCGGAAGATTCAACCCATCCCCTAATTTCTTCGATTGCTTTGCAATCGGTCCGCCTTTGGCGGACAAATCAGGGGATGGGGTCACCCGGCGCTTCCTGCGAATTCACCCACGAGATCATACTCCAAAGCGTCCGTGATCTTGACGTGGACGAATTCGCCGGGCCGAAGCTCTTCGGAGGAGTGAATGATCACCTGGTTGTCCACGTCGGGCGCATCGGTTTGGGTACGTCCGAACCAGACGTTTTTTTCTTTCGGGCACGCTTCGTCGACCAGCACGGCGAGCGTCTTGTGGATCTGGGCATCATTGAGCTCTTTTGAGATCTCCTGTTGCTGGACCATCACCGCATGGAAGCGCTCTTGCTTCAGTTCCCGGGAGATCTGGGCGTCCATGGCAAAGGATCTTGAGCCTTCTTCTTGCGAATACATGAAAGCGCCGAGCCTTTCAAAGCGCGTCTCCTTTAGGAAATCCATCAGATCCCGGAATTCTTCATCCGTTTCTCCCGGGAAACCAACAATCACGGTGGTGCGGATTCCGATGCCCGGAACGTTCTTACGGAGCGTCTGGATACCCCACTCCATTTTTGCGCGGTCCACGCCGCGGTTCATGCGCTTGAGCATCGCGTCGTGGCTATGCTCGATCGGAAAATCGATATAACGGCAAATGGAAGGGTTCCGCGCGATCACATCGATCAGTGCCGGGGTCACGTGTCCCGGATGCGCGTAAAGAAAGCGTACCCACGGGACCAGGTCCAGCCTCACAATTTTATCCAAAAGCTCCGGCAACCGGAATACCCGGTCCAGGTCATAACCGTAGGCGGCAGTGTCTTGACCGATCAGGTTTATCTCGGAAAGGCTCCGCTCGTCAGCCATTTTCCGGATCTCGTTCAGGATCGACTCGATCGGACGCGAACGGTGGGCGCCTTTCATCTGCGGGATCACGCAGTACGAGCAGGCGTTGATGCAGCCCTCGGAGATCTTGACGTACGCGAAATGCGCCGGCGTCAGGGTTTCACGGGGAGTGTATTCGTCGAGGATGTAGCGGGGCCTGGCCTTGACTTCAAAGAGCTTGCCTTTTTTCTCCCGGAGAGGACGAAGCACCGAGGCGAGGTCCCCGTAGTTGTCGGTGCCGATGATCCCATCGACTTCCCGCAGCTCTTTTTGAAGTTCTGGGCCGTACCGCTGCGCGAGGCAGCCGAGGACGACAACCGCAGTGAGCTTGCCTTTCTTTTTGAGCTCACAAAGCTCAAGGATCGTCTCGATGGATTCCTTTTTCGCCTCTTCGATGAAGCCGCAGGTATTGACGATGGCGATATCGGCGTTCTTTGCGTCGCCGACTATCTCATAGCCTTCTTTTTTTAGGCTGCCGAGCGCGACCTCGGAATCCACGAGCGTTCTTGAGCATCCCAGGCTTACGAGACTTATTCTCACGAAATGGCTTTCACGCCTTCATGCGTGATGGCCAGTTTTTTGACCGACCCTTTGCCGGGTGATCCCAGTGAGATATTGTTGAGGACCCATGACATGTTGGAGGCGTTCCCTGTCCAGACCCGAATGGATTTCGCGGCCGACCAGTTTTCCGAGGAGCCTTTCTTCAAGATAGACTGAAAGAGGACCTTGCCGTCGCACGTGACGTGAATCCACACGTCGTCGAGCGCCTTGACCTTGAGATCCAGGGGATCCTTCGGGTTTAGCTTGGGAAAATCGCCGGCTTCGGGGCTCCGGAGCCATTCGCCGGCGCCGCGCGGCGTGACTTGGGCGGGTACCGTGCGCGCGGTCTTTGTCTTGGATGCCGCCGCCTGCGGCGAAACAACTTTCTTCGATAGATCCCCGGTCCAGTTGCGGAAGTTATTAAACACGTAGAAGAGCGCCGCGGCGCCGAGAAGCGTTGCCAGGACGAGCGGAAGCATCGAGCTTAGGTTGCGGAATCCGCGCGCCTCTCGGATCCTTTCGTCCGCCGTCTTGATATAAAGCACTTGGTCTGGAGCGTCCTTTTTGTCCTGCTTGTCGTAGGCCTCCAGGATCTCTTCGGGATCTACTTCCAAAAATTCGGCGTAGTTTTTCAGAAAACTTTTTGCAAATAACGGGCTCGGGAGTTTCTCGAACTTCTCCTCCTCAAGTATTTGGATAATGCGCGGATGGATCTTGATCTTCGCGTGGACCTCATCCAGCGAGATCGCTTTTTTTTCCCGGGCTTCCCTGAGGCGGTTTCCGATGGCCGGCATCACCCCACCCCCTCCTTTAAAATTTTCAATTTTAATTCATGGCATTGAGACAACAACGTTGTCTCAAAAGAAGGGGGTGGGGTCATTCAGCTTCTTTCGGGGCTTCCTGCGGAGTTTCCTTATTGACGAGGATCTCCCTGGGTTTGGCGCCGCGGTAAGGCCCGACGATCCCGTCCTCTTCCATCATGTCGATGAGGCGCGCCGCGCGCGTGTAACCGAGCCCCAGGCGGCGCTGGACCATCGAGACGGAGGCTTGTCCGGTCTCCAGCACGACGCGTTTGGCCTCATCGTACACCTCGTCGCGCTCAAAATTACCGTAGGATCTGGACTTTTCCCTGCCCTGGAGAATATTGTCCTGATAAACGGGTTTTCTCTGCGTTTTGATGAATTCGGTGATCTTTTCAATTTCCTTGTCCTGCACCCATGCCCCCTGGCCGCGAATGAGCTTCGATTTCCGTGGGTCCATGAGGAGCATGTCGCCGCGTCCCAGGAGTTTATCGGCGCCGTTTTCGTCAAGGATCGTGCGAGAATCGACCTTGGAAGCGACCTGGAACGCGATCCTGGCGGGAAAATTCGCTTTGATGACGCCCGTGATGACGTCCACGGACGGGCGCTGGGTGGCGAGGATCATGTGAATGCCCACCGCGCGGGCGAGCTGCGCCAGCCGCGTGATGGCATTTTCCACGTCCTGTTGCGATGAGAGCATAAGGTCCGCAAGTTCGTCGATCACGATCACGATGTAGGGTATTTTTTTTACGAGGATCGGCTCGTCGTTGCCCTCAGACGGCTCACGCAATGTTTCGGGCCTTATTTCTTTGTTCCTCACTTTTTCGTTGAAAGCGAGGACGTTCTTGGCGCCCACGCGCGATAAGAGTTTGTAGCGCCGTTCCATTTCCGCGAGTAACCAGCCGAGCGCGGAAGGCGCTCTGGTCTTATCGGTGACGACGGGGCAGATCAAATGCGGCAGGTCGTTGTAAAAATGAAGCTCGACCCTCTTGGGGTCGATCATGATGAATTTCACATCCTCCGGCGAAGCCTTGTACAGGATGCTTGTGATGATGCTGTTGATGCAAACGCTTTTTCCGGTGTTCGTGGCGCCGGCGATCAAAAGATGCGGCATGTCCGCGAGGTTCAGCACGAGCGGCACGCCCGCCGTGTCCTTTCCAAGCGCGATCGTGATCTTCGAGGGCTCATTCTGGAATTCCGCCGAGACCAGGACTTCTTTCATGTAAACCGTCGCCATCGAGTTGTTCGGCACTTCAATGCCGACGCGCGATTTGCCCGGGATGGGCGCGATGATGCGGACACTGGTTGCGCGCATCGCAAGCGCTATGTCATTTTCAAGCGACGTGATCCTCTGGACCTTGACACCGGCGGCGGGTTGAAGCTCGTAGCGCGTGATCACCGGCCCCTGCTCCACTTCGACCACCTTGGCCTCGATCCCGAAATCCCTTAGGGTGTCCTCAAGCACCTTGGAGCTTTGCTCCAGGTCGCTTTTGAGTTTGCTTTGATCCTGCGGCGGCGAGTCTTGCAGGAGGTCCAGTGAAGGGAATGTGTACTCGGCGGGTTCGGGTCCGTCTTCCTGAAGTTCGATTTTTTCGGGCACCGCCGGTTTGGCTGTCGGCTTCGGAGTCGCCGGTTTGGGTATCGAAACTTTGATCTCCGGCTTGGTCATTTTGGCGACCGGTGCGTCGAAGCGCGGCGTGACGATCGGCACAGGGAGGGGCTTCTCTTCCAGCGTCCGTGTTCTCGATGAAAACTTCTGGGACCACACGCGGAATTTCTTGATAAGCTCGATGACGGCTTGAAGTACTAAGAGCTCGGTCGCCAGGATGAATGAAAGAAAAAGGAGCGAGACCGAGACGAAAATACCCGCGCTTCCGAAGACGTTCGCCAGGAACATCGCCGTGAAAAATCCGACGACGCCTCCCGCCTGAAAACGGCTTATGTCCGTGGCGTGGGCGACGAACGTGAAAAGAGCGCAGGAGGAAGCCAGAAGAATGACGGTCGAAAAAAGCTTAAGCCAAAGTTTCTGGGATTTCTTGCCGGTCCACTGGGCAAACGCCCAGAGCATGAAAAGCGGCACAAGAAAGTAAGAGGTCTTCCCGAAAAAAAGAAAAAGAAACCACGCCAGGTACGCGCCGGCGGGGCCCACAAAATTCCGCGTCGGAGAATTGGGATTCGAAACTTCATAAGCGATATCATCGGAGGTATAGGAAAAAAGCGCTAAGAATACGAGGATCGACACCATCCCCCAGAAATATGCCAGGACCTCGCTTTTTTTGCGTTCATTCATGGTTTACACTCCGGTGTGCCCGAATCCCCCGTGAGCGCGCGCGGTATCTTCAAGTTCCTCCACCACTTCGATCTGGGCCTTCACCACTTCCTGAATGATCATCTGCGCCATGCGCGAACCGCGCTTCACAACGTAAGGCTCCTTGCCAAGATTCGTCACGACAAGCGAGACGACACCGCGGTAATCGCTGTCGATCGTGCCGGGCGTGTTCACGAACGTGACGCCGTGTTTCAGGGCCAGGCCGCTTCGCGGCCTGATCTGCGCTTCGAACCCGCGTGGGATACCGACAGAAATGCCGGTGGAAATGAGCCTGATTTCCCCCGGCATGATTGCAAGTTCCCCGTCCACCGCCGCGCACAGATCCATGCCGGAAGCGCCTTCCGACATGTAGGCGGGCAGCGTCAGATCCTCAGTTCCAGGACTTCTTTTTACCTGAATTTTTACTGTTTTCACTGCGCTTCGAGACCACCGGAGGCCCGTCGGTTGCGCTTTGTTTTTTGGAAAGATTGATGCGTCCTTGCATGTCAATCTCAATGACCTTGACGGGAAATTCATCGCCGACTTTTATAACGTCCTCGATGTTGTCCACGTATTTGTCGGACAGCTCGGAGACATGCACGAGTCCCTCCTTGCCGGGCAAGATCTCGCAGAATGCGCCGAAGTTCATGACGCGTTTCACCTTGCCCACATACACTTTACCGACCTCCGCATCCGAGGTGATGCCTTGGATCATGGCGATCGCCTTCTTTGCGCATTCATTGTCGGTGGAGGCGATCTTCACGGTTCCGTCGTCCTCAACTTCGATCGAGGCGCCCGACTCCTGAGTGATCTTACGGATCATCTTCCCACCCGGGCCGATGATCTCGCGGATCTTCTCCGGGTCCACTTTGATGCTCGTGATGCGCGGCGCAAAGGCCGATACGTCCTTGCGGGGTGTTGCGATCGCCAGATGCATTTTTTTGAGGATCTCAAGCCGGGCTTCCCTAGCCTGCTCGAGCGCTTTCTTGAGTGTCGAGATATCGAGCGAGTCCTTGAGCTTGATGTCCAACTGCACGGCCGTGACGCCTTTTTCGGTGCCGGTGACCTTGAAATCCATATCCCCCAGGTGATCCTCCACGCCGGCAATGTCCGTGAGGATCGCCACGCGCTCTTTTTCCTTCACGAGCCCCATGGCGATCCCGCTCACGGGCGCCTTGATGGGAACGCCCGCATCCATGAGCGCCAAAGTGCCTGAGCAAACGCTGGCCATGCTCGAGGAGCCGTTGGATTCCAAAATTTCCGAAACCAGCCGGATCGTGTAAGGAAATTCCTCTTTAGAAGGAAGCACCGCGCGCAAACCCCTCTCCGCTAAGGCGCCGTGCCCGATCTCACGCCTTCCGGGCCCGCGGTTGGGCCTCACCTCTCCCACCGAAAATGACGGAAAGTTGTAGTGAAGCATGAACGACTTGAAGATGTCGCCTTCGATCGCGTCAATGATCTGTTCGCTTCGGGAGGTTCCGAGTGTCGCCACTCCGAGCGACTGTGTCTGGCCGCGGGTGAAAAGAGCCGAGCCGTGCGTGCGAGGGAGCACACCCACTTCACAACTCACGTTCCTTATTTCGGTGAATTTTCTCCCGTCGGTGCGAAGATGCTTGCCGAGAATGAACTCGCGGACCTCTTCTTTTTCCACGTCGTGGAACGCCTGCTGGGCCTCGAGCTCGGTTATTTCGCCGCCCTCGACCACGAGCGCCTCGACCACTTTTTTGTTCAGCGCCTGGATCGCCCCGTCACGGGATTCTTTGGTCTTTTCCGTATGGTTGATGTGATCGATCCCTTGGGCGGCAAGATCGCGGACTTTCTTCATGAGCGAGTCACCGGGTTTGAAAAGCGTCACCTTCCACGTTTCCTTGCCGTAGCTCTTGGCCATTTCCTTTTGAAGCTTGAGCACGGGTTTTAAAACACCCGTCGCGTACTCCAAGGCCTCCACGATCCGTTGTTCGGAAACGATGCTCGCTCCCGCTTCGATCATGATGATCCCAAGATCCGTCGTGGCCACTACGATGTCCAGCGTGCTTTTTTCGATCTCCTTAAAAGTGGGATTCACGACGAATTTTCCGTCGATCTCCCCGATGCGGCAGGCCGCGGCCGGTCCCAAGTAAGGAATGCCGGAGATCATGAGAGCGGCGGAAGCGGCGTTGATCGCGAGCACATCGGAATTATTCTCCTTGTCGCTGGATAAGACCGTCGCCGTGACTTGGACCTCGTTATAAAAACCTTCGGGGAATAAGGGCCGTATCGGGCGGTCGATGAGGCGCGACGTCAGCGTTTCCTTTTCGGAGGCCCTGCCTTCACGCTTGAAATAACCGCCGGGGATCTTTCCGCCGGCGTAGCTTTTTTCCTGGTAATCGACGGTGAGAGGAAAGAAATCAGTGCCTTCCTTCGGTTCGCGCGCTCCGCAGACGGCCACCAGCACCACGGTGTCGCCGTACTGAACCAGCACCGCGCCGTCCGCCTGTTTGGCCAAGCGGCCGGTTTCAAAAGACAGAGTTTTCTGCCCTAGAGAAAGTTCAAATTTTTTCATCGCCGGCCTACTTTCTGAGGCTCAGCTGGTCGATCAACTTGAAGTACGCGTCCTGATTCTCGCGCTTCACGTAATCCAAAAGCTTCCGGCGCTGTGACACGAGCATCAATAGCCCGCGCCGTGAATGATTGTCCTTCGTGTGGACCTTGAAATGGGTGCCTAGACTGTTGATCCTTTCCGTGAGGACCGCTATCTGGACGAATGAGGATCCCGTGTCCTTGTCATGGACTTTGAACTTTTGGATCACTTCCTTTTTCCTTATTTTACCGATAGACATTCTTAAGCTCTTTCTGTTTTAGCTTCCCAAACTCGCATGAGACCTTTAAAAACGTAAGTCTTTGAAAACACATTGATTAAAGGATACTTTTAGCAAACCCGGGAAAATTTTTGCTCATGCAAAGTTTGGAATTGATGTTGATTTAACCGGAGCTAAATTATACTGGCTTTAACAGGCTTTGTAAAGCGAAATGAAGC
>CAYJVC010000043.1:0-9000 GCA_964373505.1 uncultured Planctomycetia bacterium
AAACTAAAAAGGACACCCAAAAATGGGTGTCCTTGGACGGCGCGAAGATGATCTCGGTTAACGTGAAACTGGGATCAGGCCGCGCCGCCGGTATTGGCGTTATTATTCGAGATCGAAAGGTAAAAGCTCATAAAACTTCCGGTCACTACGACACCTAAGATCGCGTTGATGAAACTGCTGACGACGCCAAAGGCGATCTGCGCGGCGTTGCCGGCCGGTATGGCGGCGCTCAAAGCGGCGAACCCGATACCTAAAAGGATCCCGATACCGAAGCCGACCGCGACCAGTATCAAAAGAATGCCGAGCAGTTTGAGCATATTCTGTTTCACAAGTGACATGCTTTTTTTGATGGCGGCGATGGTTTTTTCATTATCAGCCACGATCGCATAGGGTGCCAGGAAAAAAAGGAGCGCGAGATAAATTCCCACAGCTCCCAAAAGAAGCGCCACGATCACTCCCCCGACGGCAAGTGGGCCCTGTAGAGCCGCCACCGCAAGCGTGGCTAGAAGGATGAGCGCGAGAGCGATAAGTCCTATCAAAAGCCCCAAAAAGAGGATCCGCAGATAGTATTTCGCACCCGATTCAAAGAATTTAGGAAAACCCGCTGACCCCTGCTTGACTTTTTCGCAGATGTACCCGAGCGAACCGCCCTGAACAAAGACGCTGGCCATAATGAAGACAAGGCCTATCACAAGAATCTTTACCGTCGTGGCGGTGTCCGGCGTCGCCGTTTGAATAGGTTTTACAAACACGCTGATGATATTCCAGACGGCGCCGAACACAAAAAGCGCCAGCACCAGGTCAAAAGACCTCTTCATGACCGAAAAACCCTTTTTAACCGCTTCTCCTACGCTCATGAGATCAACTCTCCTTTTGTGTAAGTGCAATCACTGAAATAAATTATAAAATATAAGAAGCCGCGAATAGAGTAACAAACCTTCAGTCCGAGGTCAAGGCGAATTAGGCTAATGGATTCGACGGATCCATTTAAACTTCCTGCCTCTGGCGGAACGCTCTCGAAAGCGTGGCTCTGTCGGCAAATTCCAAAGCGCTCCCCACGGGCACGCCATGCGCGATGCGGGTCACCTTGACTTTTGTGGGTTTTAACTGTTTCATGAGGTAGATCGCGGTGGCGTCGCCTTCGGTGTCGGAACTTGTGCCGATGATCACTTCCCGGATACCGCCCTTTTTGATCCGCCCAAGGAGCTCCTTTATCTTGATGTCCTTCGGGCCGATACCCTCGAGCGGCGACAACGCCCCGAGCAGCACGTGATAAATTCCATGAAAATCCCCCGATTTTTCCACCGCGATCATGTCCTTGGGGTCCTGCACCACACAAAGGAGCGAATGGTCGCGTGTCGGGTCCGAGCAGATACGGCAAACGGGCGTTTCGCTCAGGTTGAAGCACTCCTGGCAGTAATGGATGTTGCCGTTGACCTTTAAAAGAAGCTGGGAGAGCTGCTCCATCGTTTCGCGGGGTGCGCCCAGGACATAAAACGCAAACCGCTCGGCCGTGCGCACACCCACGCCGGGCATCCTCGCGAATTCCTCGATGAGCTTGACCATCGACTCGGGATAAGGCATGGCTTAGCTTCCCACGATCTTTCCGCCGAAAATGTTCATCGCAGACTTAAGCGCCGGGTCCACCTCGGGATCCAGGCTCCTGGGCGCCTCGTCGGACACGCCGGGATAAGTTTTCCCGGACAGTTCCTTCACGGACTCAAACTCGATCCTGACGGGCTCGTCCAGAAAAACGGACAGGTGCTTTTCTATCAGTTTCTTGTTATCCGGCATCTCGAGCGTCTCTCGATGGAACGAAAGCCGCTCGGGGAATGAGATCACCGCCACTCCGTCCTTGATCGCGACCGGTTCCCCTTCGGACAAATACGTCGCGACGGAGATCTTATCGGTCTTAAGCGCGCCGATCAAGGGCTGCCAAACAGCGTCGAATGAGACGAGCTTTCTTTCACGATGGCGCTCTTCCTCGATGGACAGATCTTCGGCGGGAAGCTCTTCTATTTTATCGGGTTCGTCCACTTTGTCATCCTGAGGCGCCTCAGCGCTGAAGGATCTTGTTTTTTGAGATCCTTCGCTCCGCTCGGGATGACGCAACGGATCTCCGCGGAGATTCGTTACGTTAGTTTTTTTTTCCAGAGCTTTGAGCCGCTCGACGACCTCTGAGATCGATTGAACGGGCGCGCGATGCGCGAGCTTGATCAGCGCGATCTCCAAGGGAATGCGTTTCATTTCAAAGCGCTTGAGCACCTGCAACGTATGAGAGATCACGCTGAAAAAATAAAAAAGCTCGTCTTTGGAAAAATTGGCCTTCTGCTTCAGAAGATCCTTCTTATAGGACTCGGTGGCGTCCACGAGCTCCGCAAGCTCTTCCGAAACGCTCAAAAAAAGAAGGTTCCGCACATGCTCCAGGAGTTTCTCCATAAAGAGCGCGGCGTCCTGGCCCTCATTCAGGGAGGTGTCCAAGATGAGAAGCGCCTGCTTCGCGTCACGCTTCGCCAGCGCATCCACGAGCCCCACGAGCTTTTCCTCCTCCAAAATGCCCAGCGACCGGATCACGTCGTCTTTGGTGATCTTGTCTTCCACGGAAGAGGCGATCTGGTCCAGAATGGATTGTCCGTCACGTAAACTGCCGTCGGCGGCCTTCGCGATCGCAAAAAGCGCCTCGTCCTCTGTCTTGATCTTTTCTTTTTTGCAGATCTGGGTGAGCGCACCGGCAATGGTCTCGGAGGAAATGCGCCGGAAATTAAACCGCTGACAGCGCGAGAGGATCGTCGCAGGCACCTTGTGCGGAGAGGTGGTCGCGAAGATGAATTTCACATGCGCGGGCGGCTCTTCGAGCGTCTTTAAAAGCGCGTTGAAGCCGTCCGAGGTGATCTGGTGCACTTCATCGATGATGTATATCTTGAATTTGCCGGCCGCGGGCGCGAACTTCACGTTTTCCCTTAGGGCGCGGATCTCGTCGATGCCGCGATTCGAAGCGCCGTCGATCTCAAGAACGTCCAGAGAGCGGGCGCCCTCTATTTCGAGGCAGGCCGTGCATTCCCCGCAGGGGCTCACGGTCGGGCCTTTTTTGCAATTCAGGGCCTTGGCAAAAATACGCGCCATCGAGGTCTTGCCGACGCCGCGCGGGCCGGAAAAAAGGTAGGCGTGGCCGACGCGGTTCAAACCGATCGCGTTCTTTAAGGTAGTTGCGACCGGCGCCTGGCCGATCAATTCGTCAAAGGTCTGGGGCCGATATTTACGCGCGATGACAAGGTACAGTTTGGCGTCCATGCGCTTTATTATAACTTAGAAACCCGGCGGATTATAAAATTTTATTACAACCGAGCGGTTATGGTAAATTAGACGGGCTTAAACGATGCCACCCAGACCGAAAGAAATAGACAAGCATTTCATGCAACAGGCGATGCGCGAGGCTCAAAAGGCCTTTGAGGCGGACGAGGTGCCCGTCGGCGCCGTGATCGTCCATAAGAACAGGATCCTCGGCAGGGCCCACAACCAGACCCGGCTGTTGAAAGACCCTACCGCTCACGCCGAGATGATCGCGATCACTCAGACCTGTGAAGCGTTGGGCACCGAACATTTACCGGATACAACCGTTTATGTTACACTCGAGCCCTGTCCGATGTGCGTCGGCGCAATGATCCTGGCGAGGATCAAGCGGCTTGTGTTCGCGGCAAGGGAAGCCAAATCGGGCGCCTGCGGTTCGAAAGTACATCTTCTGGCGGACGCGAGCTGGAACCACCACTTCAGAATTGAGGAAGGCCTTTTGGAATTCGAATCGACGGCTCTTTTGCAGGAATTCTTTAAAAAGAAACGGGTACGCCGTGGGCCGTAACCCTGATTTGGGAGAGGTGCGTGAGCGGTTGAAACGGCGCGCCTGGAAAGCGCGTAACCCGCAAGGGTTCCAGGGTTCGAATCCCTGCCTCTCCGATATTCTTTGAAAATAGATCCCATGGATAAATTCCTTTCTCTCGTCCCGGTCGAAAATTTTGAAAAATACTCGGGCGACATCTCCGATAAAAATTACTTCAGCTTTCCGATCGAGCCGATCGTGCGCGCCGAGGAAGCGCTCGTCTCGAACACGACGCGATCGGTCGCATATTTCTCGATGGAATACGGCCTTTCCACCAATACTTACAACGTCTTTTCGAGTGTGCGCCCGCCAAGCCCCGACAACCTGTCTTCCGAACACCACGTATTCTCGAACTTAAGGGCCATCGATTATTACGTGTCCCTCAAAACGAGCCACCGCCTGGACCTTCCGATCTACAGCGGTGGACTCGGGGTCCTGGCCGGAGACACTTTAAAAAGTTCCGCCGACCGTGGCGTGTCGCTGGCGGCCGTGGGGATCCTCTGGAATAAGGGCTACTTCAAGCAGAACTTCTGGTTCAAGGACGGTCAAGTCCCGGAGGAAAACCACTGGGACCCCCATTCCTACCCGGGGCTTGTGCCGCTTAAAACGCGCGTCGAGATCCCCCTAAGGAAGGAAACGGTGCATCTAAAGCTTTGGAAATATTTCGTCTACAATTTTGACAGGACGCACGTCGTGCCGCTCATCCTGCTCGACTCGCACGTCGAAGAAAATCACGAGCTTTTGAAGATGCTTACCAACCAGCTCTACCGGAGCGACAACGCGGAATTAAAGATCCTGCAGCGCGTCATCCTGGGGCTCGGCGGAATGAAGGCGCTGGAGGCGCTCGGGTATAAGATCGACCTGTATCACTTGAACGAAGGCCATGCGGCGCTCGCCTACGTCGAAAAAGCTAAAAAAACGCCGGCGACGCAGCTCGATTCCCTGAAAGACCATTTCGCGTACACCTGCCACACGCCCGTTGCCGCGGGCCACGATCGCTTCCAGAAAAAAGCGATGCAGGAGATCCTGCGCGACGAGGAATTCAATATCCTGAAGAAATTTGGGCAGGACCCCGACAATCCGGAGCTCATCAATCTGACGCAGCACGCGATGAACGCCAGCGCCCACATCAACGCCGTCGCCCAGAAACACGGCGAGGTCACGCGCGCGCAGTTCCCCGAGCATCGTGACCGGATCCGGTCCATCACGAACGGCGTCCACACGCACACCTGGGTGTCCGAGAGTATGGCCTCGGTATTCGACCGGCATAAAAATGAACTCAGCGGCTGGAGAAAAAACCCGGCACTGCTTAAAAACGCGCTGCGCCTCATGGACAATGCTTCTTTCCGGTCAGAAATTTGGAGCGCCCATCAGGAAAATAAAAAAACGCTCTGTACGTTCCTGAAAAACTGGAAGATGGACCCGAACGTGTTCACGATCGCCTGGGCGCGGCGTATCGCCGGCTACAAACGGCCCAGCTTATTGTTGCAGGACGTCACCCGGCTTTTGGATATCGCCAAGCGCATTGGGCCGATCCAGATCCTTTTTGCAGGAAAAGCACACCCCCAGGATGATCTGGGCTTTACGCATGTGAATGAAATGCTCTCCGTCATCGACTCGCTGGAAAACCAGCGCGGCCTTTTGCGCGTCCTGATGCTCGAAAACTACGACACCTATTTCGGCAAGCTTCTGTCCTCGAGCGTCGACGTGTGGCTCAACAACCCTCTCCCCCCGTTCGAGGCCTCCGGCACGAGCGGCATGAAGGCGATCTTGAACGGTGTCTTGCAGCTTTCGACGTTGGACGGCTGGGTCGTGGAAGCGGCGGATAAAAATGTCGGATGGATCTTCGGGTGGCAGCACCACGGAGAGGCTGTCGGGGATGAAAGGAACCTGAGACTTGAGGAAGATTCTGCGCGCCTGTATGAAATGCTCGAAAAAGTGGTCGCGCTTTATTACCAAACGAACCAAAAAGGCAATTTAAACCCCGCCTCCGACTGGGTCACAAAGATGATCCACGCCGTCTCCGAAGCGGGCACCTTCAACACCGACCGCATGGTCGAAGAATACCAGAAAAATATCTGGAACGGTTAATGTCTTTTATCAAAGCGCTCGGCTCCCTAACTTTTGCGCTCATCCTGATCGGCGCGCTCGCACTCACTCTGACCGTGTCCACAACACTTGAGTCGCTCTACGGCACGCCGTTTGCTCAGCGGTTTTTTTACCAGGCGGGCTGGTTTGACGTATTCCTGGGACTGTTGGCGGTCAACATCGTCTGCTCGGCGGCCTCGCGGTTCCCGTTCAAAAAACGGCACACGGGCTTTGTGATCACGCACATCGGGATCTTTTTTCTTCTCATCGGCTCACTCCTCTCCCGGCTTTTCGGCGTGGACGGCCAAATGATGCTTTTTGAAGGCGGCTCCAAGGACCACGTCCTTGAAAACCGGTATGAGCTTTTCATCCGCACGCCGAGCGGCGCGGCCGCGTACGATCTTGTGTCCGGCGGCTCGAAGAAACCAAGACTTCTGGCCCGGATCAACGGCGAGTCCAGACTTCACCTCGCAAGAACCTGGGAAAATGCGGTCGTGGACACCCAGATCAAGGAAGGCTCGGACAGTGACTCAGAAAATCACGCGATCGAGCTCACGCTTTCGAGCGATCTGGCGGGCTTCAAGGATACGTTTTGGCTTTCGGAAAAAAATCCCGCCGATCCCGACTCGCAGCGCCTGTCTCTCGGCCCCGCAACCGTCGAGCTGAGGGAAAAATCAACTGCTTCTTTCCCGACGCTACGCGTCGCAAAAAAAGACGGCGGCGGGGCGCTCGACATTAACCTCACGGATATCCCGAATGGCGAGATCACGGTGCCCGGCACCGATCTAAGAATCGTGCGTATTCTTTATTACCCGGACGCGCGCGTCGAGGACAATAAACTCGTCACGGTCTCGGAGTCCCCGGACAATCCCGCCGTCGAATTTGACGTGCAGGGCGCCGGTGGAAGGCGCAAACATTACGTGAAGTTCGCGCTGTTCCCGGAATTTGAATCCATGCACGGGAAAAATCCGGGGGACGAATTCGGCCTGGCCACCGAATTCATCGCACCTTCCGTCGAACCAAAGACCGGATCTCCTACCCTTTACATTTACACCGGTAGGGATGGGTGGAGCTATGAATCCAGGTCTTCGAGGTCGTCCGCGAGCGGCCAACTGGAGGCCGGGCAAACCTATCAGACCGGATGGATGGACTTTTCATTCCGCGTTGAGCACCTCTTAAACCGCGCGATCGTCTCAAAAGACGTGAAGCCTGCCGAAGGCGGGGCCAAAGGACAGATAGCCGCTGAGATCACGCTCGCACGGCAGGATAAAGTGCTGGCTCAGGGATGGGCGACCGAGGAAAACCCGCTTCGCCTGCCGCTCGGAGAAAGTGGAGAGATCCTCGTGACGGTCAGGCCGAGAAACCGCCCTGTCCCATTTCTCCTCACGCTCAAAGATTTCCGGAAGATCGATTACCCGGGCACGAACCGCGCGGCTTCCTACGAAAGCGACGTCCGACTCCACGACACGGCCGAACACGCCACGATCGAAAAAACGATCCGAATGAACCAGCCGCTGGATCACAAGGGTTATCGCATTTTTCAGTCATCGTATGTGCAAGACCCGTCCGTCGGCGAAGCCTCCGTGTTTACGGTCGCCAAAAATCCGGGTATTTTATTGATATATTCAGGCGCGTGCGTTCTTTTTCTCGGGAGCTTCCTCGTTTTTTTTGTTCCGGCGTTTTCTTCATTGAAACTCAAGGAGAATTCATGAATCCAAAGACCCTGTTACTGTGTGCGGCTCTGATAACCGCTGCTTTCCCGTGCCATGCGGAGCCCTCCCCGGCCGAAGCCG
This sequence comes from uncultured Planctomycetia bacterium, assembly GCA_964373505.1. GTDB lineage: Bacteria > Omnitrophota > Gorgyraeia > 2-02-FULL-51-18 > 2-02-FULL-51-18 > CAYJVC01. The sequence goes on from CAYJVC010000043.1 coordinate 7,756, forward strand.
TCAAACACGTGCTGATCCAGCACAACGGCCGGGTGAAATCGTTCGACGCCTTCTCGCGGCAAATAATGGAGCTGGTGACCGGCAAGGAAAGACGGGACGGAAAGCCTGCGATCTCCGCCGTGCTTGAAATTCTCTCAAAAGGCGAATTGGCAAAAGAGCTCGTCTGGATCCGTGTCGACTACGAAGAGCTGATAAAAGCCCTCAGTCTCCCCGAAGGCCGCCATGATTTTTCTTATAATGAGATCGTTCCTTCGTCCGAAAAGATCGAAGCGTTCGTGAAAAGTGCGAAACAAAAACGGGACCAGGACTTGAGACCCACGAAGCTTGAGCAGAAAGCGGAGACGCTCTACGGCGCGCTCGTGGAAGCGTCCATGCTGATCTCGGGCGAGAGCCTGAAAGTCGTCCCTCCCGTCGAGGATCCCGAGGGGGTTTGGGAGACTGCCGATCGAACCACTTTCACACGCGATCCCGAGGAATGGATCCGGTCAGTCGATGAAAGAACGGGTCACAAATTCCGAAAGAAAATAAACATGGAGGTGCATTACCTGGAGCTTAGCCCCTTTCGGTGGGCGTGGGTCACTTACCTTGTAGCGTTCCTTGTCTTAAGCTTTCTTAAGAAAACGCCCACCCTTCGCCTCTTCGGCGCGGCTCTTCTAGCTACCGCTCTGTTTTTCCACACCTACGGCCTGGCACTGAGGAGCCTCGTCCTCGCAAGGCCGCCCGTTTCCAACATGTATGAATCCGTCGTGTTCATGAACTGGGTGCTGATGATGGCGGCCGTGATCTTCGCGGCCGCGCGGAAAAACCTCGCTCCGGCGGTTGTTGGCGCGCTCGCAAGCGCGGTCATCATGATCTACGGCGACATCCTCCCCCTCGACACAAGCCTCGAGGTGCTTGTGCCGGTCCTCCGAAGCAACTACTGGCTCACAATCCACGTTTTGACCATCGTCTCAAGCTACGGTGTCCTGGGTCTGGCGATGGGACTCGGCCACCGCTATTTGGTCCTTGACCTAAGGAAGAAAAAAATATCCCAGACCGAAAACGAGCGCTCGACGGATTTGATCCTCCGAGTCATCCAGGTGGGTGTCTTGCTTTTGGGCATCGGCACAACACTCGGCGGGGTCTGGGCCAATGAGTCATGGGGCCGATTCTGGGGGTGGGACCCGAAAGAAACCTGGGCGCTTATCACCTTCCTCGGGTATGTGATCGCACTCCATTTAAGATACGCCAAAAAACTGTCCGACT
>CAYJVC010000044.1:0-8541 GCA_964373505.1 uncultured Planctomycetia bacterium
TTATTTACACAGAAAACGACGTCCCGCAACCGCAGCTCCCGGTTGCGTTGGGGTTAATAAACCTGAAACCGCCGCCCACAAGATCCGTCGAAAAATCGACCGTCATTCCGTCGAGATAAATAAAGCTCTTGGGGTCGCAAACGAGCTTGACCCCGCCGATCTCATAGACACGGTCGTCCGTATTTTGCTTATCGTCAAATTTGACGTCATAGGTAAGCCCCGAACAGCCGCCACCCCGGACCCCCACACGTAAAAAAGCGCCCGGCTTGTTCTCTCCGACGAGCCTTTTGACCTCAGATTGTGCCTTTTCAGACAGGTTTATCACCTGATCCTCCGTATGTTCCTTACACTTAGAAGTATACCTAATCAGACTAAATTTGTCTACTTTATTTGGCCGCTTCTTTTATGAACCCCTACCTTCATGTGCACCCCTGGGGTGCATCATTAGCTGGGGTGCATCATTAGGTAAACTATGGACGCTGATCAATTCTGAGCCATTTAGTCTCAATAAACGCAGGAAGCCCTTTCTTATCCATAACCTCAAAACCATCGATGTCCCTAATTGAAAACCCCAAATCCTCTCTATCGTAAACTCCCAATATTTCACGAGAATTGTAAATGAATACATAAGGGATTTTTTTACCGTTTCTTAGTCTTATTTCCACTAAGTGGCCGCCAGGAATAGTAGATTCTATATTTTTAAGTCTATTAACAATATTCTCCGGCAGCTGCCGCCTTGAAGACTCAATAAAAACCCTTTTGTATCGGGGGTTGTAGATTTGTCTCTCAACGGCTGTTTTAAAAATGTTATCCGCCTGACGGTACATCACGATCAAAAATGGGATGAGAAACACAAGCCAGCTTCCAAACACGGCTTTCACCCATAAAGGCTCAAGTACTCCTACAGGCTTTGACAAAATTCTGTCTTTCAGCGCGACGCTCCAACCGAGCGAACTTACCACCAAAAGACCCAGGAAAAGGCCCATTCCCAAAAGCCAGGCATCGACCGCGCGTTCCTGATCATCGTTTAGGCGCTTCCAGATCTGCTCCTTCTTTCGCATGAATGGGATGACAAGCATGAACCAGCTTCCGAACACGCAAACAACCCAGGTGACGGTGAGCTCCGCTCCCGCGATCCGCCCGAAAAGCCAGCGTATGAGCCACGTCCATGAAACGGCCGCGGCCACGAACGACCCGGCAAACCACAGGATCCACTGAAGCCAAAACAAAAAACCATAACGGTCTTTTGTCATGCGGGGGCGTAGACTACCGTCATCCTGAGGCCCGCCTGAGGCGGGCCGAAGGATCTCGTTTTACATCAGATGAGCTCACTGTATAAGTCTTTCCATTCCGGATTCGCTGAGGTGATCAAGTTTACTTTTTTCTGCCTGACCCATCCTTTAATCTGCCTCTCTCTTGCTATGGCGCTTTCTATTGAATCGGATATCTCATAGTAAATCAACTTTGTCGCACAATACTTTTTGGTAAATCCGTCAACTAATTTTTCCTTGTGTTCATAGATTCTTTTTATGAGGTCAGAGGTTACCCCCGTATAAATAACCCGATTAGACTTATTTGTCGTCATATAAACGTATGATTGATAGCGGGGCATGTTTTGAGATTCTTCGGTCGCCTACGGCGACCTCAGAATGACGTTAATACTTTATTCGATACAGCATCCAGTACACCACCACGCCCGTCACGGACACATACAACCAGATCGGCAGGGTGATCCGGGCGATCCTCACGTGTTTCACAAACCGGCTTTGAAAGGCGCGCACAAGCGTCATCACGATGAGCGGCACCTGCGCGACGGCAAGGATCGTGTGGGAAATAAGGATCGTGAAGTAAAGGGGCCTTAGGAAACCTTCTCCGGCAAAGCGCGTCGAGCCGTGATGGAAATGATAGTAAAGGTAGCTTACGAGAAAAAGGGTCGAAGTTGCGCACGCCGCCAGCATCGAGATCGCATGGCCCGTGATCGCGCGCTGGCGAATGAGCGTGTAGCCCAATACCAAAAGGAACGCGGTGGCGAGGTTCAGCGAAGCGTTGATTGAAGGTAGAATTGTTATATCCATAACTCCTTGTCCGTCATTCTGAGTGAGCGAAGCAAACGAAGAATCTAAAAGCGAGATCCTTCGGTCGCCTACGGCGACCTCAGGATGACGTTCTCAGTAATGTTTCGTAACCTTCCCTATAGCTGGGGTACTTGAATTTCATGCCAAGATTCCTGATTTTTTTATTGGAGCAACGCTTGTTGGAGCCATGCGGCCTCATGCGGTCCGTGCCCGACAAAGGTTTTGGAAGCGATAATTTGTCATAAAGCCACGAATAAAACTCCCTCTGCGTGCAGGGCGCATCGTCCACTCCGAGATACATCTCGCCGGGCTTACCCTTCTTAAAAAGAAGCCGGATACAAGACACGACATCGTCGACGTAGATCCGGTTCGTGCAGTCGTCAGACAAGGCTGGCTTGAAAGCGCCGCTTTTGATCGCCGCGATCCGGTTCCGGCCCGGCCCGTAAATCCCGCCGAGACGCAGCACGACGGCGTGCCGGCTCTCTTTCAGCGCCATCCGCTCGGTCTTAAGGATCACACTGGACTCGTCCAACGCGCCCTTTATTTCATCCACCCAAGAGCCATCCGTCACCGCATAGACCCCCGTCGTTGATACGAGAACAATCTTTTTTAACCTCTCGCCCCACACGGCATCCAACAAGTTTTTGGTGGCGCGGAAGTAAGTACTTTCGTAGGTATCCGACTCCCTCGAGGGGGACTGACATAGGAGGACATAATCCACCGCCGGTAGGTCCTTTAAAGCACGGGGTTCGAGGAGATCTGCCTGAAGGGCGTGGAACCCAGGCGCGGGATCAACCTTAGACCAGTCGCGCCGCAGGCCCCACACCTCGGCCCCGTCTTCGGACATTTCCTGTCCGAGCGCCGTCCCCACATATCCGCAGCCCGCAATCAAGACTTTCATTCGACCCTTTTGGGGTCAGACCCCATTTTGCTGACAAAATTAATGACAAAGTTCACCAAAGAGTGTACCTTGGTTGAAATATACGGTATCAGGATGATCAAAATATTCAAAGAAAAGATTTCAACCAAAGAAGTCGGCTCGCTCCTGGGCGACCCTTTTTCCGACATGGTCAAATTTGTCGTGGATGTCAAAAAAGGGGTCCTCGCGTTCGGCGGAGAACTCCATTCGGACGCCGAGGCTCTCCTTTTGCAGAATGGCTCCTCGCAAACGGATGTGTGGGGCGGAAATTACTACCCGGCCAACCCCAAGGGACAACAGGTCCAGTTCACTTCAATGATCAATATACGCCCGCGTCAGGGGAACCGTTCCATGGAAGTCAAGGATGAGGTGATAAAAAACCAGATAATGTCCGTTTTGGACAGGCTCTTGCCATGACCCCGGCCCAGGACGCCCCGATAGACGCCGCCCGGTGGCGGCAGATGCCGCTCGACAAACAGATCCTCAATATCGTTTCCGAGCTTTCCCGGTCAAAAACCTGGCTTACGGACCAAAATGGTCCTCTGATGAAAGCATCATTGGAAAGGGCTTTCGAACTACTGGATGCGACGGCCCAATGCGCGGCCGAAGACGGACGATTCAGCCTGCTCCGGGAACTGCGCCGCTTGCGAGAATTTCTAGGGGAATTTTATACCGACACGGAATACGCGGATCCGGGCTTCGATTTTGCCTTGAAAAGCCTGCTCGATTTCACTCCCGAAACCCACGAGCTGAAGCTCGAGCTTTGACCCGAAACCCTCTACGTTATTGAGGAGAGACTATAAATTTTTATAGCTGTCGCCTCTGGGGAGAATGGCCGTCACAGAGACTTCTTTCTTTTCTTCATGAACTTCATAGACAATCCTTAAGTACCCTACCCGGTAGCGGTAGAGATTGTCATAGCCCTTGAGTTTCTTGATTTTACTTAAGCGCTGTCTGGGATTGTCCTCAAGCTTAAGGAAGCACTCTTGAAGCGCCGCGACGATCTTAGGCGGGGTATTTTGGTAGTACCTCTCAGGCTGAGACTGGAGGAGGACAATGTATCTAGCCACGCTTCACAGACCGCCAGTTTACACCTTTCCCCTTCCGATATTCGGACCGACCTTTTTCAATCAGGTCCATCTCGGATTTCGAAAATTTACCCTCCAATCTCTCGATCACCGACTCCCGTATAATCCCTGAGATAGACTTGTATTCTGTCTTGGCCAAATGCCTAAGATCTTCGTAGACCTTGCCCGGCAGATTCACTAGGATTCTTCTTGTCATCACACTCATAAGGCTCCACCTCATTTCTATATCAGAAGTATATCATATTGATATATACTCTTCAAGAGATCTTTTTTGGTCCTTTTGGAGAATAATGCGGCTACGCCGCGGCGCCGACGGCGAAAACTAATCTTTCAATATCCGGCTTACTTGCGCCCTCAAGGCAGGCACTTTATGTTTCACAACGTCCCAGATAATCTCGACATCAATTCCAAAATATTCGTGCACCAAAATATCCCTAAGCCCGGCAATCCGCCTCCAATCGACTTCGGGGTGCCTGGAACGGATGGATGGTGGGATTTTTTTGACGGCCTCGCCGATCACTTCAAGGTTTCTGACGACCGCGTCTAAAGTTTTCTGGTCCCTGGAAAATCTGGAAAGAGAAAAACCCTTAGTGAATTCCTGGATTTTCCTGGTAGCGCCTAAGATGTCTTCGAGATAAACGCCCGGATCTCTAGACATACATGGCTGAAGATAGGATCACCTTGCGGAGCCTGGGTTTGACGGAATCTGACAAGACAAGATCGACCGGGCGTTGAAAACGACTTTCCAAAAAATGCTTCAAGTCCATGTAGGAATCAAAAGTTTTTTTTTCAAGATCAACTACCACGTCCACGTCGCTCGCGGGATTGGCTTTGTTGGCGACGAAAGACCCGAAAATACCCAGCCGCCTGACGCCTAAGCGTTTCAATGCGGCCCTATTCTTATGGATGACCTTTGCAATTCCTTCGCGACTCTTTACCATAGAGAAAGTCTAACACCCATTCTTTTGAGCGTCAATGTTCAACCCGCGGCATGTTCAACCCGCGGCAGATATCATGCCGCGGCGCCGACGGCTTTCTGCACGATCGCCATCGCTTTGAGGTAAAAATTAATGGCAAGCTTTTCGATCGCCCGAACGATATGCTCTGTGTACACGGGATCGGATCTGTTTTCGACATTCCTGAATTTCTTAATGAGACCCAAGGGTAAAGAACTACCCATCAAAAGCTTCAAGATCCGGATAGTACCCTGCTCGTCCAGATCGAGCGCTATCATGACGGCGGCCATATTCACCGTGAAAATAGGGATGAGATTGTAATTGCCGTCCGGCCCTTTAAAGGGAACGGTACCCAAATAACCCTGCCCGGTTTTTATCCTCTCGGGACCGTCGCCGATAACATGGCGGTGCAGCGCGCTATCCGCCTGATCGGAATATTGAGTTAAAACTTCGCTAGAATCGTAATCCAGGAATTCGAAACGTACAAGACCGCGTATGTGCTCCTTCACAGCATCGTTCGTTTCTCTGTCGGCGCGGGCCGCAAGTATCTGCCTAATGCGCATCATCGTGGCAACCTGATAATCCTTATAAATGGCCCCGGCATCATCCCCCAGTCTTACCGGCATGTACTGCACCAGTACTACCGGCTGTAAGCTTAAAAGTCTCTCGGCGGTCGCTTGGTTCAAAGCCTCCGAACCGATCCTGCCCGCAAGACTGTCCATGCCGACGGCCTGTAAGCCTGCTTTCCCGGATAATATCTCCGGGATATCCGGCAAAGTTTTGGCCTCCGGAACCGATATCCCCTCTGCCAGTCGTTCGTAAGCCTCTAGGTAATCGATATACCCGACCTTGGTCTTTGAAAATCCGGCGATCCCTTCATGCACATAAATTTCCGCAAAGCGGCCTTCCTGCATTTGGCCGTTCACTTCGAGCGAACCGACAAATTTGACGGATATGAACTTGCCGAGTTTTGGCAGCAACAGATTGTAAATATTCGCCAGACGCCTCAGGAGCGGATTACCCCGGTCCATCTTGGCCAGCAAATCTTTCAATTCCGGATCCGTCTCTATGATGGGTAGATCCAATTCTTTCACTTCCTCCTTCGCAAACCTCGCGCCGGCGGGGAGGAAGGAGTGGACTTGCTCCTCGATACGCTCGTCACCGCCAATTCCAGCGGCGCGGGCGCCCGCCGCAGAACCGGCAGGCGTTCCGCCGGCTGGCTTCACCGGGTGCGATTCCATAAATCGGCGCAGATCATTGAGAAGCGTCCCGACCTCCTCATCCGAATCGGGATCAACATCGACTCTTTCCAGCGCGTCGTTGACCATTTTATCAAATTGGGTCGCGTCGGACTTTTGCACCGCTTGTCTTAGCCGGTCATGCCAATTCAAAAATTCAGGCTCTGTCTCAAGCCCCCTAAGATAGATCAATTGATACAGTCCTCTCAGGATCACCCGCCACTTCTCTCGTTCGCCGGCCGCCTGTGATCCGGTCAATTGACCTTGCTGGGTTTTTATCGTTCCGAGAAGGTCTTGATAGTAAATTAGCGTGTTTTGCAACATTTTCGTTCTTCCGACCTGACTCAGACGACGCTCCAACAGGACCGTATTGCCGAAGAAAAGGTCGTGCAGACGATAGGAGGACGGCGATACAACGAGTTCACCGGCCTTTTCCGGAAACAGCATATCCGTATCGTAGATCAAAAGGTGGATCTCATGAACGCCGGAGGACGGGTCTCTGAGTCCCATATGACCGTCCGGGGATTGGCTCAGGCTGACGCCGCGGGATTCCAATCGTCTCAGGAAAGAGTAAAACAATCTTTCACGAAACTTGTCCTGTTCCGTCTTAGTTAATTGATCCCACCCCTCCACGTGCATCCTTATATCGAAATCAGGGATCTCATCCCACAGCGCTCCTCCCGAAGGAGTCGAAAGATAAGCCAGTGATCCGATGATAGAAATAATGGGAGCTTCATCGAACTCTTTTGGAAAATCTTCGATCAATGTGTCGACCAAGTTCACCGGCCCAAGTTCAGTGCCCCTCAGCCAGGCCTGCGGTAAATTGAACCTCTTTTTCTCTTTTCCATTCCTGTGCGGGACGGCCTCCGCCGCGCGGGAGCCGGTCTTTTCTGCGGTTCGATCTACGGCATGCCCTTGGGCTATGGATGCCAAACCATCCAGATCCTCGGCCCCGGGCGATGGACCGGAGCCTTGGAGATCATGGTAATTTTGATGCTGCTTAAGCAGCTCATAAAAATCGCCTGCCGTCGCTTTTGAAGGAAAATTGGCCACGATTTTTGTGGCTTTAGGATTGTTTTGAATCCAGCTCGCCAAGTTAAAAGATTTGTCGGACAAAAATTTGAACTCCAAAGCGTCTTTGTATCCTGCAGCGGTTTCTTTTAAGATAGCCACCACTGTATTAAAAGTGCCAAGGTCCGACGGGTTTAGATACAATCGCCATTTGTTTTCCTCTGATATATTTTCGTCGCCGGCGCTCATTAACTCAGAGAACGCTCTGTTTGTGTATTGGTGCCATACCAATTCGGGCGAAGTTTGCGCCTCGACATGATCGTATCCAGGCAAATTGATATCGAATACTTGACCATCCGCCGCGCGGGCGCCGTTTGTTATGGCGGAAGGCTGAGGGCCGAGGGCTGAAGGAGTCAGCGCATTTGCTTCAGCCATCTGCCTTCCGCCATCCGCCTGTTCACTTGCCGCGCGGGCCCCATCCCCTGTTCTTCCGGATTGCGAAGCAATCCGCCCGCCTTCGCGGGCAGAATAGGGGATGGGGCGGGCGCCGGGTTGCGTATGGACTTCTTTTTCCAAAAACTTAGCGAACTCCTCCTCATCGACGTCTGTCCTGTCACCCGCAGGCAGTACGAGCCTTGAATATTCTTCAACATTGTCCGGTGTGAGAATAAAGGGCGTATAACCAACTTTTAGTAAAATATAGTTCAAAACTAAACTTGATGCGCGTTTATTGCCATCATGCAATGACTGTAAACTGACGAGGGTTGTAAAAGCGTGGGCCGCCTGTTGTAACGGATCTTCTTTAACGGCTAGGTCAAATTCGCCTGAAAACAAATGATCAAAAAGCCGTTTCGCTTTCAGTTTATCATTCGGATCCGCATATTCACCGGGAGTTCTTATAATTTCATGGCCCAACTCCCTGTGAAAATCTAAAAAGTTTTTTTCAAATCGCTCGGCATCCATCTCACCGTTTAGCACTACCTGGTTAAATTTCCTTATGGACATTCCGTACTGGTCAATGACCTGATCACTGAAATCTGTCTCATCATACGGCTTCTGTCCAGCTGCACTTAGGGTGCTGTTGACATTGCTCAATATCGATCTTATGGCTTGCAGATTCTTTTTGACCTCGTCTTCACTTATTCCTTCCCTAACCCAAGCACTATGCCACACCCCCTGACCCGCCGCGCGGGCTCCTTTCGGCGAGGCAGGGGCGCCGGGCTGGAGGTCTTGAATAAGCTGACTGCCGTAAGC
>CAYJVC010000045.1:0-8289 GCA_964373505.1 uncultured Planctomycetia bacterium
CATTTCCCAGGTGAGCTCTTCGGCTTTCCCATTCACTTTTTCAAGCGCCTGGTAGATGGGGACGGTGCCGATCGGAACGGGGGCGGTGCGGATGATACACACGAGCGGTTCATGAATATTCTTTCCGGTCGAGAGATCCATCACGGTGTCCGCGCCCCAGAGCGTGGCCCACGTCATTTTCTCGACTTCCTCCTCGATCGAGGAGGCCACGGCGCTGTTGCCGATATTGGCGTTTATTTTCACGAGAAAATTTCGCCCGATGATCATCGGCTCAAGCTCCAGATGGTTGATATTGGCCGGAATGATCGCGCGGCCGCGCGCCACCTCGTCCCGCACAAACTCCGGCGCGAGATTCTCGCGGAGCGCGATGAATTCCATCTCCTCGGTGATCACGCCTTTTTTGGCATAAAACATTTGGGACACGTTGCGGCCGGGCTTAGCCCTGAACGGTTTTCCGTCCTCGACGTCGCCGCGGCCCCGGATCCAGGGCTCGCGCAGGAGCTGGAGCCCCTTTTGGATGTCGGTCCGCGAATCCGGGTCGGTGTAAGGTCCGCTCGTGTCGTAAACGCGGACAGGGGGGTTCTGCGAAAGCGAGATCTCCCTCATCGGGACGCGGATCCCGGGGTGAAGCGTGCCTTTCACGTAGATTTTTTTAGAAGCGGGGAAATGTTGCATTTTATTCCTCATTTCTTCTTGTTGAAATATTCGATCACGTCGCGCGTCGAGACGACACCGACCGGAACGTCGCCATCCAAGACCGGCACGTGCCGAAACCTACCGATCGACATCTTGTGAAGCGCAAATGAAAGGGGCGCATCCTTGTCAAGCCACTCGGGGTTGGGCGTCATGATGTTCTTGATGGGAAACGCCGAGAGGTCTTTCACGACCCCCGCCACTTTCAGCAGGATGTCCCGGAGACTGACGATGCCGAGGAGCTTTTTATTTTTGTCGCACACCAGAACACAGCCTTTTGTTGGCAGCGCCTGCATTTTTTCGATCACTTCCCGCACCGAGGTGTCGGGGTTCACAATAATCGGAGGGACTTTTGAGATGAAATCGGACACCTTTTCCGTCATGATGAGTTTCTGGAGCTTGTCCTTGCCCGGCGCGGGCAGGTCTTTTTGCATGAAAGAATGCCGGCACTTGTCGCAGTGGTCCGCGCCCGCTATGTTTTCATGTCCGCAGTAAGGGCATTTGACCGTCATAAGTACTCCCAAAATCCAGATGGATTACACTGATTAAAAATATGATTACTCAGATTAAGTAATTTGATTTGAATCGGCGTAATCTTCTTTTTAATCAGCGTAATCATATTATTATTTTTTTAGTCTCTACGTTCCAGATGTCTTCGGTATAAATAACGTCTTTCAGTTTGCCCGGGCCTTTTTTTTCAATGGCTGCTTTTACCTGGTCGTTCAACATCTGGTCGTAAGTGGGCCTGGCAATGCAGCGGAACACGCCGAACGGAACCGGCATCTCGGGGTACTCCATCTGCGTGAGAAGGTACGCATAATTGGGGAGCGGGTCGTTTTCATGGTGGACCAAAAGTTCGTTCGGGTCTTTTACGCTGGAAAGCTCCGTGACCTCGCTCCGGAAACCATTCATGCGGATCGCCTTGTTCTTTTGCGCGCCGAACACCAGCGGTTTTCCGTCCTCGAGATAAATGGTCCTGTCCTCGCGCGTCTCGCGGCCGACGATCGGAAGGTACGTGTCTTTATTGAAAATGATGCAGTTTTGGAAAATTTCGACGAATGCGACGCCCTTGTGCTGCATCGCGCGGGAGAGCACCTGGCCCATGTGCCGCGGGTCCGTGTCGACGGTCCTGGCGATGAACGTGGCCTCGGCCGCGATTGCGATACAAAGCGGGTTGATCGGGTAGTCGATCGTGCCCTGGGGCGAGGACTTGGTGATCTTGCCCTTCTCGGACGTGGGCGAGTACTGGCCCTTCGTGAGGCCGTAGATGCGGTTGTTGACGAGGATGATCTTGAGGTCCACGTTGCGCCGCATCGCGTGGATCAGGTGATTGCCGCCGATGCTCAGGCCGTCGCCGTCGCCCGTGACCACCCAGACCGTGAGCTCCGGCCGAACGCATTTCAGGCCCGTCGCGATCGCGGGCGCGCGGCCGTGGATCGTGTGGAAACCGTAGGTCTTCATGTAATAGGGAAAGCGGCTTGCGCAGCCGATGCCTGAGACGAACACGTGGTTTTCGCGGGGCGTGTCGAATTGCGCGAGCGTTCTCTGCATCACGGACAGGATCGCGTAGTCGCCGCAGCCCGGGCACCAGCGCACGTCCTGTCCGGAAACGAAATCCTCTTTGGTGTAGGGGAGTGGTGATGATGTGCCTTGCGGCGTCATGGAGTCCCTCCGTGGTCATTCTCCTTCGCTCGCCTGCGGCGAGCTTCGGAGGAATCCGTCCTTCGCCGAGCTGTCGGAGGGACGGAATCCGCCGAAGCCGCAGATGTTTTTTCAGACGATTTTTCGGCGAAGGCGGATAGCAGTGTCTCGATCTTTTCCCTGATCTCCCGGATCTTAAAAGGCTGGCCCTTGACCTTGTTCAGGCCCACCGCGTGAACGCCCTCGAACTCCCCGCGGATACAGATCAAAAGCTGGCCCATATTGAGCTCGGGCACCAGGATCGTTTCAAAATTTTTTAAGATGCTGCCAAGATTTCTAGGAAAGGGATTCAAATAATTCAGGTGGCACGAAGAAACCTTTTTACCCTCTTTCCGCAGTTGCGCCACGGCCGCTGTGATTGCGCCGTAGGTCCCGCCCCAACCCAAGACCAGAAGCTTACCTTTTTTCTCGCCGAGCACTTCGGCCTCCGGGATATCGTCGGCAATCCTTCTTATTTTATCGCGGCGCAACAGCGTCATTTTCTGGTGATTGTCGGGGTCGTAGCTCACGCCGCCCGTTCTGTCGGCTTTTTCAATGCCGCCGATCCGGTGTTCGAGGCCCGGCGTGCCCGGGATGGCCCAAGGCCTGGCGAGCGTTTTTTCATCCCGCAGGTAGGGGAGAAAAGGGCCCTGCCTGTCCGGCAGGCAGGCGTCGACGGTTTTCGGATGCGAGACGCTTATTTTGGAGAGCTTCTCGAGGTCCGGCAATTTCCAGGGTTCGGAGCCGTTGGCGATGTCCCCGTCGGACAAAAAGAAGACGGGGCACATGTATTTCAGAGCGATACGGACCGCCTCCAGAGTGTAATCAAAGCAATTGCCCGGCGTCGAAGCAGCCACCACGGCCGCCGGCGAGTCCCCGTTCCTTCCGTAAAGCACCTGCAGAAGGTCCGCCTGCTCGGTTTTGGTGGGCAGCCCCGTTGAGGGCCCTCCCCGCTGGATGTTCAGGATCACGAGCGGCAGTTCCGCCATCACGGCGAGGTTGATCATCTCGGATTTCAAACAGATGCCCGGGCCCGAGGTGGCCGTTACGCCGATGTGCCCCCCGAAGGCGGCGCCGAGCGCCGCGCCGCAGGCGGCTATCTCATCCTCCGCCTGAAAAGTTTTGACGCGAAAATGTTTCATTTTTGACAGCTCGTGCAGAATATTGCTCGCGGGAGTAATGGGGTAGCTGCCATAGAGCACGTCTTTACCGGCAAGTTGCGCCGCCGCGATGATCCCGAGTGCCGTGGCCTCGTTGCCCGTGATCTTCCGGTAGGTGCCGGGCCGGATGTCGGCTTTCCTCACGAGGTAACGGCTCGGCAAGGTCTCCGTGATGTCGCCGTAGTTGTAGCCGGCCTTCAGGGCCATGATGTTGGCCTCGGCCATCTCGGGTCTTTTGCCGAATTTGTCCTGGATCCACTTGATCGTGTGGTCGAACGTGCGGCCGTAGATCCAGAACATGAGGCCGAGCGCGAAAAAGTTCTTGCAACGGTCGACTTCGGTGGGCTTAATCTTGGCGCCCGTGAGCGCGTTCTTCGTGAGAGACGAAAAGGGCACCTGGAGCAGGGAGTAATCCTTGAGTGTATTGTCGGTGAGAGGGTTGGATTGCCAGCCTACTTTTTTTAAATTATCCTCGTTGAACGCATCCGTGTTGGCGACCAAAAGCCCGCCCTTCACGAGGTCGTTGATGTTCACCTTAAGTGCGGCCGGGTTCATGACCACAAGCACGTCCGGCGCGTCACCGGCGGTGTATATCTCGTTGTGGCTAAACTGGATCTGGAAACTTGACACGCCGGGCAGCGTGCCCTGGGGCGCGCGGATCTCGGCGGGAAAATCGGGAAGAGTCGCGATATCATTGCCCATGATCGCCGAGGTGTCGGTGAACTGGTCACCGGTGAGCTGCATGCCGTCGCCCGAGTCGCCGGCAAAGCGTATCGTGACGGAGTCGAGTTCTTTTTCGATGCGTGCGGCCATGGGCTAACCCCCCTCGACCGTTTCGTGGATCTGGCCGGATCGGGGAGGCAGGTTGAACACTTCCGTCGGAAAAAGTTCACCCAGGAAATTCACGATCGTGCGGATCGACAGGACGCCGTTCATTTGCCCGTATTCGTCCACGAGCGGAACGTGGCGGATGCTGAATTTGAACATAGCCTCGAGCGCGTCGCCGACGGTGTTTGCCTTGGTGAGCGTATGGACGTCGGTCCGCATGTATTTGGACACGGGCTCCTCGAGCGACACGCCGGGCTTCAGCACCTTCATCAGTACTTCCCTTTCGGTGAACATGCCCACGACCTTGAGATGCGCGTCCGCGACCACCATATAGCCGGCCTTTTCCCGGTGCATGAGGTCCAGGGCGGCTTTCAGGCTGATCTCGGGGTTGGCCGTGACGAGCTTCGGACGCAAAATTTGGAATATCTTTGTTTCTTTTAATATCTCTTCAATAGTTTTCGGAGGCATAGTGTTTCTCGGATAAATGGACATTTAGTATAGCATAATTTATGGTAACAGTCATTGCGAGCGCAGTGAAGCAATCTTGGTCTAAAAACGAGATTGCTTCGTCGCTTCGCTCCTCGCAATAACAAAGTTTTCGTGGTAGGATAACGCATTATGGAAACCAGGACGATCAAAAAACTGAGCGAATTCGGAGAGGGCTTCAAGCACCACCACGAGAACTACGAAGCCACTTCCATCTCCCAGATCCGGGAGACAGGGGGCGTGTGGGATTTCGGAGGTTTGGTGTTCCATTTCCCCGAGCATTTTGGCTTCTGTTACGGCGTCGATAAGGCGATCGACATGGTGTTCGAGACCTGCGAGCGCTTCGCGGGGAAAAATATTTACCTCACTGACCAGCTGATCCACAACCCCATGATCAACGGCAAATTAAAAGAGCGCGGCGTGCGGTACCTGAAACGCGACCCCAGGAATCTCCTGGTTTGCGGCGATCTGAAGCCCGAGGACGTCGTGGTCGTGTCGGCGTTCGGCACGGACTTCCGAGATATCCAGAAATTGAAGGAAAGGGGCGTCACGGTCGTGGACTCGACCTGCGGTGCGATCGTGAATGTCTGGAAGCGCGTCGAAGGCTATGCGAAGAACGGCTTTATCACGATCATGCACGGCAAGCGCAACCACGAGGAGACGCGCGCGACGGTTTCTCAGGCCGTGAAAGAGGGTGGCGCCTACCTCATCGTCGAGAATAAAAAAGAGGCCCGGGAACTGGCCGAGGTGATCCACGGGAGGTTTACGGAAAGGGAATTTTTAGAAAAGTACCCGGGCGCGGCGCCCGAGGGCTTTTCGTGGGATGCCTCTTCCTGCAAGATGGGCATGGCCAACCAGACGACGATGCTGAAAGGCGAGTCGCTTGAGATCCAGGAAATGTTGAGGGCCGCTTTTCGGGAAAGGTTCGGCGAGGCGGCGACGAACGAGCGCTTCAAGAGTTTTGACACGATCTGCGGCGCCACCCAGGACCGGCAGGACGCGCTGCGCGGCCTTTTGGACAAAAAACTCGACCTCGTTTTGATCGTCGGCGGGTTCAATAGCTCCAACACGACGCATCTGGCGGAGATAGTCTCCGGGAAACTCCCGATCTACCACATCGAAAGCGCTGAGGATATCCTGTCGAGGGACTCCATACGCGCCAAGGACCCGGTCACCGGCGCGGTGAGGGAAGAAAGCTGCTGGTTCCCGGAGCAAGCGCGAGATATCGGCATCACGTCCGGCGCCTCGACACCCGATGTGATCCTCCAGCAGGTGATAGAAAAAATGAGGTCGTTCTCCGGTGGCTAAGATCACGATCTACCAAAAACCCACCTGCACGACCTGCCGCGAGGTTTACGGGATCCTCAAGGGAAGCGGTGTGGACTTTGATTCGGTGAATTATTACGTCGATCCGGTCTCAAAACCCAAGCTGAAGGAGCTCCTTAAGAAAATGAAGATGAGCGCCCGGGAGCTTTTGCGCACGAAAGAGGAGATCTACCGATCGCTCAAGCTCTCCGAAAAACAGCTTTCGGAAGACGAACTCGTGGAGCTCATGGCGAAGCACCCGGATCTCATCCAGCGCCCGATCGTGGAAAAAGGCGGCAAGGCCATCCTGGCCCGTCCTGCCGAGAAAATAAAAGAAATTCTATAAACTCCGGTTTAATTCAGCCAGTACGTTATTTACCGCCCTTGATATTCTCCGATTAGTATGCTATATTATGTATGTAAATATACATATAATTGTATTAAATAATACAATAAATTGAGTTAAAAAATACAATGGATAGATTTAGACAGGGTAAAAATCAATTAACGAGTACACTGGAAAAGTGGGATAGGCTTATACCAGGCCGGGGAGTGATCCATTTAATTGCTTGCGGCGGCTCAGCGCTTACATTGCTCGGGTATAAAGAATCAACGAAAGACGTTGATTTCATTGTGCCAGTCGAAGCCGAGTATGACAGGTTGGTCGATTTTTTACGAAGAGCCGGATACAAGCAATCGTCTGATTTGGGCTGGATATATCCGGGCGAAAACATCATTTATGATCTGTACAAAGGCAAAAGAGTGTTTACTACGGAGTTGCTTGAATCTCCGTTAAATAAGGGCGGGAATAAAAAGGTTTTACGATTAAAGAGGATCTATTTAGGCGTACTGAATTCGATCGATTGGGTCATTACCAAAATGTTTAGAGGCGATCCAAGCGATGTGCAGGATTGCGTCGCCCTTGCTCAGCATGAGCGCATAGACCTTAAGGAGCTAGAAAGACGATTTCGAGAAACAGCGAGTTTTGATGTGAGCGAAAAAAAGGCGCTCAAAAATTTAGAACTCATTTTGAATGAGCTTAAAAAGATTAAGAGAGAAATAATATGACAAAATTAAGCCGAGGTGAACTGCTGGAGGCACTGGCTAAGTATGGTTATGAACTCAATAGACCGGTGCATCATTATACAGGTGAAGATGTTTTGCTTAGCCTTGTAAAAGAAAATGATGCGCGGCTTTTGGAAGGTTTCCCTGTTGCTTACAAGCATGTTCTTGATAGCCCCGAATATTCCGGTTGGGGCAGAGAATCCCTGTCTTTTCAAAAAGATTTATCCGACAAAGAAAAGACGAAGTTGCTTTATTTGCTCCTCGTTACGTATTTATTGTTCAAGCTGTATGGTGAAGAAAATGAAAAACTTAAACAAACGGAAGTTTTGCTTTCTAAACTGTCAAAAGATTGGAAGAAAGATCTGAAAAATGTTGAGGAACAATTTAACAGCTCAGAACTTCTCAAAGTCGACCATGTCCTGTCCTTGTCTACAGACAGATTGAAAAGGCAATATAGAAATTATGTCGTTCACTCCGATCTTAAAAATGAGAATAGCCCTAAAATGGATATGGAGCTTGAACTGCTTTTATCAGAATTTTTCACTTTTAAGCAAAAAGATCTATTGAAAAAGCGTCTTAGAGGACGGGAATTGTCCAAGACCGAGAGAGAATACTTCTCAAGAGTAGTCAACAAGAGGCTTAAGGCTTTGTCAAATGAGCGCCTGTATCACTTCGCGCAGTCCGCAGCGGGATCTCGCGCGGTTGCTTAGAAGGTCGACAAAACAACATATAGCTTCAGGAGCAACTACAAGATTTACATTCTAAACAAGCTTTGTTAATATCTTCTTCAAATCTTTGAGGTTACAATCACTTTAGCCGAGGTAGCTCAGTGGTAGAGCGCTGCCCTGAAAAGGCAGGCGTGGGCAGTTCGATTCTGCCCCTCGGCAAAATTTTTGTTTCACAAAAATTTCAAGGGGGAAACGGTGTTTCCCCCTTCGACGTGTCCTCGGACTTTGCTACGCGATACAAGCGATCGCAAAGCCCTCGGCACTGAACCCCCTTCCGAATAGGAACTAAACTATAAAAAGGAAAAGGGGGAATTTTGTCCCCCTTTTCCTTTGGTATCCATATC
>CAYJVC010000046.1:0-7231 GCA_964373505.1 uncultured Planctomycetia bacterium
ACTCACCCAGTAGCTCCCAACCGTCTTCTCGTCCAGCAAGCTCCGTGGCATTGACGTAAGTCCGGGGATCCTCGGCAAAATGGAAAAACTCGGGGCTAGGCGCCCCTCGAACAATTTCCATTTTGCCGTATCCCGGCGGACTTGACGTCAATGCCACAAGCCGAGCAATGCTGTCCTCGAAGACGGTTGGTCGCTACTGAATAGTAGATCAAGAAAATCCCTCTTCGAAGCGCATCGGACTTTTTCGAGCGTTTATGGATCCGAAGTAAAGGGTAAGGGGATACGTCAAAAATCGGCGCAAGCCGCGCCCTTTGATATAGCTTCGTCCATCGCGGCGATTCCGATTTTTGACGAGGGGCACACACGGCATTCTGTTCTTCAGAATGCCGTGTTCCCCACCCTTTACTGAGGATCCATGCGAGAAAAAGTCCGTTAAGCGAAGAAGAGGGATTTCTTGTCGTAACTCACTATCTGGTAGGGTAGATCCTATCTTACAAGTTTAATTTATAAAAGTACGTAAATATATGTAATACAGTATGTTATGTAGTTACTGGAACTTGTTTTTTGGGCATGTCTCGTGTATACTTCCTAAATACACAAGATGGGGTCGGGTGTTTTTTAGGCTTCCCAGTCTAATTAATAGACAATGACAAGACGACACAACATAACGATAAAACTTATCTCGTTAGTGCTGGCTTTTACATTCATTTTTTCTGAGCTCGGGTTTGCCGGGGCTCTGGAGGGACAGGGTGTGTTCCAGCCCGCTCCGAGCCCCAAAGAGATCCTTCTCCAGGACCCCACCCGTTTTGAAACTCCTGTAGAATCGACGATCCTCAAAGAAATACACAAGGGTGACAGCGGCACGTTCATCATCCACATCCAGGACGCGCATGTGAACACCAGCGGACAGCTCAATCTCGCCAATGCCTTGGATAGTCTCATGTCGAAATACAAAATTGGCCTCGTGCTCGTCGAAGGCGGCACGCGGGACGATACGCTGACACCCATCAAACAGGTGGCCCCGCCGAAGGTGTGGAAGAAAGTGGCCAAAAAATTCCTACTTGAAGGGAAGATCTCCGGCGAAGAATACCTGAACCTCATCTCGGACCATCCGATGAAGATCATGGGGATCGAGGACAAAGCGCTTTACATGAAGAGTGTCACGACCTATGGGGAGCTGGCGGGCCGCCGGCAGGAAATCCTGGAATACCTCAAAAAGATCCGGTACGCGGTGGACAAGCTAAAACGCAGGCTCTATCCGGAGGATCTGTTGGAATACGAAAAGAGGGTGGAAGGCGGAAGGCGGAAGGCGGAAGGAAATTCTGAAGCAGGTTTTAAGGCGCTTTTGGATTTAGCGGGCATTCACGGTATTCCTCTGGACGAATTTCCCGTGCTCATCGCTTTAGGCGAGATCCAAGCCCAGGAGTCGCGGATCAATTTTGAAATAGCCAATGTTGAGCAAGCCGCGCTCATCGAAGAAATACAAAAAAAAGGCGGCAAAGAAGAATTAAGGTCCTTCCTCGACAAGCTGGACAAAATGAAGGACGCCAAGCTCTCCCAGTTTTCCTACCTGCAAAGCACTTTGAATATCGCGCGGGCAAAGAACATCCCCTTGGAGAAATATCCAAACCTGGTCCTGTGTCTAGAATATCTGAAACAATTCTCGGAACTCGATCTCGATCGCGTGCTGGATGAATTGGAAAAGGCCGAGGATAAAGTTTATGTGAATGTCATCTCGAAGAGCGAAGCGACGAGAGATCTCATCACACAGTTTGATGAGATTTCTCGCTCCGCTCGAAATGACAAAGGTCAAGACGCGCTCTTAATCCGCTCGATTGATCGGTACCTTGGGCTGTTGGTGACGGCTTACAGCATCCAGATGACCACCAAGGATTTCGATCTGTTTAAGGCCAACGAACCTGACTTCAGCACGGTGTCCTATCAGGCGTTCGTGAACCGGAAGCTCATGGATCTGGGGTATTTTGAAGACATCATCGAGTACAAAGATATTTTGGACGAAGGCAAAAAAGCGCTCGGGGAGTTCTACGATTCGGTGGGCCAAAGAGATCTTGAGTTCATGAAGAACACCGAGCGGATCCTGAAAGAAGAGGACCAGAAGATCGCATTTCTCATCTCCGGCGGTTATCACACGCCGCATCTCAAGAAACTCTTCAGGGAAAAGGGTTATTCGTACGCGGTGCTTACGCCGATCATCACTTCGGAAACAAACCAGGAAAAATATGAAAAGATACTTCTGGAATCGGCGACTAAGAAATCAGCAGTGGTCGAGGCGATCCATGGGTCCAGTAAAAAAGTGAATCGATCCTTGAGCGAGCTCGAAGAGGACTTGCTCAAACTAAAGAAGAGAGAAAATACGCTCAGGGAACCGCGCTTGGCGGAAGCCGGCTCACGGCTTGCGGAAATTGTGGACGCGGCCAAGGCGAACAATTTAGAAGGTTCCAGACTTGCGGCTCAGGCACTTTTAGAAATTTCGAGAGGTGCCCGGGTTACGGGCCTATCAGGGGATGATCAGGAGCTTTTAGAAAAAAGTTTGGGGGGTAACGTTCTGCGGAGAAAAACCGTGGGTTCCCGGCTTGCTGAACGACGAAGAGAGCGGGAGGATAGAAACAGGGGCTTTTGGGGTTGGAAGCGTTTTGGAATAGCAGCCGCTCTATTGGGGGCGCTGGCGATACCCACTTTTTACCCCGCTATCATCAGGCCAAATCTCACTCCACAGCATGAGCGATCAGGCAGCGATGGATCAGTCCAAGAGCTTCAAAGACGTGCCGAGGCTCTTCAGAATCTAAACAACTTGGGGCAGGACAATCTTGAAGCGGTTTATAGTCTTTTTCGCATGGCCCGAACCCACCCAGAGGTTATAGAAGCGCTTGAAGAATTAAGCGGGGATATTGATCTGGACACTCGTTTCGTTGCTGCTCTCGCGCTAGAAATTTTACAAAAGGGAGACCGCGTAGAATTTTACGAGAGCGAGATACGGGACTTTATTCGCTATCAAACCTATAGCGGGGATCTGATGGGATGGTTCTTTAGGTTTGCCGCTTGGCTGGGCTGGGAAACCCAGATCCATCGGGATATCAAAGAACACCTTGAAGAGATTTTCTATCTACATCTTTTGAAAATGGTGGAAACAATGCCGGAGCCGGCTGCCCCTGAGCCGCCGAACCCGGCGCCGGAGCCTTTGACAGTTCCCATTTCTGAAAAATACGTCAGTGGCATCCCGCAATTCCTCAAAGAACTACCACTACACATCTGGACCGACATTCGTATTGTCAAGCCGACAGCTGAGCAGCAAAAGATCTTTGCGTTACACGCCTCACTGAGCGGGATGTCGCCGGCCGAGTCCGAAGCGATGGCGAGAGCGGAGAGCCTGTTGAACAAAAGAGCGGATAGCGGAAAAGCCAGAGGACTTTTTGGAGTTTCCCCGATAGCGCTCAAGGAAATGCGAAGGGTTAGAAAAGTAGGCCAAATGACGGATGCGCAGATTCGCCTGCACCAAGAAATAGACTCTGCATTCAATCCAGAAGAGGGTGACCTGGATAAAGGATTGGAAAACTTGTACCAAAAAATGTTCGTCGCGGAAACAAATGCAAAAGCCTCGGCGCTTTTCATTCAACTTCTTCGCCAGCGGTTTTCGGATATGGAGCAGTCATCGGATATTCGGTTTATTTGGGCCGGCTACAACTGGTGGATCGAAGACGTGAAGGATCTGATCCGTGGCCCCAAAGATACTTACGAGAAGATCGAGCCCAAACTGGCGCAACAGGCACGGGAGTATGTCCCCAGGATCCAATGGAGAGCTTCCGCGATCGATTTTATGTTGCATGGCTCGACGGAAGATGTGCGTCGATACACCGCGTTCATGACTGGGCGTGTTAGAGAGGCCATAATCGCAGAGCTGAAGGCAAAAGAGGCAGAAAAGGATCTTGTGCAAGTGGCGCGGTCGGTATCTGCCAAAGCTCGGCCTATTGTTAAGGTGGCTGTGGGAGACCCCATCCGTGAAGCGATGGATGAAGGACGAAGACGTTTGGACCAGATGCAAAAGGAAAGGGCGGCGGCTATTCGGGCAGTCAAAGATACGCGCCCCGGTATCCGCCGAACAGTGCCGAGGACTGCCCCACAAAAAACGCGAGGCGCGCGGATGGCGGATGATACCCGCGCGGCGGATGGCCACAGCAAATTTCTAACTCCTGATGTTTTACTGTATTTAGCGAAAATTCTACCTACAACTAAGCCAGCAGTTAAGGTTATGGACCCATTGCCACCGGATGAGCTTGCGGACTCGTGGATTAGGGACATTCGAGACGAGATAGAAGCTCGTATATTGCAACCTGCGGTACTTGAAGGCCGTACGAATAATCGTGAGACAGCTTACAACATTTTAAGGGTTATGGAAGATATGCTGCGTTATTTAATTTTCGAAATTTCAGATCGAGGAGCTCACGCACCTTGGAGACCGGCATGGCTCAAAGTTGAAACTTATGCCCTGCCAGTAAATCAAGACCTAGAAACTTTTATCAACCATTTATATGAAGCATTGCATCAATTATGGATAGAAAATGGGTTTGAAAAAAACTTTGGCTCTCTAAATCAATATTTGTGGCTTTCTAATGATTTGCCAGGCGAAAATATCGTAAACGTGTTCATGTTTCCTGAAACTCAGAAAACATTGTTTCAGTTTTTTTCAGAAAGTCCTAAATTAGATCGCCTTACGGGAGAGTTTACTCAAGCGCTTTCCATTGCGCTTCATGCAAAAAGATACGGGATGCATCCTGATAGAAATGATAGTCGGGAGTTCCGAATCGGCGACACGGTGATTCCCACACATGACTATGTGGATATCGATAAGGAAACTCTTATACAGGTACTGGCAGAAGCTTTGGAAACATATCACTCTTTAACCCCCGCAGAACTTGCGTCGACCCCTGCAGAGTTACGCTTTCCTCAGGAAAAGAGACCAACTTTACATGATTTTTATTCGTGGAGTGTTCAAGTGTTATTGAATCCCGCTGTTTACCGGTTTGCTGATACAGGCATTAATGCCGACCATTACTTCAATTATATTCTCGGGAGATGGCCGGAACTTGCCAAACTTGAGAGAGCTGAAATTTTCAAACGCGCGGGGGAAAAAAACGCGCTAGAAGTTTTGGATAGAATTATCCAAAAAGTTGGCGAACATAAAGTCATGCCGCTCGTGAATGATGGTTTGCAGAGAACCGACGAGGCTTGGCGCGCGCTCGGTCTTGTTCCGCCGAGGCTTCTGGCCGTCGTGTCAGATTCGCAGTCGCTTAAAGATACTTATCAAGACGTCCTTTCAAATGACGTTCTTAACGGTGAGCGTGTGTATGCGGACATGTTGTGGAACATTGCGCTTGAAAGGAAATTAAATACGGAAAAATTAGTGCACCTCCAAGATAATTCAGACAATTATGGTGCTCTGACACTTGCTGAACTTCTCAAGATGAGACAAGAGCTTCGCTTGGGCGCCCGCGCGGCGGAAAAAGACAAATTACTGGTCTCGCTTATAGGACAAACCAATGCCTTAACTTTGCCATCGGATCTGCAAGAGCCATTGGAGATATGGAGAAACGTCAGAGAGTTATCAAGGACCAACAGTTGGGGTCAGTCTCGGATTTCTTTTGAGGGTCGCAGAAGGTTTGAAGGGATCTTTTCTTTAAAAATCACCCCTATTTTGGTGTCCAGAATCATGGATCCGTCTATGGATCACGAGGCTTCAATGGAGCTTCTCAACACGGTTGCCATGTGGGCTCGTGAATACTCGCCAGTAGATTATGTATCCGTATTTTCCGCCTTTATCCAGTCCGCGGTGAGAAGAGAGGATTTGGACGCTTTGGCTCAAATCTGGCCCACGATATCCGAATTAGCCACGCAGCGGACAATGATGGTAACGCCTCTTGCCAATGCCAGTAGAGATGACCTTAAGAGAATTTTTTCACGAGAAGTTTCGCCTTTACTGGCTTTATTGGCCAGCCGCATTGAGCAGGCTCCGGAGGATGCTTTAAGTTTTCTTAAAAAAATGAACCAATGGGTACGTTCGTATATCCCTATGGATCACGTCCGAGTTTTTTCTTCATTCATGAGAAGCGCTTTGTGGCGAAATGATATTGGTTTTCTGGATGATGTCCGAAACAACGTTGTTGAGCTGGCTACGCGCCGAGGCATGATGGCGTCTCCCATATCTTTCGAAGAACAGCGCGAGCTGGAAAGAGTTTATCGAGAGATCTGGACGAAGTTTGGAGCGGAGGCGCGCGCTAGGGGCGCCCGCGCGGCAGGAATTGAAAGCGTGACGCCGGAAGCCGGAAGCCCGAAGGATCAAGCTTCTGGCATCTTGCTTCAAGCTTCCGGCTCGGCGATGCAGTCGCCGCTCGGCGCCCGCGCGGCGATTGAAAATAGGTCGACGGTGGAAGGTGGAAGGAAAATAGCGGAAGGATTACAAAAGTCTTATGAATTCCTCGACCGATTCGCGGCCGGACAAAAGGGGCGGTTTGGACATTCCTCTATAGGGCGAGAGTCAGGACTCGATGCCTTTTGGTGGAACGAACAGCTTTGGGATCGGGCTCTAGATAGAGCGCAATGGCTTCCCGGATATTTTTTAATGCCTCATCTTTGGTTTTTCCCTGGGAATGGCATCCGGGCAGGGATGGAACTGACACGACAATATATCCATCCTCACCGTCTTCCAGCACAACTTTCAACCTCATTGCGAAATCTCCGTCTACGAACCAAGTATACCTCTGCCTTAGGCTTGAATCAAGCTCGGCAAGGCCCTGCACTTGTATCTGTCACCGGCGCCAGCCCCATCCCCCATTTTTCTGGATCGCCAAGCGATCCGTCCGCATCTGCCCCATCCCCTCTTTCTCAGGATCGCCGAGCGATCCGTCCGCATTTGCGGACGAAAGAGGGGATGGGGTCTGCGGACAAAACGGGGGATGGGGCCCGCGCGGCGGAAAATTTTTACGATCAGCCCGCTCAAAATTATTACCGGGCCCATGAAGATTTTTTTGACCTTCTACCTGTCTTCCAGACCCCCAAAGAGTTCTTGGCCTGGTACAAAGAAAACAAACAAAACCTCCCTTCGGGCAAGAAGGAAGGCGAGTTCCTCGGGGCAAGTTACACAGCTCTTGTTTTACCCTACGCCGGGAAAATCCGGGAAGACCAGCTTCAACCTTTTCAATTCCACGCCGCCGCCTTC
>CAYJVC010000047.1:0-6915 GCA_964373505.1 uncultured Planctomycetia bacterium
CATAGAGGGCGTGGACGGCGGATTGCCCGAAATGCAGGTCTGTCTGTCCGCCGCGCCCTGTGGCGGAGATGTCATCTTCTATTAAGGCTAATAGCCTCACGCGGATTTTCTCGAGTTCAGCCTGAGAGAGTGTTTTGATTTCGAAGGCCGGGTCGGACTTTAAAAGCGAAAGAAGGGGCAAGTAGCCGGGGGCAAGGGGGAAGGGGGAAAAACCCAGGTGACTTCGCAGGGCGTTGTAGACATCGGTTATGATGACGGTGATTTCTTCGCGGCGCCTTTGGTTTTCGCTCTTGCCTGCCCCGTCCAGACCGTATTCGACCTGAAGATAGCGCTCAAAGGCCTTGGTGGAGCCAAGCTCGCGGATTTTGGCGATGAGGCGGCCCAGTTCTGAGATTGCATCGCCCTGCGGGCTCAAAACGAGCATGTCTGAGGGATCGCGGCCCAAGAGGCGGCGCGTGATTCTCTGAGTCAAGGTTTCAAGGTGTCTGGTTTCAAGCTCGGTTTCGCTCGTGCGGGCTTGAGCCGCACGGTTTCGTAAAGCAAGAGCGCGGGATTGGACCTCAGAAAGCCAGGCGGGGCCCGCCATCCAAGCGCCGGCGGGCAGGCCTGGCCCCGTTAGGTTTCCGACCGTGGTTTGGGTGTACGGGCGGCTCGCCGAGTCGCCCGTACTAAGGGTCAAGCGCGCACGCGAGGGGTAGGAGCCTTTTTCACGGATGAATCTTTCTTCCTGGGTGAATTCCGCGGGTGTGGGAAGGCGGCTGAAACGAAGGATGAAGTTTGCTTTCAGGATGCCGAGGAGAATATCCCCCTCACCCCCGCCTGCCGGCGAGGCAGGCTGCCCTCTCCCTAAGGGAGAGGGAATATCGACCGCGAAAAATTCTTCACCTGAGCCCGTGCGCTTGATCAACCTCCCGTAACGGTCAAGGAAATTGGTAAAGTAAAAATCCCCTTGTTCGTTTCGTTCAAAGGTCTCGCGGCCGCTTGCGTCGTAGCGGGTGATGTCGCGGCGCTGTTCTGAGCCCTGAAGGGTCCACTGAAACTCAATCGATTCCCTAAGCCAGCCGGCCGGGTCGTATAAATAGTTATGGAAGCCAAGCAGCGGAAGGGTCGTCTCAGCGCCGCCAATGGTATAGGTGTGATAATCGGAGAGGACCTGGTAAAGCGAGATTGCCGCGTCGCCTGCGGCTCCTCGCAATGACGGAGATTTAGAACCTGTGCTCTCGGCCCACTGGCGAAGCTCGGTTGAAGTAGTATAAGTCTTGAAAAGTTCGCTCCGCTCGCGCCAGAGTAAAATAAGTTCCGGCACTTCTTCCACGACTTCGCCCTTGGCGTTGAAACGCCGAAGCGTACGCGCACCGTTTCGGTCGCGGGAGATCATGAGCGCGGGGTTGCCGTAAACATCGAAGCGCGATTCAAACGCGGCGCGCCGCGCCACCTCCTGCGAGGGCGTAAAGGGGGCGTAGTGAAAAAGTCTTGCGTCTTCCCGCCAGCCGCGCAACCTTGCGTATTGAATGAGCTCCGTGTCTTTCGTCCCTGTTTTACGGAAGCGTTCCTGAAGAGGGCG
Source organism: uncultured Planctomycetia bacterium (assembly GCA_964373505.1). GTDB lineage: Bacteria > Omnitrophota > Gorgyraeia > 2-02-FULL-51-18 > 2-02-FULL-51-18 > CAYJVC01. Next base: position 1,565 of record CAYJVC010000047.1, read on the forward strand.
TGAGTCATCGAAGACCCGGCGTAAACCAGGGGTGACGGCTGAGGCGCCCGCCGCTAAAACGCCGGCGGGTGAGTAAGAGGCGAGATTGTGATAATGCTTCCAGCCTTCATCTCTCGCCCAATCGAGGAGCGTTCTGCCCTGCCAGCGGCCTTCGAGCGTCGCAGCGGCGGAAGGTGTGGCGAAGAGAGCGCGAAGCGAGGGATCGTTTTTCCAGACCAGGAAAAGGGCGTTATCCTGCGAGGCGGGATTGCCGGAAGTGTCGAAACGCTCGATTAAAAAAGGCAAAACTGCAAAAACTGCAGGGGTCTGACCTGTAGAGTCAGACCCCAACTGCTTGACGGGACTGTACGCCTCCACTTCAAAAAGCTGCAGCGCCCGGCCCGTGAAGCCTCCGTCGAGATGTCCTGTAATCCGAAGGTATTGAGCTTGAACAGCAGGAAAATTTTCTTCGATCCAGCCGCCCTGCCCGGGCCAGGTTTTATCGAGAATACTCGTCCAGGTGCGGCCGTCGACGGAGGATTCCACCGAGAAGCTGGCGCCTGTGGAATTGTCGCCCGCCACTTTTAAACGCAGGCGGTCAACTGACGAGGTTTGAACCAGTTTCACCACAAACGATTTTGGATCATCCCCCGCATTCCAGCTTACCATGTCGCCTGTCCACTCGTTTCCATCCACGGTCGCGCGGTGGCTTGATTCCGTAAGGCTCATAAGCACCGGCCTTCTCTCTTCCACGGCAGGCCCATAGCGGCGGACCTCGGCCACGCGCCCATTGGCGTGATAGCTGTATTCGACCGCACCGGCGCCGCTTCCGCCCCAGCGCGTTTCACGCACCAGGCGCTCGGCCGCCGCCGCCCCCTGGCCGGTCATAGCGTATTCTTGGGTCATCGTCACCGGCACCGTGCCAAAAATCCGAAGCTCGTGAATGAAATCTCCCTCGAGGGCGCCGCCTGAGGTCCTCGCTTCAATCTTGTCGATCCTCACGTAGCGGGCCGAGCGAGGAGCGATCGTTACCACCCATTCTTTAGGCGCTGTGCCCCCCGCCGGCTCGGCGGCCGTGTTCCACTGGACGCCATCTATGGAAGTCGAAATACGAAACGCTCTTAGATAATGACCGTTCGGGTCATTCGAAAGAAGCCGCACCTCGCTCACTTCACTCTCGCGCTCAAGATCCACCACGAGCGCATTTTCCCGCACGCCCTGATGACCGTGCCATTTGGTCGTGATATCGCCATCCAGCGCCTTCATGGCATTCAAACTTGCGGCATCATAAGCGGAAGTCGCCCGCGCAGTTTTCCCGAGCGAGAGCTCCCGGGATTCCCTTTCCTCGCGCGTCTCGCGGCGAACAACCGACGCCAAAGGCCGTTCGCTCGCTGCGAGATCTCCCAACGCCGCCGTAGAACTTTGCGTCCGTCCTGCCGCATACGCGGCAAGCCTCGGGTCGCCGCCCGCGGCCGCCAGGCGGGCCCAGGCCGTAAGCGCGGCCTCATCGGTGAAGCGGCGCTGGAGTTCGCTCCTTGAATCAAAGGCCTCTTTTAATTCTTGGGTGAGAAATTCCTCCTGGGGACGGAAGGCTTGCAGGCGCGGGTCTTCCAGCCAGCCCTCTTCCTTGGCCCAATCCGCCAGGGTTTTATCTTTCCAGCGGCCCCACATACCTTTTTTCCGGGGATCGGGAAAATAGAATTTAAGCTCGGGACGCCCCTCCCAAAGGGTTTGAAGGAGATTGGTTTCGCTTGTGACATTGCCGCGGAAGTCGTATTCGCGCACAAACTGGAAATTTCTTTCCTGGCGCGGCGTTTCAAAGACCTCGAGCTCATAGATCCGGAAATAATCGGAGCCTAGGGGGACGATGCGAAGCTTGCGGACTCCCCTTGCGTCAAACTTGTGTTCATTCCATTCACGCTTGAGGCCGCCTATTTTCTCGGCCACGGGCGTCCAAGTGTCGCCATCTGCTGTGACTTCGATGCGGTAACCTAAGTTCGGCCGGTCATCGGTTAAAAAGCGGATCCCGGAAAGATCGGCTTGGGCAGGCGGTGCTGCCGCCGAAACAAAATTCCGGCTGCCCTCTTGGCCGTTGAAATGCAGAAGAAGTTTTGTGTGTTGATCGGCCGCGTATTCGGCAGAAGGGGGCGTAAAATTCGAGCTCCAGCGGGCCAGGCCTTTGGAGACACGCATCTCATCGATCTTGCCTTTGAAGAATTCACTGCTAAAGGCAGAGGAGCCCATCCGGACGGGGCCATCGGCCGAGACATTGTTATGATTGATGGTGACCGCTCCGAGCTGTTGGCCACCAACAAAGATCCTGACTTCACCATTCTGGCGGACAAAGGCGAGATGATGCCAAGTGTTGAAGGAGGGGGTCCAAATGCGATAGATATTGGTGCCCAGCAAGAAGATATTGAGGGTCGAGTTGTTGTTGTTATAGGTAATCGTGAATTCGTTGTTTCCCCCATTATGCGTGAAGAAGGTGTGGTCGCCGCCTAAGAACTCATCGAAATTGACCCAGAAGTCCACCGTGAAATCCCCGGTGCCGAAATCCCAGTCATCCGCATCCGGCATGCCGATATAATCGCCTTGTCCGTCGAAAGCGGCGCTGGCCGTTCCGAACTTGGGCTGGGAGGCCATAAGATGCGCATCGCCTGCCGAGCTCGCCCACGGCGGACCCGAAAAATCAATCTCGAGCGGCTTGGGGGCGTCATTTGTCATGTAAAAATAGCCGTTCGTGTCGAGATTACCGTCAAAGAGAGGATTTTTCTTGGTGCTGTCCATGGCCACGCTGGACCAGTTGTCACCCGTGATCATGAAGCGGTTGAAGTTCTGAAGGAGATTGCGCCTGATTTCGACCGTGGCCGGCGCCGAGTCGCGTACATAGGTGCGCTGGATATTGCCGAAGGGGTCAAGTTCATAATCAAAGTATGTGATTTGTCCCGAATCCGAGATCTGCTTCGTGACGCGGCCGTAGAGGTCGCGCACCTCGCCTGAAAATTCCGTGGGACTTTCCGGCCCGGCGCCGAAAAGGGCCGAGTGGGAATTCATGGGAGGTGAAGTCGTAAGTTGATAGGTTCCGATTTGGTTTCCGAGCGCGTCGTATTCATAAGCGTAGCGCGTGACCCGGCCCTGGCGGTCGATCGCAGTGGTCACACGGCCTTCGTAAGGCAGGAGGCGCGACTGAAACGACGCGTCTTGAATGGTTCGCGATCCATCCACACCATTCAAATGCAGTAAAAGCTGGGTATGGGCATCCGGGGCGTATTCGGCGGCGGAGGGTGTAAAATTCGAGCTCCAGCGGGCCAGGCCTTTGGAGACACGCATCTCATCGATCTTGCCTTTGAAGAATTCACTGCTGTTGTAGGCCGCCCCGATCCTGACCTCGGCGGCGGCTGAGGCATTGCCGGCATGCATTTGGGCGGCACCGAGCTGCTGGCCATTGGCAAAGATTCTTGCCTCGCCATTTTGTCTTGTGAAGGCCAGGTGATGCCAGGCGCCCAAGGAGGGATTCCAGGTGCGGTACATATTGACTCCCAAGATAAAGAAATTCAGGGTGGAATTGTTGTTGTTGTAGGTGAGATTGAATTCATGGTTTCCGGTCCCGGCGTTGTGCGTAAAAAAGGTATGGTTGCCGCCTAAGAACTCATCGAAATTGACCCAGAAGTCCACCGTAAAATCCCCGGTGCCGAAATCGAGGTTGTCGCTATCCGGGATGGAGAGGTAGTCGCCCACGCCGTCGAAATAAACACTGGCGCTTCCCAATTTGGGCTGGGCCGTACGAAGATGCGTATCCCCCTGAGGAATCACCGCAAAGGGCCAGCTTCCCTGAGAGATTGCCTGATCGAGGTAGCGGACCGTGGAGTAGTCTTTCATCCCCGCCGGCGTGGCATAGATATCGACTTCATGCCAGTAAAGGCCGTTTCCGACGTCACTCGGCCTTCCGCCCGCGCGCACGAAACGCGCTTTGACGGGGTTAAAAACCGCGCGCTGCCAGCTCCGGGCATCCACGGCCGGATGATCGAAAACGCGCTGCCAAGCGGCGCCGTCCTGCGATACTTCAATCCAGAAACTATAGAGGACATTGTCGACCGTGTCGCCTAAGAGTATCCGAACCTCCGTGATCTCGGTCAGGTCTTTTAATTCAAACTCATAATAATGATCCCCGCTTTGCCCCATGTAAGAGCGCTGGGTTGTGTCGCGGTTTCCGTCGTAGAGGTTCGTGCCGAGGAGATTGCCTTGCCTGTCTTTGGCAGAATGAATCTCGGCCTTGCGGTCGATTTTGTAATGCGTGGTGACGATTTTTCTCACGTTTTCAAGCGCGTCTTTTTCGGTGAGGAAGCTTTCGGCGCGGGCGCCCGCCTGAATTTCGGAGAGCATATCCCCTTCTATATTAAAGGTGCGGGTGACGGCACTCGTGACAGGCCACCCCTTCGGCGGATAAAGCCTCATTTCCTCGAGCCGCCAGTCGCCTGCCCCGTTTTGAGCGGAGGTCACGGTCATGCGGATGAATTTCGCTTTGACGGGCATTGCAAAAACGTCCGACTGAAGGCCGGTAGAATAAGTTCCGGAGGTTTTATCCGTCACCGTGTACCAGGAGGCGCCGTCGAGCGAGGCCTCGATCTTGTAGCGGTAGCCGGCCGTGCGCTCAAAGAAAGTCTCGAGGCGGCCTACCGCCTCAGGCTGGGCAAGTTCAAGCGTGAGGGAACCTCCCATTGCGGTACGGACCGTGTCGCCGAATTTTCCGTCGATGGCGCGCTCGGCATAAGTGTAAGAAGAGTTGAAGGCCCTCAGCGGCGAAAGCGGGCTTGTGAGATCATCCGCCTCGCGGCGGCTTTGAGTGCCCTCCCACGGACCGATCGCGGTCACGTAATAGCGGCCGTCTTTCATGACGCGCCAGTCGGTGCGCACAAGCCTTCCTTCAATGTCATAAACAGGTTCGGCCGTGCGGATAAAGCCCGCGGCGTCCCGAATCGAGCGCCGGCCCTGCGCATCCACGGTCTCCTCGCGAATGAATTCATCGCGTTCATTCATGACGGTGACGACGCCGGCCCCATACGTTGTTTTTTCCACCGTATATTGATCCGCGAAGCCGGGTTTTCTTATCTGAAGGAAGACGATTCTTCCCTGATGATCGAGGATCTCCTTACGGAGGATCTCGTCACGGCTGTTTCTTGTCGTGATTGTGGTGATGGGATTATTCAGGGCATCGCGGCCGGCGTCGTAGGTCGTGCGTTCGGTCTCATATTTAAAGCCATTAAAATGGAGCAATAGCTGGGTATTGGCATCCGCAGCATATTCCGTAGTCGAAGGGGTAAAATTCGAGCTCCAGCGGGCCAGGCCTTTGGAGACACGCATCTCATCGATCT
>CAYJVC010000048.1:0-6655 GCA_964373505.1 uncultured Planctomycetia bacterium
GTTGTACTTGATATCGCCGTAATCACCCATCCAGCCGGAGGGGATGTAGTGGTTGGTTTTCTGCCCCGCATCCGTATAGACGTTGAATTGCATCCCGGTTTCAGCCGTGTCATATTGGGCGATCGCCGACGACGTGGATACAAGCGTCGCCATCGCGATAACTGCGTTGTAAAGTGCTGCCTTGGATCTGTGGGTCATGACGAGCCTCCTCTTAACCTTCATTCGGTTTACTTGTTAAATCATAGCCTATGAGCATTAAGGAAAAATTCGCCGATTGTTATATTTCAATTAAGCGGGTGCTTAAAGCTCCTTGAAACGGTAGCCCTCGCCGCGGACCGTTTCAATGTAGTCCGCGACACCCTTGAGCTTGGTGCGGATGCCGTTGATATGCACATCCACCGCGCGGTCGCCGATGATCACATGGTCTTTCCACGCGCCGTTCAAGACCTCGTCCCGCGAAAAAAGCCTCCCTGGATTTTTCATAAAAAAATAGAGAATGCGAAATTCGATCATGGTGAGCTCGGTTTCTTTCCCGTTCACAAGAACCTTGTGACGCACGGGGTCCAGGGTCAGCTTGCCTGCCTTCAAGACGGTCACTTCCCTGCCACGCGCTTCCGGAGCCTTTCGCTTAAGAAGGTTTTTGACGCGCGAATGAAGGACCGCGAAATCAAAAGGCTTGGTCACATAATCATCTGCTCCTAGCTCCAGTCCCAACACCTCATCAGTATTCGCTGTTTTTGCGGTCAGAATGAGTACGGGAATGCGGCTTGTTTTCTCGTCGCCTTTGAGCCTCTTACAGACCTCCAGCCCGTCCATATCGGGGAGCATCAAATCCAGGATAATGACGGATGGAAACTTGGAATAAACTGTCTTTAAGCCTTCCTGACCGTTCTTCGCGGCCAACACCTGATAGCCCTCTTTTTCAAAACGGAGCTTCAGAAGCTTAAGGACATCGGGCTCATCATCGATGATGAGAACACTGGCGGAGCTCAAGGTTTGTTGATTAAACGAACTTCTCTCTGCGGAGCCATGAGGTTCTACTAATATGGGAGCGGTTCGGGATTCAGGAGCCGGCCATTGATGAGGAAGGCCCATTCCTGGTAAGCCTTGCGGAATTGGTGCCTTGCGTGCGTTTCCTTGGTGGCCAGCACACGCCGGCGCCCCGAGCGGAAAGCAGATGCCTTGTCGATGATGAATGACTGGTATTTGTTGGAAACTGTCTCCCAGTGTGAAAGGCGCTCAAGGAGATGGCCGTATTGGACCTTCAGGCTCTCGCGGATCTTATCGAGCCTGTCATGCGGCTTGGCCTCCTTCAGAAGGTCGTGCGCCCGGAGGTGTTCGGCGGCAAGTTTTGCATGAAGAATACTGAAACGCGAGACACGTTTCAGGTCCCACGCAAGGCCCATCTTCGCCAAAAGCGCGATGATCCACTTGCTCGGGTCCCACTGGTACCAGCGCACGCCGTTGCGGTAATCGCCCGAGAAGCGATGATGAAAATTGTGGTACCCCTCCCCATTCGTGAGAATCGCGACAAGCCAGTGGTCGCGGGCGCTGGCGTAAATATCATACGTGGCTTTCCCGAAGGTGTGGCAGACGGAATTGATCGAAAAAGTGGAGTGATGCACGAGCGCGAGGCGCAGGCCCACGCTTAAAAAAAGTGCTCCGAGGAAATGTCCCGAAAGAGTGCCTATCCCAAGCGGCAAAAGAATCCCCGAGGCCAACGCCCATAAAAGGTAGTACCGGTCCTGATGCGCGATGAACCTGTCTTTTTTAAGGTCCTTCACGTTGTCATAATCCACCGTATGCCGCCAAAAAAGAAGCCAGCCGATGTGCGCATAAAAGAAACCCTTCTTAATGCTGTAGGGGTCCCGATCCGTATCGACATAGCGGTGATGGTCACGATGCTGGGAGGCCCAGTAGAGGGCGGACTGTTCGAATGCGGCTGCGCCGAAGAATAGCACAAGAAAATTGACGAACGGGTTGGCCTCAAAGGTGCGGTGCGCGAGAAGCCGGTGATAACCCACGGTGATGCTCAAACCCGTCGCGGCCACAAAGAAGACAAAAAGCGAAACCTCCTGCCATGAAAGACCGCATTTCCAGACATAGAACGGCGCCCCCACCAAGGCCAGGACGGCCATGGAAGCGAAAAAAACCACGTTGGCCCAAATGACCTTGGGCACTGAATGAGGCTGGTTTTGCGTGTCAGGCATATTTACACCTTCAAGTCTACAGGAGTTTCTCGCATTTTAAAAGTAAAATCAAGGCCTACCACTTAACCCTAAGCCTAGCCTCAACTTGCGACTCTTCGACCGACTTCTTGAGTCTGGCAAAAGCCCGGCCCTCGCCGCCGAAATCGATGGCCTCTTTGCCCTCCTCGATAAGCTCATTCAAGCAAACTATTTTCATCTTGGGTGTCCAAAATCTGGGGCGACTAACGGGATTCGAACCCGTGCTAAGAGAGCCACAATCTCTCGTGCTACCACTACACCATAGCCGCCATATTTTTGTCATAACATCTTACTTGAAGAAACTTTTTATCTTGTTGAGGACGCTGTCCGGATCTTTCTTGGCCTGCTCAAAACCGCCCTTTTCGCTTATCTTTTCGATCGTTTTTTGAAGGATATTGCCGATGTTCCCCAGCACGGTGCTTTTAAGAGAGCGCTCGATGCTTTTCCGGATCACATCCCGTGTCCGCACCGAGCGGTCGGCGAGATTCCACTTCACCACGACCTGGAACCGGAGCCGACCCGAGCGGTCCTTCAGGAACGAGAGTATCTCATCAGCCTTAAGGCCGAACAGCTGGTTTTCTTCCTCGTAAGACTGAAAAAGAAGCCCTATCATCTCAAGATCAACAGTGGCCGTCAAATCTTTATTCTCAATGGTGATATTGGCCCTCGCGTCCACAACACCTTCCTCAATGGCAGCCGCCGTGACCTGTCCGTAATAGGGCCGGAAGTACGGCAGAAAAACGCCGTTCAGCGTGATGTTGGCGTCCGTGTCAATGTCGGCAAACTGCGTCCAGCCGTACACTTTCGCCTCCGCAGCCTTCTGGTCGCGGCCCTGCGCCAGGCGCGCATTCAAGCTGTAATAGGTCCTCTCCGAGGAAAAGGGCAGCTGGATCCCGCGGATCTTTGCCTCAATTTCGTCAAACACGACGACAAAACCGTTCTTTTCGACGTCATAATCAATGAATCGAAAGTGGCTCTTGTTGAGATGGAACTTATGGATATCCAGCGGCAGCGGCGTTGGCCCCATCCCCCGTTTCCCAGGATCGCCTAGCGATCCGTCCGCATCCGCGGACGAAACGGGGGATGGGGTGGGCATTTTCAACGTATCGGACAAGGCGTGGAACAGTTTTCCATCGTATTTGCGGATCGTGATATCGGCGTTTTCCATCTCGATCTTACTGATGATGAGCCTTTTTCTTGACAGGCCCAGCGGCGAAACCTCCAGTCGGACCTGGTCCACATAAAATGCCCGCTCGTCCTGAAAAGGCTCTCTTTCCAGGATCTCGAAACCGCGGAGCTCAAATAGCCACGGGAACCGGTATTCGATCGACTGGATCACGACCTTCTTGTTAAGCGCGCGCCCGATGGACTGCCTCAAAAGCTCGGGCGCCTTGCGTGAGAGGGCGTTCAGCGCCATCACCGCAAGCGTCGCGAGGACCAATAGGATAATGAGGGTTTTTTTTAACATGTTTATTAAAAAATGGTATGCCCGGGCCGATTCGAACGGCCGACCCTCTGCTTAGAAGGCAGATGCTCTATCCAACTGAGCTACGGGCACAAAAAATGTAAATTCTCGGGGTGAGAGGATTTGAACCTCTGACATCTTGCTCCCAAAGCAAGCGCTCTAGCCAAGCTGAGCTACACCCCGGAAAATTTATTGCAAATATGGAAATAATTATAGCAGGCTATCTGGATTTGCGGGAAACGACTTTTTGGGCGGCCTGTGCGATATGCCCGGCTGTGAGACCGTACTTTTCAAGGAGTTCATCCGGCCTGCCGGACTCGGCATAGGTGTCTTGAATGCCCACAAATTCCATAGGCACCGGGAATTCCTGTGACACCGCTTGTGAAACGGCGCTGCCGAGGCCGCCGAAAACGAGGTGCTCTTCAGCCACCACCAGCGCCCGGGTCGTGCGCGCCTCGGAAAGCAAAAGCTCTCGATCAATGGGCTTTAAGGTATGGATGTCCACCACCGAGACATCGATCCCCTTTTCTTTGAGTATCTCCGCGGCCTGCAAACATTCAAACACCATGAGTCCTGTCCCGATCAGCGTGACATCCTTTCCCTTTCGGAGAGAAATTCCCTTCCCGATCTGGAAGACGGATCTTTCGTTGTAGACCCAAGGCGCCTTCGGCCGTCCGGTGCGGATGTACACGGGTCCTTTGAGCCGCGCGGCTTGTTTCACCAAAGACAGCGTCGCAAATTCGTCCGAGGGGCAGATGACCGTAAAATGCGGCAGCGAAAGCGTCAGCGCAAAATCCTCCACCGACTGCTGGGACGCGCCGTCCTCGCCTACGCTGATGCCGCCGTGCGAGGTGACGACCTTGACGCCCAACTCCGAAAACGCCACGCCGACGCGCAGCTGCTCAAAGCCCTTGCACACCAAAAAGCACGCGAAACTGCTGATGAACGGGACCTTGCCGCAGGAGGCCAGGCCCGAAGCGATGCCGACAAGATTCGCCTCCTGGATGCCGATGTCGATAAAACGGTCCGGGTACGCCTTGCCGAACATTTCCGTTTTGGTGGATTTGGAAAGATCGGCGTCCAGGACGATGACTTCCGGCATTTCCTTGCCGATCTCGACAAGCGCCTTGCCGTACGCATCTCTCGTGGCCGCGCCCAATTTTCTCTCGATCACCCCATCCCCTCCTTTAAAATTTCTAATTTTAGCGCATAGCTCTGAGGCGACTTCGTCGCCTCAAAAGGAGGGGATGGGGTCACTTGATCATACCCACGATTCTTTGGATCTCCGCGTCATTTTCTCCGAGCTCTCTGAGCGCGCGCTCGGTTTCCTCGCGGTTGTTTGCGACCCCGTGAAAATGGTTATTATTTTCCATGAATGAAACGCCCTTGCCTTTCACCGTATGCGCGATGATGGCGCTCGGCGAGCGGCTTTTTTCCGTAGTCCACGCCATCGCGTCCGAGATCTCTTGCAAAGAATGACCGTCAATTTCTTTGACGCGCCAGCCGAAAGATTTCCATTTCACGGCCACCGGCTCCATGTCCAAAATGTCCTTAGTCGCGCCGGAGAGCTGGAACTTGTTGCAGTCCAGAATCATGGCCAGATTCGAAAGCCCGCGGAACGACGCGAACGCCGCCGCCTCCCATGTCTGTCCTTCATTGAGCTCGCCGTCGCTCATGATCACGTAGGTCCGGTAGTCTTTTTTATCCAGGCGCGCCGCCAGAGCGCAGCCGATGCCCATCGAGAGCCCCTGGCCCAAAGAGCCGGTGGACGCCTCAATGCCCGCAAGCCTCCGTCGGTCCGGATGCCCCTGCAAAGGGCTTCCCAGTTTCCTTAAAGTTAAAAGTTCTCTGGGGTCAAAATAGCCGCTCCTCGCAAGCGCCGAGTAAAGCGCCGGGCAGCCATGGCCCTTCGAGAAGATCAGGCGGTCGCGGTCAGGCCAGGCCGGACGTTTGGGGTCATGGCGCAGGTGGTGAAAATAGAGAACCGCCAGGATGTCGGTCGCCGAAAGGGAGCCTCCGGGGTGGCCGGAGCCGGCTACCCCCAGCATTTTGATGATGTCGCGGCGGATTTCAAGCGCTTTTTTAGAAAGCGATTCCAGGTCGATTTTTTTGTCCATAGGTTTTGAAATTTTAGCCGTAATCGCGGGGGTCGTCAATGATAAACGCCCGTACGAAACTTGAGAAAATTCTCAAGCGAATCACACAAGAGATAGGGATTCGTTTTCTTCTCTTCTCCCAGCGTCGTGGTCGGTTTCGAGGCGTAATTGTGCCCGGGGCAAAGCACGGTGGTGTCATCAAATTTCATGAGCTTCTGCGTCAGCGAGGCGTACATCTGGGTCGCGTCGCCGCCCGGGAGGTCCGTACGGCCGCAGGCGCCGATAAAAAGGGTGTCGCCGGAAATAAGGTGTCCCCTCACGTGAAAACACTGCGATCCCGGTGTGTGCCCCGGCGTGTGCACGAGCTCGATCTCGACGTTTCCCACTTTTAATTTCTGGCCGCTTTCCGTGCCCTCGATATTTTCGTGGCTGAGCTCCATGTATGGGATGTCCTTCTTGTTCACGTACACGGGGCAATCCACGGATGCCAGAAGCTCTTCGATGCCGTTCGTGTGGTCGAAATGATAATGGCTGATCAAGGCGCCCCGGACCCTCAAGTCCTCCTCCTTCACGATACGAAGCAGCGTGTCCGCCTGCCAGGCCGGGTCCACGATCATCACTTCTCTTGTATCTTTGTCGCCGACAATGTACACGAAGTTCTCCATCGGCCCGATCTCCATCTGCTTCAAATAAAAACCCGTGTGGGGGTCAGTCCCTGACATTTGACATCCACATCGCTAAAACAAATCTCCTCCATACGCCCATGTCAAATGTCAGGGACTGGCCCCCCGGCTGCGGCGGGCCCTGCTGCGGGCGGGCGGGGGGGGGGGGGGGGGGGGGGGGGGGGGGGGGGGGGGGGGGGGGGG
>CAYJVC010000049.1:0-6298 GCA_964373505.1 uncultured Planctomycetia bacterium
CAATTAGGACATTCCTATTTTGGTCAATTAGGACATTACCATTTTGGTGTTACAAAGAAACCCGGGGGAGCCTCACGGTAAAAACAGCGCCGCCTGCCTTGGGGCTCGTGGCTTCGACGGTGCCCCCGTGGCGTTCAATGGCATGTTTTACAATCGAAAGGCCCAGGCCTGTGCCGCCGGAATCGCGCGAGCGGCTTTTATCAACGCGATAAAAGCGCTCGAAGACCCTCCCGAGGTCCCCTTGTGGTATCCCGATCCCGGTGTCCTGTATCTCCACCACGGCCGCGAATGGCTCGTAATGCGTACGGACGAGGATCCGGCCGCCGGGTTTATTGTATTTGATCGCGTTGTCGATTAGATTTGTGAAGGCCTGCTGAACGATCTTTCGGTCCGCCTGGACCCAAAAAAGTTCCGGCTCCAACTGCAGTTCCACCTGGATCATATTCTTTTGAATGGACGCTTGAAACCCTCGGGTGATCTCTTCAAACAGCGCCCCAAGATCAACCGGCTCCTTTTGTATCTCTTCGCGGCCGGATTCTATTTTTGAGAGCAAAAGCAGGCTTTCGATCAGTTCATAAAGCCGCCTCGAATGCCCCTCGATGATCTCAAGGAACCGCGCGCGGTCCTGGGGATCTTCCGAGGCCCCCGCTTTCAGTGTCTCTACAAAACCCATGATCGAGGTGAGCGGGGTCTTAAGCTCATGCGAGACGTTCGCGACAAACTCCGATCGCATGTTCTCAAGGGCCTTCAGCTGCGTGACGTCATGGAACACGGCGACCACCCCGAGAAACTCCTCGTTTGAGATCACCGGCGAGATCTGGATCTCGAACACGCGGTCCGAAAGCGAGACCTTGTGCTCCTTTTTCACGGCCGCGCGTTGATCGAGGCAACTTTCTATCATCTGGTTGAGCTCCGAATCGCGGAAGACCTCCCAATAATGGCGGCCCAAGACATTGCCTCTCTTCAGCTCGAATGAACGAGAGAGCGCGGAATTGGCGAGCTTTATTTTATGCCCGGCGTCCACCACGATCACCGCCTCGGCCATGCTTTCCAGAATGGCCGACAGCCGTCTTTTTTCCTCCTCAACTATTTGCGCCTGTGACTCAAGCTTCCTCTGCGCGCTGTCATGAGCGGCACGGGCAGCCTGCCGGGCGGCGCCACGGAGCTTTTGACCGAAGAAATAAAAAAGCGCGGCTATCGTCGCGGCGAGAAAAAATACGGCGAGAATGGCCGGCAGCGGATCAGGATTCAACAAAGCGGTAACCCGAACCTCGGATCGTTTCTATCTTGTCGCGGTGCTTGCCCAGCTTGCGGCGGATGCTTTTCACGTGCACATCCACGGTCCTATCCACCACGAATGCCTCTCCCTCCCAGGCGCCGCTCAGAAGCTTGTCGCGGGAAAATACCTTGCCTTTATTCTCCATAAGGAAGCTCAAGATCCTGAATTCCAGTTTGGTGAGAACAATGGGCTTGTCCTTGATCGTGAATGTCATGCGATCCTTATCGATCACGAATACGCCCTCTTGGATCATGGCGCTTTCGGAAGGTTTCGGCCTCTGCGTGCGGAAAATATTCTTAATGCGGGCTGTTAGCACCTTAACGCTGAATGGTTTTGCGACGTAATCCGACGCGCCCAGTTCCAGGCCTACCACCTGGTCCACTTCGGAGCCTTTTGCCGTCAGCATGATCACCGGTATCGCTTTGGTCTCTTTGGCGCCACTGAGCAGGCGGCAGACCTCGAGCCCATCCATACCGGGCAGCATGAGATCCAGGATCACAAGATCCGGCTTTTTAAGCCGCGCCGTCTCGAAGCCCTCTTCGCCGGAGAGCGCCGACAAGACCTTGTAGCCCTCCTTTTCCAGGTTGTATTGAAGGAGCTTTTGGATGTCCTTTTCGTCGTCAATGACCAGAATGGATCGGTTTGGCATACCTGGCGCGATTTTACCATAGATTTCGGCTCACGGTATCGGCGCCGATCATTATTTTCTATACCCCTGATTTCCTATTCGCTATGATGGTACCATGCTTTTAAAGGGAAGATCGGCTCTTGTTACAGGGGCCGCCAAACGGGTCGGTAAGGAAATAGCGCTGGAATTGGCCAGAAGCGGCTGCCATATCCTGCTTCATTATCACACCTCCGGGTTCGAAGCCGGGAAAACATCGGACGAGATCCGGGCGCTGGGCGTCGGCTGCGACCTTTTTCAAGCGGATCTATCGGACTCAGTCTCTATTGCCAAAATGCTCGAACAGATCTTTCAGAAAAAAGACGCCGTGGATGTGCTTGTGAACAGCGCCTCGCTTTTTTATAAAACGCCTCTCAAAAATGCAAAGGAATCCGATTGGGATGCGCTGATAAATGCGAACCTTAAAGGCCCCTTCCTGCTTTCCCGCCAGATCGGAACGCGCATGGCAAAACGCGAGGGCGGAAAGATCGTGAATATCGCGGATTGGAGCGGTTTCAGGCCCTATCGTGACTACGCGCCCTACTGCGTCTCCAAGGGCGGCTTGATCACACTCACGAAGGCGCTTGCGAGGGACCTGGCGCCGAAGGTGCAGGTCAACGCGGTCGCTCCGGGTCCCGTTCTTCTTCCACCCGATCTCAGCGAGGAGGAAAAAGAAGCCATCATCCGGAAAACCCCGCTCGGTCGGATAGGCACGCCGCAGGACGTGGCCTATGCGGTGCGTTTTCTTTTGGAAAATGATTTTATCAACGGAGCTGTGCTGGTGGTAGACGGCGGACGATCGATCGTTTAAAACGATTACGCAGATTAAAAAGAAGATTACGCTGATTAAAACTGCCCTGTCAAATCTGCGTAATCATTTCTTAAATCAGCGTAATCCATATGGTTAGTTTTACTTTTTAAATAGGAGAATTATGTACAAAGTCAAAAAAGAGATCCACTTCTGTTACGGCCACCGGCTTTTAAATTATGACGGCAAATGCGCGCATCCGCACGGGCATAACGGCAAGATCGAGATCGAACTCGAATCAAAGAAGCTCGATCCGCGCGGAATGGTCTTTGACTTCGGAGACATCAAGGACATTATCCAGAAGTGGGTCGACAAAGAGCTGGACCACCTCATGATCCTGAAAAAGGGAGATCCGCTGGCCAAGGTGTTAAAAAAATTCAGGGAACCTTGTTATGAAATGGAAGAAAATCCGACCGCCGAGGCGTTGGCGAGACTGATCTACCGCTATGCGAAGTCCAAGAAATTGCCCATCCTGCGCGTGACGTTCTGGGAGACCCCCAGCTCGTCGGCTACTTATTCCGAGTAACCGTCTACCCCACCCCCTGATTTTTTCGATTGCTCCGCAATCGGTCCCGTCGAATGACGGGACAAATCAGGGGGTGGGGCTAACCGCCGTAATGCCAGGGCGTGTCGCCCATCACCAAGGCTGGCGCGTCTTTCGTGATCTCGGCCGAGACCACTTCGCCGATCACAACCGAGTGGTCGCCGGCTTCATAGATCTCTTTCACTTCACATTCCAGATAACGGATCGCCGCATCTAAGATCGGCGCGCCTGTTTTCTTAACGGTGTAGGTCAAATCGCCGAATCGGTCGCCGCTCGACGGCGTGGGCTTGAAGAACTGCTCAATGATCTTTTTGTCATCCTTCGAAACAAAATTGACCGAGAACGCTTTCCCCTCTTTCAAGCATTCCAAGGAATGACCGCCCTGGCGGACACCCAACATAATTCGCGGAGGTTTAAGCGAGCACTGGGAAAGCCAACTGCCGGTGAACGCGTGATGCGACGAATCTTTGTCCTTTACGCCGATGACGTAAAGACCATACGGGATCTGTCTGAGGATCTTTTTCTTGGCTTCTTCGTTCAGCAAGCTCAAACTATTTTTTGGGCGGAGAGAAAGCGCATGGAAAGGCTTTTGGCCATGAAAAACAGACCAAAAAACGCCGCAGTGTAAGCCAGGTCGCCGAGCAGGGAATTCCTGAAAAAAGGCATCGCCATCACGAAACATTCCACGAGCCCCGCCCAAGTCTTCGGATACATGTTTTGGAAAAAAAAGACGGCGAGATTCGTCGATAAAAAATAAAAAACCGACCCGCCGACCGCGCCGAACAAGACCCGGGTCCACTTCGCATTTTTACGGATACCCACTCCGATCAAACTGACGATAAAAAATGAACCCCAGGTCACCAAAAAAAGATCATGCGGCCCTATCAGGATGTCGCTGGCGATCATCACGATGAGAGGCACCGTAAGCGCAATGGCAGGGCTCAATACGACACCCCCAAAATAGGCAATAGCCGTGACGGGTGTAAAATTGTCCGCGTGGGGCAAAAGCCTTAAGCTCACGCCAAAGACCACGAGCAAAATTCCGATGATCTGTTCTCTTATATTTTCAGATCGAAGTATGCGCATATTTATCGTATTATAGTCACCACCCTATGAATTTACAACAAAAACTCCTGGATTGGTTCAAAAAACACTCGCGGCCCCTCCCCTGGCGCCGGCATTACCGGCCCTATGATGTCTGGGTGTCTGAAGTGATGCTTCAACAGACCCAGGTCGAGACCGCGCTCCCTTATTTTAACCAATGGATGAAAGCGTTCCCGGACATCGCATCACTCGCCAAGGCGGATGAGAAAAAAGTCTTGAAGAGCTGGGAGGGTCTGGGGTATTACTCGCGCGCCCGAAACCTTCATGAAAGCGCCAAAACGCTCATGCGCGAACACTCCGGAAAATTCCCCCAGGACTATGAGGCCATTCTCTCTTTGAAAGGCATCGGCCGCTACTCTGCGGGCGCTATTGCGAGCATCGCGTTCAACCAGGACCAGCCGATCGTGGACGGGAACGTGTTGCGAGTCCTATCGCGACTCTACGCCATCCGGAAACCCATAGACGTCGAAAAGAACAAGGCGCATTTCTGGAAGCTTCAGAAAGATCTCATCCCAAAAGGCCGGGCGCGATACTTCAATCAGGCTCTCATGGAACTCGGAGCGCTTGTGTGCAAGAAAGAAAATCCTCTATGTGAATCCTGCCCCGTCCAGAGCAATTGCAAAGCTTACAAAAACGGCGACCCGGAAGCCTACCCCGTGAAGCAAAAGAAAAAGAAGATGGTCAAAGTCATCGCGGCGGCTCTCGTCGTCGAAAAAAATAAGAAATTCCTGATACGAAAACGGCCTCTCGGAAAAATCATGGGGGGCCTCTGGGAATTCCCGGAATGGAAGCTGTCGCTTAACCGTAAACTTCCGCTCAAAGAAATTAAGCAAAAAACCTTACAAAATGCCCGCAGAGAACTCGGCAAAAATCTTCAAGTCCTAAAATATTTAGGCCCACTCAAACGCAACTACACTCACCATCTTGAAACGTTGCATGTTTTTGAAGCGATTGGAATGGGTGACGCGAAGACGCCTGCCTGCCGGCAGGCAGGGGGCGGTCGCCGCGGCGACCTGTCGGAGCGGCAGGACCCATTCCAATCGCTTCAAGCTATTTGGGCCACTAAAAAGGACTTTGCGAAGTACCCCTTCTCCTCAGCCCACGCTAAGATCGCTAAATTGATCAGTTAAGCCCCTGATTCAGGCGCAGGACCTGCAAAACCCGAACAGTTTCAGGCTGTGGTAAACAACTCGGAACTGGTGCTTTTTGGCCTCCGAATCCTGCAGCCTCTCGATCGGATCATTCTCAAACTCGATGATCCGTCCGCATTTAATACAGATAAAGTGGTCGTGATGTTTCCGCCCTTGCGCGCGCTCGTAGACTTTCCGTCCGTCGCCGAAGTCCTGCTCCTCGAGGATCTTACTTTCCTTCAATAAAGCCAAGGTGCGGTAAACGGTGGCCTTTGAGATCGTGCTGTCGGCCTTTTTGGAGAGTTCAAGAAGCCTATCGGCCGAAAAATGGCCTTCCGCGCCGACGGCCCGCCGCAGGATCGTGCGCCGCTGGCTGGTGAGCTTAAGCTCTTTCCCCTTGAGAAATTCGGTAAAAAGTCGCTCGGCTTCTTGGATCAAAGGCGGGTATCTCCCGGGTCAAGAGTACCAAGCCCGCGGCTTGTTGTCAAAAAAGTTTTACAGCCATCCTGCGAAGGGGTCTGATCCATCCCGCTTGAAATAACAGCGGGTCGAGATCGTCGATTTGATTGGGAGGCTGACTTTTAAGATTACTCTGGGTTCTTTGAAGCCCTAATAGGTGACTGGAGAAATCCCGTAATCTCCGAACATTACTGACGGGATGAAAACAAGTTATAAAATTTTACTTGAGGTCAGCTTTCATAGGTGACCCCTTACTTGAATTCTTTCTATCAGCAAATCAATAAGCTTCGTATCGGCACCAGCCTGTTTT
>CAYJVC010000050.1:0-5807 GCA_964373505.1 uncultured Planctomycetia bacterium
GCGCCTAATACACGGACAATCATGGTGTTCTTCACTGTTTGCAAAATCCCGGTCACCAGTGACGGATACTTAAGCCGCGCTTCTCGCCAATTCTCCAACACGGTATCACCCACGAGCTTTCTTGAAATATTGCTGGTGACACCGGCAATAATCACTTCTTGTCGACCACGATGACAAGGTTCATTGCTCACCACAAGCACGGGGCGTTTTTTGCTTCCTGTTCTTCCAGAAAAAGGATATTCAACGAGAACAATATCCCCCTGTTTAAAGCTTGTCATACTCAGCGTCGTTTTCGTTGTCCCATATTTCTTGCAATACGGGGCTGATATGCGTTGTCATATCCAACAAATCTTTATCCTCCGCCTCATGACGCAAACGTTCCCGGACACTTTCCAAAACAAACTCCCTAATCGATTGGCCATGAAGTGTCGCATAAATTTTTATCTGCTTATGCTCATCAGGAAGAATGTCAATGCTCAACCGGCCATGCTGGCCGCTCCCGATTTTCTTCATCTAAATACCCTCCTCATAGATCCTACCTATCTATGAACAAGTATACCCTAATTTCATGAAATGTACAAATACACAAATATACTATAGCTATCAATCCCAACCTCTCCCTGCGGAACTTGCAGAACTTGTGGAACGTCGTTCCATTTACGTTTGTTTACGCTTCACCGCCTGCGCGAGCACATGCGAGCAGCTGCGCCGGAGCTTATCAAGGTCTGTGTATTGTTTGGCTACTTGGGCCATTTCAACATTATTAAATTTTTAGTTTGTTCGATTGAAAAACCAATAATTAATCCTACAAATCCTGATATAGCGTAGAATTTTTCAAATTGAAATGGTTCTTTCGCGGACAATAATCCAGAACCATAGGCCGCAAAAGATGAAACTAATACCGCAAATGGAAAATACAAAGCATAGTGGGAAATTTTTTATCCTTACTTCCTGACCAATTTCTGGTGTTGATTAACCATGCTCCAACTCCTAAAAGCGACCACGCAATACACCACGTTTTAGAAAACAAGTTGGCACTAATTCTGAAATGCCGACTATCAAATAGTAAAATTACGATTGCGATTACAACATAAACTATTCCAAACATTTTTTTCATAATAAATTTATAGGACTCAATGCACGACGCTCCACAATCCAAGTATTTAAATGGTGGGTACGAGAGGACTCGAACCTCTGACCTTTTCCATGTCAAGGAAACGCTCTAACCAACTGAGCTACGCACCCAAATTTTAAAAGTGCCGAGAGTGGGAGTTGCACCCACACGGGCCGAAGCCCAATGGATTTTAAGTCCATAGCGTCTGCTGTTCCGCCATCTCGGCGATCTTTAAGCAACGCCTAAAACGGTTTTGCTCTTACTCCACCCAATTTTTGAGAGACAACACCGCCTTGCCAACTTCATTTTTCTGTCCAGGCCTAAACAACCATCGTAATAACATTCACTTAAGATTCTTTTTGCGGCCAATTTCCCAAACTTGATCACGGAGGTTCTCGCTCGTTTATCCGGATGAACTTTACCTTCTACGAGTAAATTTCTCTTTATACTCTCGCGCAACCACGAAGTAAATTTCGGGGCTGCTGAGTAAACTCGCAAACTCCATTGTTCTTTTTTATTTGATGGATGTATCCAGCTTCTAATGCATCCATCCCCATCTATAACCCCCCTCATAAAATCAGGAAAACAAGGGTCAGGAATCTTAAGATCTCCCAGAGTCAATGACTTCTTAGGTGTTAACCCAATGGATAACAAAAATTCATAAAAACCTTTATTCGCAATCTGTATCTGATAACTTATCATGTGTTTGCCATTTAACTTTTTGCCTATCCTATTTTCTAGGCCTAGAGCTAATTTCAATTTTTCTAAGTAGTCGTATTCTTTCGATGTAATGCTGGTATGGCGTCCATCTGATGACAAATTGCCATCCGTCGTAATCAGACCAACCAAGTACCATAAATCCTTGTCTTTGAAATCGAGCTGCTTTCTTTTATGTGGCATTTCAAACTACCTACAAATTTTAAGGCGCGAACCGGAGTCGCACCGGTGTACGCGGTTTTGCAGACCGCTGCCTAACTGCTCGGCCATCGCGCCAAATTCAATGAGCACGCGACTTACGCACCGCCAGGTGCGTCAAGTCGCCCGTGCGAATTAATCCTGAGAAGGCTCGACCAAGAGCCTTCGAAGGATCTCAAAATGAGATTCTTCGGTCGCCGCGGCGACCTCAGAATGACGTAGAAGGCAACTAATCTAGCAAAAATAGACGCATTCAGTCACGCACTTTAAGTCGGCACAAAGCCTCCGCTTCACAGACTAAAACCTGCGCCAGCTTCTTCTTTGAAATCGAGGAAAATTTCCTTGAGCTTCCGTTTTTTTTTAAAATGAATGCTTCGATCGGCTTCTTCCCAAAAGGGGTCAAATGCTTTGTAACTCTTTGTAATACAATGACTTCCAATTTCTTATCCCTAAGCTTCTTAAGCCCATTTTCTAAAATATTTTTCGATTCTAGCCCAAAACCGATAAACACCTGCGAGCTTTTCTTTTTTTTTGCCAGGCTAGCCAAAATATCCGGATTGCTCACGAGGCCAATCGTGGACAGCGATTCTTTTTTGATCTTAGTCCCCGAAACCCTCACGGGCCGGGCGTCGCAAACCGCGGCCGCCATGATCAGCACATCATGTCGGGGTAAAAGGCGCTCGAGTTTTCTCTTAAGCACACTCGCGGTTTCCGCGTCTTCCGGGCACTCCACAAAGGTAACCCGGTGTTTTTTCCTTCGCGCCGCGTCGACGAGACAGCGGCCCATGACACCCGTCGAATAGTTCGAAATAAATCGAACGGGGTCTATCGGCTCCCGGGTAGGCCCCGAGGCTATGAGAAAGCGCAACTTCATCAACACTTAACGCAGCTTTTAACGGCTTCGAGGATGGTTTTGTTCTCGGCGATATGGCCAAAGCCCTCGTCCATGCACACGAGGTGCCCGTGAATGGGCTCGATGATCTTGGCGCCGTTGTCTTTCAGTCTTTTCAGGTTTTCCTGAGTAAATTTATTTTTGTACATCTTCTCATTCATCGCGGGCACGACGATGAGCGGCGCCTCAGATGCCAGCACCGTGCAGCACAACACATCGTCCGCGAGCCCGTGCGCGAGCTTGGCAATGATGTCGGCCGAGGCCGGAGCGATCAAGATGAGGTCTGAGGCCTTGGCAAGCTCAATGTGCACCGGTTTCACGCGGCCCGGGACTGAAAAAAAGTCTTCGACGACGTCCTGGCCCGCGAAGCTTTGCAGTGTGAGCGCCGTGATGAAGTGGTGCGCGTCCTTGGTCATCGCCACGCGCACCGCATAACCTGCGTCGCGAAGTTCCGTAATGAGATCACACGCCTTGTACGCGGCGATCGAAGCGCTCACTCCCAGAAGTATGTTGTTAGATTTCTTATTCATTTCCACTTTCCAGCGACGGGTCCCTGCCTGCCGGCAGGCGGGCTGCCGGCGCGCAGCCCCAATCTTTTTGCAAGTGTATCCCTTGCAAAAAGTTGGGGCGACCCCGCGCGCCGTCACCCGTCGCTAGGCTTACAACCTTTCCGCTTTGATGATCGCCTTCAACACTTCCCGTGCGACAGGAATATGGCGATTCACGATCCTGTAGTCACAAAGCTTGAGATCGTTGAGCTCCTTGAGCTCGCGCGTCGCGATGCGGTAGCGCTTGTTGATCTCCTGTTTTGATTCCGTGCCGCGTTTTTGAAGGCGTCTTTTAAGCTCTTCTTTCGAGGGGGGCACAAGAAAAATAAAAACCGCATCCGGTTTCGTTTTTTTTACTTTTTTGGCTCCCTGCACATCAATAAGAAGCAAAACGTCCCGGCCGGATTTGATATGATCCTTGACTTGTTTCTTGGGAGTCCCATAATATTTTCCAAAAACATTGGCCCATTCTAAAAAACCATTCTTTGCTCTAATCTTCATAAATTCTTCTTGGCTTACAAAAAAATAATCTTTGCCTTGGTGTTCGTTGGGTCTAGGATTGCGCGTGGTGTATGAAATGGAAGCGACAAGATTTTTATCTTCTTTCATGAGTTCCGACGCAAGCGTCGTTTTACCGGTGCCCGACGAAGCCGAAATTACGAACAAGCGGCCGACCCGTCGATCATTCGACATTCGACGCCTGCTCCCGTATCTTTTCGATGGTGCTTTTTATCTGGATCACTGCGTTGGCGATCGTGACATCGCCGGATTTTGCGCCCATCGTGTTGGATTCCCGCGTCATTTCTTGAGCGATAAAATCTATTTTCCGGCCGACCTCCCCGCTTTCTTTGAGCGCGGCGCGCATCGCGTCCACGTGCGTCTTGAGGCGCGTGATCTCCTCGGAGATGTCGGAACTTTTGATATACTGCGCCACTTCGAGCGTCAACCGCTCGCGATCGATCTGCCCGTCCTTTCCGCTTGATGCGGACCCGTCTCCGGCGGGCAAAAACTTCTTCATTTTCTTTTTGAGATTCTTTTTGTATTCTCTCTCAAGGACCGGAAGCCGCTTTTGGATCACGCGGAGCGCCTTTTCCATCTCTAAAAGGCGGTTCTGAAGATCGCGCGCGAGCGCCGCCCCCTCTCGTATCCTCGATAGGTGTAAATTTTTTAAGGCGAGCAAAAGCGCTTTCTCGAGCGTCTTGAAAAAGGCGCTCGTCCGCGCGCTCGAGCTGTCACGCGTCAAAACATCGGGTGTTCTCAAAACTTCCCTCAGGACCCAGGCCTCGTCTTCCTTCGACAAACGGGACGGACCTCCCATTGGCAGAACTTCGCGCAGGCGTTTGATGCTATGGAAAACTTCCTTCGCCAGGTGCTCATTCAAAACGAGCTTCGTCGAAAATATGGCTGGGTCGGGGCTCGCAATAAAAAGGCTGATCTTGCCGCGACGGATCTCGTTCGAAATGACCTTCCGGATCGGGTCCTCAAACTCCATGAGGTGCCCCGGTAGCCGCGACGAAACCTCAAAAAACTTGTGATTGACGGTTTTGAGCTCCACGCGGATGTGGCCTTGGGCGAATGGGACCTCGGATCGCCCGAAACCGGTCATACTCTTGATCACCCCATCCCCTCCGTCAAGATCGCGCTATGCGCGATCTTGCGCAATTCCATCTTTAAAAACCGTTTTGCGCGCGTCGAAGACGCGGACGGAGGGGATGGTGGGGTCAAATTAAGCCCATACTTTTTTCCTGAACTGGGAAACCGTTACTTCTTTGGTGGGATAAAGCTGATCAAAAACGATCTCATCCGGCTCAAACCAAAGCTTGATCTCGCGCTTTGCGTCCTCCGAATTGGCCGAGGCGTGGATCGCATTTTCGTAAATGCCTTTGGTGGTGATACGTCCAAAGGAGCCCCGGATCGTGCCCGGCTCGGCCTCTTCGGGGTTGGTCGCGCCGCAGACCTTGCGCACTTTTTGGATCGCATCCTCCCCGTAGTAAACGATCGCCATAACGCGCTTGGTGTGATAGTCGCCCATCAGATACTTCACGATCTCCTCGAAAAACGGCTTATCCTTCATGTGGCAATAATGTTCTCGAGCGAGCTCACGCGAGACGGACGTGATCTTAACCGCAATAATTACCAGCTTGGTCTCTGAAAGACGCGTCAGTATATTCCCGGTTAGAGACTTTTGTAAACCATCGGGTTTAATGAGGATCAGGGTCGGCTCTGTCATAGGGGAGCCAGTCTAAAAGATAACTAACTTATTGTCAATGGGACCGTTAGCAAGTGTACAGCCAAAATAGAAATGTCCTAGTTCTACCAAATTAGAAATGTCCTAGTT
>CAYJVC010000051.1:0-5430 GCA_964373505.1 uncultured Planctomycetia bacterium
TCAATTAGGACATTCCTATTTTGGTCAATTAGGACATTACCATTTTGGTGTTACATTTTTTTGCTTTCTGCATTAAAAAGAGACCCTGAAAAACAGCACCAAAAAAAACAAAAAAATGCACTTGACCCAGTACGGCGCCTGGCCGCGAGCGCTTAGTTTGAGGAATGAAGGGCCGCCCGGTAGGAGCTGAACCGCGTCCGCCGGCTGTCCCGCCGCCGCTTTCCTGGCGCTCAAGAGGCGGTGTAAAACCGTCAGATGCGTCCCGAGCCCCAACACCCAGAGGACCACCGGCAGGTTGTTGAATAAGAGGCCAAGAGCCAAATAAACAAGCCTTTCCCCTCTTTCCCAAAAACCCACCCGGCACTTTTCGACCGAACACTCCGCCCGCGCCCGCACATAACTGACCAAAAATGAGCCTACAAGCGCGCTTGCCGCAAGCGCCGCATATACACCGGCGGCGTTTTCAATGCAATAAAATAACGCCCCGCCGAGAGCAAATCCGTCGCCGTAGCGATCAAGAGAGGAATCCAAAATGCCGCCGAACGGGCTTCTTACTTTTGACTGACGCGCCACCGCGCCGTCTAAAAGGTCTAAACCACCTGCCAATAAAAGAACGCCTCCCGCCCAAAAAAACCGGCCCTCAGTGATCATGGTCCCCGAAGCCAGTGAAAGCGCAAAGCCGGTATAGGTCAAGAAATCAGCCGAGACGCCCAGCTTATAAAGGAAGGAGGCTATTTTATTTTTGAATGATTCCATGAAATGATCCTAAAATGGAGCGGGTGACGGGAATCGAACCCGTATGACGAGTTTGGAAAACTCGGATTCTACCATTGAACTACACCCGCCAAAAATCGCGGCGGGCCATGATGGCCCGACCTCGAACATGAACTTGCAACGCCCCATAATTTAACAGAACGTCGGCTGTTTCTCAAATATATGTTTGCTGCCAAACGTGCAGGGCCGACACTAAAATTTTAGCAGCTTATCTTCGGCGGATTCTAGAACTTCCAAGACGGCCTTGCGCCGCTTGGGCGGCATGGAATCAATGACCTTTTTTATCCGCTTATCCTCATTCTGATCGATCAAAGCTTTTAGTAATTTGATACCTGCATCCCTGTCTTTTTCGGCCTTATCTTTTTGTCCCCTTCTTCGTGAAATGATCAGTTTATGCAGCGCGAAATTAACCGGATGCGGCAAACGGATCAAAATGCCTTCTATCTTTACCTCTATCGTATCTTCAACGAGTAACTCCATAAATCTCATGGCCTGGGCGTTCAAGCCAAACCGCGGGAGCGGAACCGGCTTATCGGTGCCTTTGCCTTTTTCAGGAACTAAAAATTCTATGGCGAGATCCGGATGTTCCAATATGATATACCCCTCCCGGCCGCGAAAATCCTTCACAAACCCGAGATCTTTGATGAGTTGGAATATATCGGCCTTTGATCTGATCGCGCCCGGTTTCGGGACAAGGAAATCGATGTCTCTAGTCTTTATTGAAGGGATGACGGTTCCGCTCGTGAAATATTGCTTATAAAATGGTAGGCACCAACTGCCGATAAGGACCATATCCTGAAGCACGCCCGTGCTATCCAGCCGGCGCAGGACTTCAACGCACAGTTTATATTGATTCTTTTCCACGAAGACTGCTTTTTAAAAACCGTATCTGTTTTTTTACTTGAGACAATAAACTGCGGTATCTGGCCCTGTACTGTTTGACCTCTTTATATTTCTTTAGTTCCGTCTCGGAAACCTTCCCCTTGTAAATAAACCTGATTTTGGCCCCGTTCCGCACTACAAGATAGTAGTAGCCATGGCCTTTGATCTTTTTTTTGACAAGGCTCCCTTTCGGAAGCTTCGCAAGCTCCCGCTCGTACCCCTTTTTCATTCGGAGCGAGTTCGAGAGCTCTTCCTTTAAAACGCTTTTAATGGGACCCATGGTAATCAAATGTTACCATACAATACAGTGATTTTCAAATATTGTATGGTAACTTAGATACCGGACGGGATCCGGTATGCTGCAGCCCGGCGTTCATTTACCCGCTTCGAGCGTCTTATCGCTATTGACCATTTTTGTCAAGTCCCCGGGAAGCGGCAAAACGGCAACTGTTCGAAGCGCGGCCTAGCGCAAGTTTTGCCGTTTTGCCGAGGCTCCCAGGACTTACAAAAAATGGTCGCGATCGAGACGCGAGAATGCGGGAAATGAACGTCTATACTGTGTACCCCATTCAAATGGGAAGGGATCCGGTACAGTCAACCTATTTTCAAAAACCAGACGCCAAGCACGATCAGCGCCGCGCCAATGAATTTCATCGTAGTGAGCGACTCGCCGAAGAAAAGAATACCCAAGATGAATGCAATAAAGGGATAACTGCCCGAAATAGGCACCACGCGCGAGACTTCGCCGAGTTTCAGGCTGTTGTAGAAAAAGGTCTGTCCCACGATGCTCGCCAAAAACCCGCCCGCCATCACCAAAAGTGCCGAGCGCAGGTCCACCGAGCGGATCTCCTGCGGCTTCACGACAAAGCATCCTAAAATAAGAAGCCCGACGGCCACGCCCAGCGAACGGTAAAAAAGGCCCGTCATGGGCGCAATTTGCCTGAGGCCCGCCTTTTCGATCAGCGGCGCAACACCCCACACTGCCGCCGCCAAAAGCGCCCACATCCAGGCGCTCATGGGGTTAACTCTTTAGAGAATAAAAAGGTGTAGGCCATGGAGAGCATTATACCTCAAGATTTGAGACATTTGGAGTGAGGAGCGCCGGGGCCGTTAGATTATTTTAACAGAGTCAACCGCACGGTAAACAGACGCTTTGCCGCCTGTGATGCTTTCATAAAGCGTGATGTGGTCGGCGCGAAAGTTTAGTTGGGTGGGTAGAGGCGCAGTCTTCCACTGAGCTAGAAAATCTTGAGGCACGCGGTCGTTTCCGTCACGAGCGACTGTGATGTGGTTTTGAAAGCTTCTCGTCTCTTTAGGGAAGCCGCAGCTTTCCAGCGCTGTTTCACATTTCTCAAATAGATCCTTGAGGCTTTCGTAAGGCTCCACAGCTACCCAAAATACTTTGGGGTGTCCTTTTTCAGGAAATACTCCCCATCCGGCCAAACTTAGATCAAAGGGTGCGCATTTTTGTGCGGCTGCCTCCATGGAAGCCCGGATGAGCGGGATCTTTTCCGCCGGAGTCGAGCCTAAAAATTTTAAAGTGACATGATAGTTTTGAGGCGGGACAATTTTGACGGATTTTTCGCACTTCCCCATCCACTCGAGCGATCGGGCGAGGGACTGGCGAACAGGATCTGAGAGGTCAACGGCCAAAAAGAGACGTGGCAAGTATGGGAACCTCGTGGCGCCTGGTCTGGGTTAATGCTCCCCTGCCGGACTGCGTCCAGTATGCGGCTTAGGTTTAGCCTGAAAGGCATTTGTGTTTACCCTTTGGAGCTTGTCTTGCCTCTGTTGGCCTTGTTTACGCATGAGTCGCGAAATGTCTTTTTGGCGGTTGTTGGACTGTTTATTCATGTTTCAAGAACTGGACTTCCCCTAGTTTAGTGGACACTTCAAAAAGGGTATAATCATGATACCCAGAGAGGTGCCCAATGACAAGGAAAGACCCCCCTCTGTCGTCTTGTATAGTAGGAGGATAAATCAATGGCTAAGAACGTAGCACTTTACCTGCCGCATGAAGCTATACATAAAAGAATTTACGTAATCCGTGGTAAAAACGTCATGCTAGACCACGATCTTGCCGAACTGTACGGTGTACTTACCAAAGTTCTAAACCAGGCTGTTAAAAGAAATACCGACCGTTTCCCTGAAGATTTCATGTTCCAACTTAATAAAGAGGAGACTCAAAATTGGAGGTCACAAATTGTGACCTCCAATTTAGGCATGAAAATGGGTCTTAGGTGGAATCCCTATGCCTTTACGGAACCTGGGGTTGCCATGCTTTCAAGCGTCTTGAAGAGTAAAACCGCAATTCAGGTTAATATTCACATCATAAGGTCATTCATTAAACTTAGAGAACTACTTATAACAAATGAATTAATACGACGAAAGATTGACGAGCTGGAAAGAAAATATGAAAAACATGATAAACAGTTTAAGAGCGTCTTTGAAGCTATTCGAGACTTACTAGAAACACCAAAAGTGCCCAAGAAAAAACCCATAGGATTTCACGTGAAGTACTAGAGAGACCGTTAACTTGAAGTCACAATTTGTGACTTCAAGTTGGGGTGAGGTGTCCCCGAGCGACGGGTGACGGCGCGCGGGCAGCCTGCCTGCCGGCAGGCAGGGACCCGTCGCCCCACATTCTATTAATCGTTATCCAAAACTTTGATATTTCCTTGTCCGGAATCGAGGGGGTCTGTCGTCTTGTAGTGTAGGAGGATAAATCTTGAGGCTCCAATTTGGAACCTCAAGTTGGGTCCTTGTACATACACTAAAAATGATGTATACTTAATATGGCGTTCGGAAAGAGTATGAAATAATATTTTACGAGAAACCATCTGATCGCTGCCCGATGGACGATTTTCTGGACACTTTGCCCGTAAAGGCAAGGGCTAAACTAGAAAAATGGATGGAGAAACTTGAGCTATCAGGTCCGGATCTTCCCCGACCGCACGCGGATATCGTTAGAGGCAAGATCCGGGAACTGCGGCTTGTATTTGCGTCTAACCAGTACCGCTGCCTTTATTTCTTTGCAGGGAAGACGATCGTTATGACCCATGGGTTTGTGAAGAAAAGCGACAGAGTGCCTGAATCCGAGATTAGGTATGCGGAAAGACTGATGACAGAATATTGCAGCCGAGTGGCATAGGAAAATACGAATCATGAAAAAACCGAGACGATTTCAAGATAGGCTGAGAGAGGATCTAAAGAACGAGGAATTTAAAAAAGCTTTCGATGAAGAAGAGGTCTATGCTGAATTAGCGATCAAAATAGCAAAGATAAGACAGGAAGAACATGTGACACAGAAAGAACTCGCCAAGCGCCTTCACACTTCCCAGCAAATGGTCTCTCGCCTCGAACACCCCGATAATGCAAGTCTCTCTCTCAAAACCCTTATCAAGTTAGCGCGAGCTTTGAATAAGCGGCTTTCAATTGAATTAGTTTAAATACTACTTGATATGCCAATTTGGCACATCAAGTTAGCGGTAAACTGGTCACATATTGTGACCAGTTCAAGGTCACAATTTGTGACCTTAAAAAGGGACAGCCTGGCGTTCATTTCTCCGCTTCGAGCGGCTTATCGCTATTGACCATTTTTTCTAGGCTTGAGAAGGATTCGCCCCCTTCGTCTTTGCTAGAACGGATCGCCCTTCACTGCGTTCAGGGCGATCTAAACGGCAAAGGCTCCGGTGGGGCAGCCGCGTCCTTCCAATCAAATGCAAATTAAAAAAGCCTCCCGAACAAACCGAGAGGCTTTTTTAATTTGAATGG
>CAYJVC010000052.1:0-4742 GCA_964373505.1 uncultured Planctomycetia bacterium
CCCTGTCCCTACGAACGCCGGTGCCTGACGCAGATACCCGTGGAGAGGATCTTGCAGGCGGTTAAAGAAATAGCTTAAGCTTTGCTTGGTGTTTCTATATGATAGGAAACATGCCGGACGAGAATTCTAACGGAAATTTCGCGGTGACCGAGCACGGGGGCATTGACCCCGAGACCGAGTCGCCTCGATTTGTGGCCAAGCACCTGAGCGCTTATCGTTTTGCTTTGCAGTACGCCTCGGGTAGGGTGCTTGAGCTGGGGTTCGGAGATGGGTATGGCGCGTCGCTTTTGGCGCAAAAAGCGCAAGCCGTGACGGGCATTGATCTATTTCAGAAAAACGTGGATGCGGCCCGCGTCAAATATCTGAGATCGAACCTTAGTTTTTTAAAAATGTCGGCGACGGCGCTCGATTTTCCAAGCAGCTCCTTTGACCTGGCCGTGTCCTTTCAGGTGATCGAGCATATTCCTCAAAAAGAACTGCCCGTGTATATCTCCGAGATCAAACGCGTGTTGCGGCCGCAGGGGATTGTTTGCCTTTCCACCTTGAATCTCAGCAAAAACCGCAAACCCGGGCAGGTTTATGATAAAAGCCCGCACCATGACAAGGAATTTGCTCCCTCCGATCTCAAAAGTTTTCTGACGCCTCTTTTTCGTGAGGTGAATTTGTACGGTTTGTATCCCACCCCGAAGCATCATATTTTTGAAAGGTTCAAGAAATCCGGTTTGAACCGCCTGTTCCCGGACAGCGTCGATCCCGTCAAACGCTATTTTGAGCGCGTCACCGCCGCCGATTTCCGGTGGATCTTAAAGCCGGATCTGAATGAGTGCATAGACTTGATGGCGGTGTGCCGTGTCTGAGCAAAAAACAAAGCTTTCTGTGGTGGTGATCACCAAAAATGAGGAGGGCCGCCTCCGCGAGTGCCTAAGGAGCGTCGAGACTTTGGCGGATGAGATCGTGGTGCTCGACGATTATTCATCGGATAAAACCCTTGAGGTTGCGAAGGAATTCACCCCCAGGGTCACCCAGCGCGCCATGGACATCGAGGGTAAACACCGCAATTTCGCTTATGGCCTTGCAACGAATGAATGGGTGCTGAGCCTGGATGCGGATGAGCGCGTGACGCCCGAGCTGCGGGAGGAGATCATTTCTCTCTTGAACAGCGGCCCTTCCTGCAATGGCTACACCATCCCGCGAAAAAATTTTATGGGGAACACATGGGTGCGTTACGGGGGCATGTACCCGTCGGCGCAGCTTAAGCTTTTCCGGAAAGACAAGTTCAAATATGACGAGTCGGCCGAAGTGCACCCACAGGCCTACATGCCGGACCCGCGCGGAGCGCTCAAGAACGACCTCCTCCATTACACCTACCGGGATTTCACCGATGCGATCGCGAAGCTCGACCGCCAGACGGACCTCGAGGCCAAAAAATGGTTCCGCGAAAAAAGGAAGGTCGGGGTTTTCTCGATCTTAAGAAAAATGGTCGACCGTTTTTGGCGCGCCTATTTTTCCAAACAGGGCCATAAGGACGGCGTGATCGGGCTTTTTCTGGCCGTCAACGCCGGGATGTATCAGTTTCTTTCGTTTGCGAAGTACTGGGAGTTGAAAAAGAATGAAGAGCGACGCTGTCATCCCCGCGAAAGCGGGGATCAACCCAGACCGTCATTCTGAGGTCGCCGTAGGCGACCGAAGAATCTCAAAAACAAGATCCTTCGTCACTTCGTTCCTCAGGATGACGGATGATTCCCGCGTGCGCGGGAATGACAGGCAGAGACGTGAAACAGTCACTGCTGTGATCATGACGAAAAATTGCGCGGAACTTGTGAAGGGGACGCTTGAAAGCGTCAAAGGCTGGGTTGACGAGATCGTCGTGATAGACGGTTTCAGCAGTGACAACACCGTCGCGGTGTGCCGGCGATACACGGAAAAGGTGTTTCAGAACCGGTGGGACGGTTACCGTTTTTGCACTGAACGCAACCTTGGCACCCAAAAAGCAACTTCGGACTGGTGCTTGCATATCGATCCGGATGAGCGCGCCACGCTGGATTTTAAGAACGCGGTGCTTAAGATCCTCCGGAAAGGGACTCCCCACAACGCCTTTGAATTCAGAAAAAAAAATTATTTTTTGGGCCGCTTCATGCGGCACGGGGGCTGGTATCACGGGAGCCTCCATTTTTTCAGGCGTGGGAAGGCCGTGTACGACGGCGTGATCCACGAGAAACTGAAGGTGAACGGGTCCGTCGGAAGGATCGAAGCGGCGATCGAGCATTTTCCTTTCACGTCCGTCCATCAGTTCGTGGAGCGTCACAACGGTTATTCGAAGCGCGAGGCGCTGGCCGCGCGGGAAGAGAGGGGCCTTCTGCCGGAGCGGGAAGTCCTTTTCAACTTGAAACAAAAGCCGCTCAAGCGTTTTATCAAGTTCTATGTCCGCAAGCTTGGTTTTTTGGACGGCATGTATGGCCTTGTTTTTTCGGTTCTCTTCGCGTGGGTGCATTTCATCAACTGGGCCAAGTACTGGGAACTTGTACAGGAGGACCGTCATCTCGAGGCGCGTTAGCGCCGAGAGATCTCATCACACGATTCGATGAGATTCCTGCCTGCCGGACAGGCAGGTCTCGCTTTCCGCCTGAGGCGGACCCGCCTTTGGCGGGCGCTCGAAATGACAAGAAAATCACGATGAACATACTGCTTATCAAGCTCGGCGCGCTCGGTGACGTCTTAAGGACCACGCCGCTCCTCACGGCGTTGAAGAGTCGGCACCCGTCGGCGCATATTACGTGGCTCGTCGATGCCCAGTGCGAAGAGGTGCTGAGCGGGAACCCTTTCATTGACGAACTTTTGCCTTATTCCGAGAAGGGTCTCGAGAGTCTAGCCAAAAGGAATTTTGATATCTTGATCAATTTGGACAAAGAAGATGAAGCGTTGGACGCGGCGATGCGGGTGCCCGCTTCCAAGAAAATGGGTTTCGGGCGCACCCCCAAAGGGACGCTCGGGGCCCTGGATCCTTTAAGCGAATATGCCTACCGCCTGGGAATTGACGATGAGCTGAAGTTTAAAATGAATAAAAAAACCTATCAACAGATCTGCTTTGAGCAGGTCGGGCTTGAGTTTAAAGGGGAAGAGTATGTATTTTCGATGGACAAGGCTTCCCATTCCTACGCGCAGGCCCGCTTGGCCGATCTGGGTGTGGATATTCAAAACGTGCCGAGGCCCATCGTGGGTTTGAACACGGGCAGCGGTTTGCGGTTTGCGGGAAAGCGTCTGCCGGTGTCCGCGTACGTGGAATTGACGCGCAGGTTCACCTCGGAACTGGGAGCGACCGTTTTTTTGCTGGGCGGGAAAGACGAGGTGGAGCGGAATGCCCAGATCAAGCGCAGAGCGCGTTGTCGGGTCGTGAACACAGGCAGCCATCCGATCCGGCCGTTTGCGGCGATCGTGAAGCAGTGTGACCTGGTCGTGTCGGGCGACACCACCGCGATGCATATTGCGATCGCCGTCAAAGTGCCGGTCGTCGCGTACTTTGGCTCGACATGCGCTCAGGAAATAGAGCTCTATGGCCGAGGCCGGAAGCTCGTCTCATCGATCGAATGCTCGCCCTGCTATAAACACCTCTGTCCGATCGATGAGCAGTGCATGAAAGACATGAATGCGGATGAAATTTTAAGGTCGGCCAAAGAATTGTTGTCGCATGAGTCTCCATGGAAAAGATAATTTTTTTGGACCGAGACGGAGTGATCAATGAGTTTCCCGGGCACGGGGAATACGTGACGCGCTGGGCGGATTTTCATTTTCTGCCGAATGCGAAAAAAGCGGTCGCGCTTTTGACCTCAGCGGGTTTCGAGATCCATGTGATCTCGAATCAGGGCTGTGTGTCGCGGGGCCTTTTGACGCTTGCGGAGCTCGAGGCGATGACATCCCAAATGCTGAAAGAAATAGAGTCCGCAGGCGGGCGCCTCCACGGAGTTTTTTATTGCATTCATCAAACCGACGATCACTGCGAATGCAAGAAACCCAAGAGCGCTCTTTTTCACCAGGCGGTCCGCGGCCGCGACATCGATTTTTCAGGTTGTTATTTTATAGGCGATTCGGACGAAGACATGCAAGCGGGTGAAAATGTGGGGTGCCGGACCGTGCTTGTTTTGTCCGGAAGGACCCGGGAAGAAAATGTGGCCCAGTTTTCGGTCAAGCCCCATGTCATTAAAAAAGACCTACTGGACGCAGTGCAATGGTTACTAGAAAAAAGATCCTGATCCTCTTCGCTTCGGCGGGCCACGGCCATGAAAAAGCCGCGCAAGCGATTTACGAGGCGTTCGAAAAGGCCGGCCCGGAGTTTGAAGTAAAGATTGTGGACGCGCTTGCTTACGCGGCGCCGCTCATAGGCCCGTTCTACCGCTGGGTTTATTTCACCCAGATCAAGTACCTTCCGTGGCTCTGGGCCTTTTTTTACTACTCGTCGGATATCGCCTGGGTCTATTTTTTTGTAAGAACTATCCGGAGAATGCTGAATGGCCCTTTGGCGGTCCCGCTTCACCGGTTTTTGACCCGCGAGAGCCCCTCGGTCATCATCACCACGCATTTTTTGCCGACGGAGGTCACGAGTTACTTAAAGGGCCGAAATAGGATCCATTCCAAGCTCATCACGGTCGTAACGGACTATCTTCCGCACTATGCCTGGACGGCGCCGCACGTTGATTTTTATGCGGTGGCGGCCGAGGAGACAAAACAGGCGCTGGTGGAGCGCGGCG
>CAYJVC010000053.1:0-4735 GCA_964373505.1 uncultured Planctomycetia bacterium
AAACGAGATCCTTCGCGGAGTTTACCCTGAGCGTAGCGAATGGGCTCAGGATGACAAATCAAGGAATTTAAGTCACATGGAAAAAAGGGTCCTGATCGCGATCGTGCTGTCATTCGCGGTGCTCGGATTTTACCCGACCATTCTGAAAAAATTTTATCCGAACTACCGGCAGGGCCCGGCCGTTTCCCAAAAAGCGCAGGACGCAAGCCAACGGCCCGAGGCGCCGGCTATCGTGCCCTCCCTCTCGTCCTTTTTAGGCTCCTATGCGGCGGAAGACGATCTTGCTTTCAGGAATGACAAGCTGAGCCTTATTTTCAATAAAAAGGGCGGCGTCATACGCGAGGTTTCCTTTTTCGGCTACACGGACTCTGAAACGAAAGCGCCTTTAAAAATACTGTCCGATGTGTCGGTAGTCCGCTCTCCGGGTTTTTTGGATGTTTCCACTTCCCCTTCGGAATTCGGCAAGCCGGCCGACTTTTACGAGATCCGCCCGGAGCCGGGGCGGGTTGTTTTGTCCGGCGAGTCGCTTCAGCATAAGCTTAAGGTCACCAAGAGCTACTCTTTCGAAAATAAAACATATTACGGGCGCCTTGTCTTAAGGTTCGAGAACACGACCGGTTCGGAGCTTGAGTTTTATTACCGGCTTTATGCGGGCGCGAGCTTACCGCCTCGCCACTCCATCGACGAGCAATACATTGAGGCCAATTTTTTCCCGGCCTCTGCGGACAAGAACGAGATCCGGCACATCAAGGAAACCAAGGCCGGGAAGACCATCCAAAGCCCGGGCGTGGTTGACTGGGTCGCTACAAAAGACAGGCATTTTTCCATCATCCTGAAGCCCGTTGCAACTTCAGATCTTAAGGGGGTCGTGCAGGGGCTCGGCAATCACCGCTTTGACGTGTCGCTTTTGTCGGGGAAAGTCACGCTGCCTTCTCAAGGCGCTTCGGAAGCGGAGTTTCTGATCTACATCGGGCCCAACGAACTGGAAGAGCTCCTGCCGATCGGGCTCAATGCGATCGTGAACTTCGGCAAGCTCGACGCGATCGGCAAGATTTTGGTCGGGGGCCTTGAGCTCTTGCACTCCGTGTTCAGGGACTACGGGATCTCGATCATACTTCTTACGTTCCTCATCAACCTTCTTCTTTTTCCCCTCACGCGTATGGGTTACCTATCGATGAAGCGCATGCAGCTCATACAACCGCAGATGGCCAAGGTGCGCGAACACCACAAAGGCAGCCCGGAGAAAATGAACCGCGAGATGATGGCGCTGTATAAGAAGCACAAGGTGAATCCGTTCGGCGGGTGCCTCCCGATGCTTCTCCAGATGCCGGTGTTCATCGCTCTGTATGTGGCACTTTCAAAATCCGTGATGCTCGTAAACTCCCGTTTTTTGTGGGTCAGTGATCTGTCCTCGCCCGATTCGGTGTATTTTCCCTTTTCCCTCCCCTTTCTGGGGAATAAGATCCACGTGCTCCCGCTCATTATGGTCGCGGCGATGGTGATTCAGCAGAAATTCACGCAGATCAAAATGGAGGGACAGGATCCGGCGATGGAAATGCAGCAAAAAATGATGTTCCTGATGATGCCCGTGGTCTTCGGGTTCATTTTTTACTCCATGCCCTCAGGCCTCGTCCTCTATTGGCTCACCAACACCATTATCATGAGCCTTTACCAGCTTCACCTTAAGAAAGTCACTCTCACCTAGCTTGAAAATCCGAAGCACGAAATTCGAAATCCGAAACAAATCCAAAATTAGAATGACCGAAATTCAAAACGGGTGTTTCGATCATTTGAATTTTGAAAATTCAGGTTTGTTTCGTACTTCGTGCTTCGAATTTCGGATTTAATCATGAATGTAATTTCTGATAAACAGTACGATGTGATCGTCGTTGGAGCCGGCCACGCCGGATGCGAAGCGGCCCTCGCGGCGGCGCGCATGGGCGCAAAAACCCTCATGCTCACGATGAATATCGACTCGGTGGCGCAAATGTCCTGCAATCCCGCCATCGGCGGTGTCGCCAAGGGCCATATCGTGCGCGAGATCGACGCTTTGGGCGGCGAAATGGCCAAGCTCACGGACCGCACGGGCATCCAATTCCGCATGCTGAATACCAGTAAAGGCCCCGCCGTGTGGGCGCCTCGCGCGCAGTGCGACAAAAAGATCTACGCGATGACGATGAAGCAGGTCCTCGAAGGCCAGGACGATCTCGACCTGAAGCAAGGCGAAGTAAAGGAGATCCTCGTGAGCGGGAACTCCGTTGAGGGCGTGATCACCAATATCCAGACGCATTATCACGCGAAATCCGTGATCATCACGACCGGAACCTTTTTAAACGGCCTTATCCACATTGGCGAGATCACGTTCGGCGGCGGTCGCGCCGGCGACAAGCCCGCGATCGGCCTCTCCGATTGCCTTTTAAAGCTCGGTTTTCAAATTCAGCGCCTTAAAACGGGCACTCCCCCGCGTTTGAACGGCAAGTCCATCGATTTTTCTAACCTTACACCTCAGCATGGGGATGAGAACCCCGTGCCTTTTAGCTTCCAAACGGAGAAAATTACCCAAGAGCAACTCCCCTGTCATTTAACATTCACCTCCGAAAAAACGCATCAGATCATCAGAGAAAATTTACACCGCTCTCCCCTCTACTCGGGAAAAATTCAAAGCCGTGGTCCGCGCTACTGCCCTTCAATCGAAGATAAGGTAAATAAATTTGCGGATAAGAAGCGCCATCAGATCTTTTTGGAACCTGAAGGAAGATTCACGCATGAATACTATGTGAATGGTTTATCTACAAGTTTTCCACAAGATGTGCAAATAAAACTAGTTAGAAGTATACAAGGGCTTGAAAAAGCTGAGCTTATGAGATTTGGCTATGCGATTGAGTATGATTTCTGCCCACCGACCCAAGTGAAACCTACACTTGAGACAAAAAAAGTAGAAAATTTATATCTCGCCGGGCAGATCAACGGAACCTCAGGGTACGAGGAAGCCGCTTGCCAGGGCCTCATGGCGGGGATCAACGCTGTGCTTAAGCTCAGAAACAAAGCGCCATTTATTTTAGGCCGATCCGAGGCTTATATCGGCGTTCTGATAGATGATCTTGTAACTAATGGTACAGAAGAGCCTTACCGCATGTTTACATCACGAGCTGAACATAGGCTTCTTTTAAGGCAGGACAACGCGGACAAGAGGCTCTTAGGATATGGGCATGAACTGGGGCTTATTTCCAAAAGCCAGTACGAGAAGTTCTCGGAAAAGCAAAAGAAGATAGGGGAGTGGATCGAAAAAATAGGCTCCACGAGGTATCAGCAAGTTACTTTAGATCAATATCTTAGGAGATCTGAGATTCGGATTGAGGACGTGCTTGGGATATTGAATGAGAAGATAGGGGACCCCAAAATTCGGAATCAGGTAGAGGTAGAGATCAAGTACTCAGGTTATGTCCAGAGGGAAGAGGGCCTGGTGAACCGGCTAAAGCAGTATGAAGAGAAAAAGATACCCGCGAGCCTGGATTTTCATGAAATAAGAGCATTAAGCAAAGAAGCGCAGGAAAAGCTCGATAGGGTAAGGCCATTATCCTTAGGCCAAGCAGCTAGGATCTCGGGTGTCACTCCTTGTGACATATCCGTCCTGGCCATCTACATCGAGAAGCTCCGTCGAATAAGTCCGTCATCCTGAGGAGGTCGCTACGGCGACCGACGAAGGATCTCGTTTTTAGATTCTTCGCGGAGTTTACCCTGAGCGTAGCGAATGGGCTCAGAATGACGCTCCACGTCAGTTTCCACGTGGAAACCGATTGACAGAATAAGACCGTTCTAATAAGATAGCTCACATATGGCTAAGGTCGTAGCGATTTGCAATCAAAAGGGTGGTGTGGGGAAGACGAGCACCGCAGTTTCTCTTTCCTCGGGTCTTGCGCTCGAAGGAAAAAAATGCCTTCTGATAGATCTTGACCCCCAGGGAAATGCCACAAGCGGCCTCGGCATTGACAAGCACACCGTTGAAAAATCCATCTACCACGCGCTGCTCGGCGACTCACCGATCCAAGATGTTGTTCGGGAAACTTCTGTCCTGAATCTTTTTATAGTTCCCGCTAATCAGGATCTTTCCGGTACGGAAATTGAGCTAGTCAGCGAAATGGGAAGGGAAGTTAAATTAAGAAAATTAATATCACAAGTATCTGATGTATATGATTTTATAATAATTGATTGCCCACCTTCATTTGGACTTCTTACCGTGAACGCCTTGACAGGTTCCAAATCCGTCCTTATTCCAATCCAATGCGAATATTATGCACTGGAGGGCTTAGGCCAGCTTATAAAAACGATCAATCTGGTTCGGGACAATCTCAACAATTCTTTGGAGATCGAGGGGGTTTTGATGACGATGGCGGATTTTCGCACGAACCTCACGCAACAAGTGATCGATGAAGTAAAAAAACATTTCGGCGATAAGGTGTACAAGACCGTGATCCCTAGAAACATCCGTCTAAGTGAGGCGCCGGGTTTCGGCAAGCCCATCTACTTCTATGACAAGGATTCCGAAGGCGCAAAAAAATACAAGGAATTCACTAAAGAGTTCCTTCTATTTAATAACGTAAGTATATCAAATTAAATAAGATACACATTGTCATTTCGAGCGCCCGCCGAAGGCGGGTCCGCCTCTGGCGGAAAGCGAGAAATCTCATCAAGTCGTGTGATGAGATCTCTCGTCGCTTCGCTCCTCGAGATGACA
>CAYJVC010000054.1:0-4106 GCA_964373505.1 uncultured Planctomycetia bacterium
TCTGTCAACATATATTTGAAAAAAAATCATATCCTTATTTAAGCAAATTTAACTGGATTTAAATGGAGCTTAGCAGCGACTCTTAGGCAGGACTAAACGCTAGTGCAAACGCGAAAAATCAAAGCTCGTGTATTCGCGCTTCGTGAGCTTGCCCTTCTTGTGGGCGTTGATAAGGGCCTCGACGATCTCCGGGTCGAACTGGGTGCCTGAGCATTTTTTGAGCTCCTCAAGCGCCTGCGCAGGTGTGGTGGAGGGTTTGTAGGCGCGGGTCGTCGTGATCGTGTCGTACGAGTCCGCGACGTTGACGATACGCCCGATAATGGGAATATCCTTGCCCTTCAGCCCGTGAGGATACCCCAGACCGTCCCAGCGCTCATGATGGTACAGGATCCCGTCCTCCAGGTGCGTCAACCCTTTCACCGGCTTTACGATCGACGCGCCTATCACCACGTGGGATTTCATGACCTCAAATTCTTCCGGCGTCAGCCCCGACGGCTTGTTCAGGATCGAGTCCTTGATCCCTATCTTTCCGACATCGTGCAAAAGCGCCGAAAGCTGCACGGTCTCCATAAATTCGCGGTCATACGGCAGCTTCTGAGTGTCCACCAACTCTTTCACGATCACAAGACTATAATGAGAAACCCTCTCCGAATGGCCGTGCGTGTAGCGGTCACGCGCGTCGATCGCGGTGGCTAGCGCGATCGAGGTGTGAATGAAAAGCTGGTGCTCCTTGTCGTAGGCGGTTTTCAGGTCTTTGATGAGTTCGGCATTCTTTACGGCCATCGCGACGTCGTTGGCGAGCGTGACGAAAAGGCCTATCTCCTCCTCATGGTACGTCTCGCCCGAAAGTTTTTCTCCCAGGATCAGGACGCCTATAAGTTCTTTTTTATAGAAGCTCGGCACACAGACGGCCGCCCTCAGATACGTCATGTGCTTCTGGATCTCTTCGTAGTGGATCGCGCGGCCTTCTTTTTTGTTCACCAGGATCTCAAAATTTTGCAGGTGCTTGAGCTCCTCGAATACCAGCGCCTCTTTCCTCGCGAAGACTCCATTGCTCGCGGCCATAAAAAAACTGACAAGCGGATTTTCTTTCGGAATGCGCACGTACCCGACCGGGATCTTGGTCCCTCCTTCGCCCTTGCTGTCGATGAGAACAAAACCATCGTGTTTCCGGTCATAGAGCATGACGGCAACATGCGTGACCCCGATCTGGCGGTCTATGAAGCGGGTGATGATCTTAAGGAGCGTCACGGGGTCTTTGACGCGGATCATGCCCTTTGAGGCGTTGAGAAGGGCTTCTTGGTAATCTAAACGGCTATACATTAGGAACAGATCTTATTTGTGGATTACACGGATTTTAAAAATGATTACACCGATTGGCCTACGTTCTTAATCTGCGCAATCTTCTTTTTAATCCGCGTAATCATTAAGTTATCTTTAAATTTTTAATCTTTTCCCAAACCGTCGTTTCCAGGTACTCAAGCACGAGTGGTTTTGTGATGTAATCGTCCGCGCCCAGATTCTTTGCGGATTCGGCGAGCTTTTCGTCTTCCATCGCGGTGACAATGATCACTTTTATCGCCGGGTGGGCCTTCTTCATCTGAGGCAGGTACTCGAGCCCCTCTTCCCTGCGCCTCATCACGATGTCCAAAAGCACGATGTCGGGTTTTGTCTCGTCCACTTTCGTCATCGCCTCGTCGCCGTCCAGCGCCGTGCCCACGGAAAAACCCCTGAGCTCAAAAAAGGACTTCACGAAATTACAAATGTCGATCTCATTGTCCACCACCAGCATGCGAGGTTTAGTTGCTACCATTGGAATACCTTTCTCTTATTTATGGATTACGCAGATTAAAGCAATGATTACTGGATTATTCTGCTTATCTGACAACTTTTGTTTCCAAAATTTACTAACAACCCCACGTTGAGACCTGTAACTTTTAAATATGAAAGGACCTGGTGCCTGAATAGCTCCGGCGGTTTTCCTGTTACGGCTTTCACCTCGACAACGACCTTATTTTGGATGACTAAATCTAATCTCAAAGAACCGATTTTTGTTTCATGATATGTAATGTCGTATTCCTTTTCCATTTGGAAATCGATACGCTCTTTTACTAATTCCTGCTTTAAGGCATTGTGATACACTCTTTCGCTAAAGCCAGGTCCCAATTCCCTATGAGCCTTAAAACACAACGCAATTATCTTCTCCGTAAGATCGCCATGCAATCTTTCTTTCTGCCGAGCTGCGTTTTGAACGTATATTCCGCCAGACCTATTTGTCTCTTTAATCTGAGTAATCATTGTTTCTAATCCGCGTAATCTATTTCTTAACTAATCTGCGTAATCATTTTTTAAATCAGCGTAATCCAACTATTCTTTATTATTCTAATGCCTCTTTTATTTTTTGTTCTAGATCCTTCAGCGACGTTAACGGTTTATCAAAGCAGGTGTAGGCCCCCATCTCCAAAAGCTTCTCGCGCGTTTTTCCCTCTCCCTCCGAGGCCGTGATCATGATGCACTTTGTTTTCGGGTTGATCGCAAGGATCTTCATCATAACTTCATCGCCATGCAAGCCGGGCATCTTAAGATCGATGAGGCACACTTCGGGCTTTTCTTTTTCGGCGATACGGATCGCGTCGTCGCCGTGGTTAGCCACTAGCACCTGAAAGCCGCGCGGCGTGAAGTAGTCCAGAATCAGATTGGTAAATTCCGTTTCGTCGTCGATCGTCAGGAGCTTTGGCATATCAATTCAAAGCCGTCAATTCCGGCTTTGCCACCGGAAACTTCAGCGTAAACGTCGTGCCCACGCCCGGCTCGCTTTGCACGGCGATCGTACCGTTGTTGCGCTCCACGACCTGTTTCACGATAAAAAGCCCCAGCCCCGTGCCTTT
This sequence comes from uncultured Planctomycetia bacterium, assembly GCA_964373505.1. Taxonomy (GTDB): domain Bacteria; phylum Omnitrophota; class Gorgyraeia; order 2-02-FULL-51-18; family 2-02-FULL-51-18; genus CAYJVC01. The sequence continues at coordinate 2,889 of CAYJVC010000054.1, forward strand.
GCCCGGCGCCTTGGTCGTATAAAATGGGTGGAAGATCTGGTCGATCTTATCTTTCGGAATGCCCGAGCCATTGTCTGTAATGTTAACGTATGCCGACCCGTTCTCGGACAGCCCCGACACCACGATCCTGCCTCCCTTTTTCTCTATCGCCTGCGCGGCGTTTCGGATGATATTGAATAAAACTTCCTGGATCTGCTTCTTGTCGGCCAGGATCGTCGGATAGTCCTTGGGAAAATTGCGGCGCAGGTCAATGTTGTTGAGCTTGAGGTCCTGCCCCAGAAGCCCCATGATCTCGTCGAGCTCCTTCTCCACCACAACCTCCTCAAAGGATGACTTTTTCGAAGGTTTGGCGAAGCTGGACAGCTTCTTTGTGATCGCCGTTGCGCGGTCCGTCTCATGAATGGCCTTATACATCACGTCCTGAGCGATCTGGACAATCTCCTCTGCGGATTTATTCTTAAAGAACCCGTCGCGTACGTTCAAGAGAAACATTTCGCACTGTCCCCGCACGATACCAAGCGGGTTGCAGATCTCGTGGTTGATGCCCGCCGCGAGCGTCCCAATGACCGCCATCTTCTCCCGTTGCGCCGCTTCCGCCTGGGTTTTGGAGAGTTCGTCGAAAAGCTGAGCGTTGGATATGGCAATGGCCTCCGCGCGCGCCAGCGTCATCAGGATGTCCAGCTCTTCGGGAGTATACTCCTCACCGGATTTTTTCATGCCGAGGCACAAAATCCCGATAAGCTGGTCGTGCGATTGAATCGGGAGACAAAGCTGAGCGTTCAAGGCCTTGAACGCCTGCGTCACGTCGCCTTCATGCTCCATTTTATCGACCGTTTTATCGCGCATTATCGGTTGGTTCGACGCCTTTAAATAGTGAACCAGGGTGTGGTCGTCGCTTAACACGACGTCATTCTGCTTCAGATTCTGCCCGGCGATGACTTTGTACACTTTCGCGTCTTTGTCGCGGATCAGCACCGCCGCCGACTCGAGCTTTACGATACTGCTTAGGCCCTCCACCGTCTTTTCCGTCAACCTCTGCAGATCCAAAAACGTCAGGATCTCGTTGGTAAAGACCCTCAAAAGGTCCCGGTAATCATACTTTTTCTGGAACAAAAACTTCTCGGTGATATTCGTAAGAAGATTCTCAAGCGGCCGGAGCGCAAACGTGATCACTATCACCGTGGGTATCATCGCCACCCACTGGTTCCACTCCAGGTT
>CAYJVC010000055.1:0-4004 GCA_964373505.1 uncultured Planctomycetia bacterium
AAGACGGCGAGTCTTCGTCAGCCGCAAAATGCGCGGCTGACTACGAGCGGCGTAGTAGTTCCGGACGGAGGTGCCGTAGGCACCGTAGTCCCGACGCGCTCTTTGTCGGGCGCACGGATGGCAACTTCGGCCTTCCGTGAGGTCCATTCCAGTCACCGTAGAAAAAGCGATTATCTTTCGCAAGCTAAAGACATTGACGCCCTAGTCAAATCATGGCCCGGCGTTCAGATTGAATTCGAATCGCAAACAAGCTCGCTCGTCGTGTCGGAAGCCACCATTGAACAAATTCTGGTTTATCTTAGAGATAACAGTAAGGAAAATTTACGGATCAATGCTTGGAAGCCTTCAAGGAATAATTCGCCGGTGGAAAAAATTTTGGACGGAATTGTCTCGGTTATCACAAATCCAGGAACCGAGTCAAGTTTGCCGTTTGCGACGGAAGAAGAACATGCCAAGAGAGTTGCCCGGGAAGTGAGCGCTTTCCTCGTTGGAAAGGAATCCCGCGGTTTGCCGAAGGGTGGCTATGGAGACAGTGCTGTCGCATTATATGCGAGAGGTGCGCTCAGTTTGGTGGATGCTATACGAAAGTTCCATGAACCTGATTTTGAGATGTCCAACAGGGAGCTGGCCATCCTGCTTGTAGCGGCTCGCCTAGAGGCCGCTGAAAATAAAGATATAGCGTATCGCGATGATGTCCGACAAGAGCTCACGACCGGGTCCGGCATTGCTTATCTAAGCGGCCCCGTGGGCGATGCTAGAGTAGAGGTAGAAGCCGCGCTGGAGAAACTTGAAACAGGCGCCCGTCTCGCAGAGGAATCCCCCCTTGCCGTAGAAGATCCAAGCCGGCAACAAGCCCTCGACACACTCACCCTGGTAAGGGAGCACTTTGGAGAGGAAGCCTTGAACGCATTCAAGCTCTTTATCCTGCAGTTAAGCGCCGCTTCGAAAGACAACCGCTTTGCCCTAGGGCCGCTCTCGGGCCTGTACATCACAAAAAGCGGCCAGACAGTGCGCCTGAACTCTGACGTAAAAGGATTCTCCATCCTTATATCCTCTAATGCGGACGAGGATAGACGTCAATTGCTCGATCGCTTTAAGAGTGAAGCCAAAGAATCAGACCGAAACGCCACGGGTCTTTTAGCGACGCTGGCTCTCGAGCGGACCAGCGCCGAGATAAGTCTGCCGGAGAATGTCACGGAGCAGCCGGTACTGTTTCTTATGTCTCTATCCGCCTGGAAAGACTTGAGTCCTGACCTCTTCGAAAAGAAGTTAAGTTCTCTTCTCGCCGAATACGGACTTTTAACCCTGCCGAATACCCGTTACCAGGATACAGACCTCTTCCTGGATGTTCGGGACATTGGTTGGGATAAGAAACTGCTTCTTGAAAGAATTTTGGAGGACGTCGGTCTTCAGGACAAGGTCCATTCTGGTCTTCCCGCCGTCAACGACACAGGCCTTATTTTCCAGCTTGTCAATGAAGACGAAGTGGGTGACTTCGATGCCAAATACGCCCAGACGGCCCCAAGGACCCTGACCTCGCTCTACAGATCCAACCCCAACGCCGACGAGAGCTTTACAAGGATCCTGGCCGGCGGCCACGCTCTGGCCGGACGGTACGCCGGCGTTTTTGATCCAGACGATCGTGTCATCAAGTTCAGCGAAGTTGATGTCACGACCTCAGATTACTTAAAGGTTGTCTCTTACTTTGCCGGTTTCGTGACTGACAAGGTCCGGCAGGACTTTACAGGGGAGACTCTGGCCGATATGGCAGGCCGTCGCCGCGGTTTAAAAGCGGTCATAGACTTTGCCTTTCAGCTTCCCACCATTCAGGCCATGATCAACAAGTCCCTAACACTCTTCCAGAACGTCCGGAGGATGATGGCGAGAGCGGCGTAAACGTTAGTCTGTTAGGTATACTTAACATTGTTTAAAAAGACTTAAATTATTTTACATAAATTTCGCGGGCAAGGCTTGCATTCAAAAAATTATAGGGTAAAATTGACGCAACATAACTACGGGGGTTTCATGCAGTTCAAGTCTGTTAATAAAAGTTTTGTAATACGCTTTATTTCCACTCTCCTCATCCAGACTTTCCTTTTCCAGCAGGTCTCCTTTGCGGCTTCCGAATTCAAGCCCGCTCAGTTGGATATCTTTGAAAAACCAAAAGTAAGCCTTCGTTTTCCCGAGTCTGTGGCCGTGGTGGAGGATGCCTGGCAAGCCCCATCCCGAAAAACGAGATCCTTCGGCGCTGGCGCGCCTCAGGATGACAGATTAGTCGTCCTGATCCAGGACGCCCATATGAACGAATCCGGGCAGTTGAACCTTGCCAAGTCCCTAGGCGCCATCCTTGAGCAGGAAAAAGGGATCCAATACGTATTTTTAGAGGCCGGCATAGGCGACGATTCGCTTTCGTTCCTCAGAAAGTACGCGGCCGCTGATAAAAGAAAAGAGGTCGCGGATTCGTTCTTGAGGAAAGGGCTGCTTCACGGGCCGGAGTACCTCGACCTCACCTCCGAACATGACTTCAAGCTATGGGGTGTCGAAGACTTTGCGCTCTACATCCAGGCGCTCGAGGCCTACCGTTACACGGCCAACCAAAGGGAAAAATTCCAGAACTACCTAGACCGGATCGAGTCCGCGATCAAGGTGCTGAAGCCGAGGATCTATAACCCCTGGCTTCTTTCGTTCGACGCGGCCCATCAGCGCTTTCTGAAGGAAGAAATACCGCTCACCGAATTTTTTGAGATCCTCGAAAAGCAAGCCATTGCGCAGAACATTTCTCTCCAGGATTTTCCGCACTTGAAACACCTCAAGGAGCTCAAAGAAAAAGAGGCCAAGATCGATTTCAAGAAGGCCAATGAGGAGCAGATCCGAGCCGTTTCAGGTCTTCCGGCGGAAATTCAAAAAGAACTGGCCGAGCTGTCGCAGACCCAAAGATCGCCCTTTAGGCTCGCCGCCGCCGACCACAAGGAAGCAAAGGCGTTTTATTCCTATTTGGAAGAAAAGCTAAGACTCGCCCGTCATTCTGAGGCGACGCAGTCGCCGAAGAATCTAAAAGACGAGATCCTTCGCGGAGTTTACCCTGAGCGTAGCGAATGGGCTCAGGATGACGTGTCCGTAAAGTATCCAGAACTTGCTAAGTATATCGATTATTTGAAAGCCGCCAAAAAGATCCAGGCGGACAAGATCCTTGAGGAAGAAAAGGTTTTAGAGACCAAAGTGTTCGCCGCGCTCGCCCAAAGCGGCGATGAACAAAAGCTCCTCAAGTCTTCGAACATGCTCCGGCATTTAAGGAGCCTTTTTAACCTTACGATGACGCCGGAGGAATTTACCAGCTACAAGACAGAGTCGGCCTCGTTCAGCGTCGTGCATCTGACGGGGTTTCTCAACCGCAAGATCATGGACCTCAAGAATTTTTATGAGAACGCGACGTTCCTCGAAAAGGGTTTTGACGAGATCGTCGCGAAGGCTGAGGAATTTTATACGATCACGCATGACAGGGACAGGGCATTCATCCAAAATATGTTCGAGAAGATGGCTGAGGAGTCGCAGTCCAAGGCCGTGCTCGTCGCCGGCGGTTACCACACGCCACATCTCAAGAGCCTTCTGAAAGCAGAGGGGGTTTCCTATATATCCGTGCGTCCGCAGGTTTATGCCGAGACGAACCGTAAAAAATATGAAAAGATCCTGCTAGGTCAGAAATTTATTGATGCCCAGGTGGGCCAGTACCTTAAAACCTCATCGCGTCCAACTTCAGGGTCCCTGCAGAACTTTATCGGGGACGTGGCTCCGGGGAATACACCGGTCCCCGGGATAATCGCGCGCATGTTCGGAGGCAAGGACGTCCCAAGAATTATTTTGACGAAAGATGTGCCGGATGTTGTTCACGGAGGTTTTTCTCTTGGATCGGGCGGCGTTGGAAGCCAGGGCGGAAGAGTACTGCCGCCTCGGGGCCCTGTCCTACGAAGCTCGGCGCAGCCGAGCGTAGTAGGAGCCCGCGCGGC
>CAYJVC010000056.1:0-3027 GCA_964373505.1 uncultured Planctomycetia bacterium
CTCTGCCGACCATGCAATAATGATGCTTCATGAGCATAATGTTTGTCAAGCATTATTTATGGCTTGTGCTTCATGCACCCCTGGGGCGCTGGCTTACACAGGCTGTTTACGCCGAGATAGCGGAGGCGTAAAGAGACTGGTACATCGCGGTGAGATAGTAAAATAGGGACTATGAAAAAATAGGTGTCTGTCCCTATTTTTGAATTATGCAGCAACAAGACCTCTGGTGATATACTTGTGAATGATGCTGGCAACCAAGGTTTGGTAGGGAATACCTTCTTCGACCGCTTTAGCTTTAATGCGGCCCAAATCAGTTTTTGAAATTCTGATATTCATCCTTTGGTCTTTTCGGAGCGTGTTTCTGGCAATTTCCGCGTAGCGCTTAAGCTCCGGCTTTGTAGGCCGGATAAGCCCCCATTCCCCGCTCTCGATGGCGTTCAGGATTTCCTGCTCTTCCTTATCTAACTTATAGGTCTTCATGTTAAATTCCTCCCTCGGACAAATAACGTCTAGTCATCTTACGACTTGGAATGATCGTCTTAAGGAAAATGCGGTTGCCTTCTTCGACATAAGGAACCACATAAATATATTGATTGACCGCCACAATGCACTGTTTCTGGTGGTCATACTTGCCCTTACCCAACACAGTCGCTATCACGTTGCCCTGCTCGATATAAGATATGATCGCCTCAAACGATATGCCTCTCTCTCTAATCAACCGCTCGTTCTTTTCCTGGTCCCACTCATAAATCTTTTTCACAAAAGAAGTGTACCCTAAGTGTGTGCCTTTTGTCAATACATTACGCCGAGACGGAAACGGCACGCAGGGTGCGAGTGGCGTCGGCGTGGAGGGAGCGCATGACGGCCATCAGGACACCCCATGGGTCAGTGACGATCCTTAAAATAGGGACAGACACCTATTTTTGCGGTGAGAGTGTGCCATAAAATTATTAATCCCTTACGCCGAAGTTGAGACTGTCCTCAGCGTCAAGTAGGCTTCGCGAAGGGCGCCCCATGGGTCGGCGAGCAAGGAACATCCTTTTTTATTTAAATTAATAATTTATTAATTTGACAATTTTATTATTCTCAGGCATACTTGCGACAGTGAGGGTAATTCTCTATGACGACAGTGATCAAGATGAATCGGCACCGGCAGATTAATCTGCCTTCGGCGTTTGTATCTAAGTTGAGTTTGGGGGACGATCGGTATTTTAAGGCCGACCTAAAAGACAATCATATTATTCTAACACCCATCGATCCAGTGGAGCGTGTTTTTTCAGCGGAAGATTTAGATAGGGTTGAAAAGACTTTCCAAAAAGAAAAAGCGCTCGCTAAGCCTGTTACACCCGCATGGATTCAGAAAACCCATAAACTAAGTTAATGTCTTTTAAACTCCTATTCCTACCAAGCTATCTTCGTTGTTTGAAAAAACTGGGTGATCGGGAAAGACGCGCGGCGGGCATCGTAATCCTGGCGCTTCAGCGCTACTTTGACTCTGAGTCCATGGCCTCTGACACTCCTTATATGTTTGATTATCAGGGTCGGCACTACCGCCTTGTATTCAAAAAATTACAACACGATATTTGGGAGGCCTATGTCGAACAGCGTACGCGTGTGGTAACCCGTTTTTACAAAGACGGTCACTACCTGGTATTTGCCGGGAGCCATGATCAAGTCCGACAGTTTTTGAAAGAAAATTGATTATAAGGGACAGCGCCCTTTTCTACTTGGGTGGAAAGGTGGGTGGTATTTGTTACGCCGAAGTTGAGACTGTCCTAAGCGTCAGGTAAGCTTCACACAAGGCGCCCCACTTCTTGATTTCGGGTGGGGGTAGGCGGACGACCTTGAACGCGCAGGCTCCATGATGGACAGGTACATTTCACGAATATGCTGCCAGACCTTCTTGATAAGCTTAAAGGATGCTGACTTCTCATATTTACTTAGGAATTCCCTGCCAAGCGGCGAGGTGAAGTTACCGACACCGATAAGTTTAACTCCAAATTTTTCAGCTTAAATCAGTAACCTGTAAAAAAAGGGTCTGACCCCATTATGCGCTGAGGTGGCTAGATCGGATGGAAGGGTTTAGGCGGAAACGGCCGTTGCGTAGAGTGCCCGGAGCGCCTGCGTCAAGTATTTCCATATGCGCGGTTGGTGATGGAAGAACTTGAATCCACTGTACCGACTGAAGAACTCACGATCAAGGCCGCTTGTGAAATCACCTATACCGACGATGAGTTCCGCACCGTCCGGAATTCCGTGTTGGTTTCTCCAGTTCGGCAATGCCACGCCGGCAAAATACACGATCGCACCCGGTTCGGTCTGACTGAGCTCGTCGACATATTCACGGTCGATCACACCCAAAGTCAATAAGGGGTCTCCTTCGCGGATACGACGGGCCGCATCGTTGGCAACCGCATAACCCATCTGGCCGCCCTGGACCGCAACGAATAGCGGCTGAGCTCTCGGATCAATTTTCAGTTCGCGGTAGATGTCATCAAGATTCGTTGCGCGGACAACCTCTATACCCATCGCCCGCAGGGTCCTGGCGGCGGTGCCCTTGTCATCCGGCATGGCGACTTTGAACTGATTTTGATTGAGCGCCTTTGCGAGTTTTCCGATAACCCTCAACACGCCCTGGCTTAAATCACCGTCCGTGACCAGTACTTTCGGAACTGAAGCCGGCTTACCGCCGCGTGCCAAATGCAGTTTCATGCCCGTAACCAAAATACTCTCGCGCACGAGCCGAACAGCATACTCGATCTGCCTGACGAGATCCTGACTCTCTATCAGATGCTCTTTGAGCGCCGCCTTGAAGGAATCGAAGAAGGACACTTCATCCTCTCCTTCCCTTACAGCCCTCACGAAGCGTGACCCAGCCTGCGTGATCAGTCTTTCGAGGACTGTCTCATGACCCGGAGTGATCTGACCGGCCAATAGCGCCATCACTGCTTTGGTGTAGGAAAGTTCGCGGGCATAGGGTGCCACGGCGTTGGTGAACGCGGCTCTTGCGCCCGCAGAAGGTCCAAA
>CAYJVC010000057.1:0-2848 GCA_964373505.1 uncultured Planctomycetia bacterium
CCGACCGATGTCAAAACCGCCTTAGTTTCCGCTTTAATCTTGGTGACGCTTTTTCGGTCCTTACCAAGAGCCAACTGGCAATCCGAATCGGCCCCTACAAATAGATGGGAACCTTGGGCGAGCTCCATGCCCTTTTCAGCTGATTTCCAATCCATATCACCGGGGTTCTTGTACCGGACTTGGCCCGTGATATCTAGTATTTTAGCCGTGGGGTTTGTGCCTGGCACTTCCTCCGCCATCACGGGCATCGCGAGCCCCAGCGCCATCACCGCCGCGAGTAGAACCGCCTTACGATTCAGATTTCTCATGCGAGCACCCTCTCAAAATTATTATGCCGGTTTATCAAAATTTATCATACCTAATATATCTCATAAAGGAGTGTACATGATTATCAGTAAAATTACAAGAGGGAGACCCGTTCGTCAAAATTAGCTATGACAGCTCTTTTTTGGATATGATTTTGAGGTTTTTGTCGAATTCATAGAGGATGGGGATTCCGGTGCCGAGATTCAGCTCCAGCACCTGCTCTTTGGTGAGCTTGTCCAAGTGCATCACAATGGCCCGGAGACTATTGCCGTGGGCGGCCACAACTACATTTTTGTCTCTATTTATATCCGCCATCACTTTGGATTCAAAATAGGGAAGCGTCCGAGCCGCGGTATCTTTTAAGCTCTCACCTTTCGGCGGCGCCACATCGTAGGACCGCCGCCAGATCTTCACCTGGGCGTTCCCAAATTTTAAAGCGGTCTCGGCCTTGTTCAAACCCTGCAGTTCCCCGTAGTGCCGCTCATTCAGCGCCTGGTCTTTGGTGACCGGGATATGGGTTTGGTCCAAAATCTCGAGGATCAGCTTCAGGGTATTTTGCGCGCGCTGAAGATCGGAGGTGTAGGCCGCGTCAAAATGAATATTTTCTTTTTTTAATTTCTCACCGGCGCGCTTAGCTTCCTCAATCCCCTTCGACGACAATGGCACATCCACCCAGCCGGTAAAACGGTTCTCGAGATTCCACTGCGATTCGCCGTGACGAACCAAAACTAATTTCGACATTTTTACCCCCTAATTGCAAATGACAAGATGCTTATCTTGTGGCAGCTGCTCACTGATAGTTTTCAGCACCTCACCACGCAGCATACGCTCGAGCGCGCCGCGCCTAGTCGCCCCGATCATGACCGTATCCAGATTCAACGTATTCGCCGTGTGCACGATGTAGCGGCCCGCGTTGTCGGCCAGAGCCCACAACGGCACGGCCGTGATCCCGCGTCCTTCAAACTCCTGCACCGCCTGCCTCAATACATCCACCGCCTGCGTCGACGGTTCCACCTCCTCCGGATACGCCCAGCCGGGCGGCTTTTCCTCCACGTAGAGCGCGTACACCACATTTTCACGCTTGCCTTTGGCGTGCAAACTGGCTTCCTCTAAAAACGCGGGGTTCACGGCCTTCACGGCCACGAGCGTCGTGCCCCTGTAGAGCGGCATCAGGTCCTTGGCTTCCTCGATCGTCAACACGTTGATCCCCAGCACTTCCGGCATCACCGGCACGCGCGCGGCCTCGAGACGCTTCGCCATGGCACGCGCGGCCAATCCAGCCGCCAAGATACTCGCAGCGAACAAAACAGCGTTGGGTTTTTGAATCACGATCGTGGCCTCGATCGCAATCATCAGCACGGTGGCAATCACCAATACGGCCCGCTCGTATTTTTTGAGCGCCACCCTCTCGTTGCGGCAACAACTGGCGAGATTGATCATAATCGCCCCCACGACTCCGATCGCGTACAGGGAGGCCAAATGGTATAGGTCGCTTTCTAAAACCAGGACAAAAACCGGCAGAGCCACCGAGACAGCCAAACTAAACCAAGGCATTCCGAAACGATTGAGTTTTGAAAATATTTCTGGGAGCTCCCGGTCTTTGGACATCAAAAATGTCACGCTGACCAGTCCCATAATCGCCGTGTTGCACGCCGACAAGAGCAACAAACCAATCATGATGGCGATTAAGTGACCAAACCAAGGCCCAATATAAAAATCACCGATAACCCGTATCATGTCTTCGGTGTGATTGGTTAATCCGGGGATGGAATTCATAGCGGCGCCCAATATTAACGACACGATGACGACTTCAAACAAAACCGGCAAAATGGCTTTGCGGGCGGTTTTTCCAACGGGTTCTCGCATGATCCCCGTAAAATTGGCTATGGCTTCCACGCCGGAAAGCGCCAGCACGATACCCACAAATTTCGTCCAGTTAGATCCAAACGATCCTTGAGGCCAGGAGATCTCGATATTACGAATATTCGGAATAGCCGCCAGACACAGCACCAGGAGCATCAGCGCTACGCCAACCGCGATGACCATCGCGACCGCACTGCTCTTAGTTGGGCCGATAATATTGATGAGGCCGATGAATACCAGGGCCACAATTGCCCATTCCCGGGCGTGCGCAACTCCAAAGTAATGAAAAGCTTCGATTCCGCTCAAAGAAGCCGTCACGACATAGCTGGCCACAAGGAGCAGGGCGCCCACGACGGACAATGTCTTTGAACGCGACCGCGCGGCCGAATAGACCCCGCCTCCGTCCGGGAAAGCTTTGCAAACAATCGTGTAAGAAAATCCGACGAGAGCCGTCAGAATACTCATCGCCAGGAGGAAAAACATCGAGGCGTGGCCCGCGATGGCGAACGCCAGACCTAAAACATACGCCTTCGAGGTGCCCCAGTCCCCATAAAGCATCGAACCCGCCTGAAACCAGCCGAGCTCTCTTGGACGATCGACTTTCTTTAAGAGAAGGTTTGCCATATCGAGTAGGAGAAGAGGCTCAGTAGTAATCCTCTTCGTCCTCTCACACCACCGT